>CAMZBS010000001.1 GCA_947304695.1 uncultured Prevotella sp.
TTTTCAGGAAATCAACTGCCGTTTGAAGTCCTATATTCAGTTCTGTTAATACTTTATTTAGTCTTATTCCCATATTTTTCGAGCCCCCTAAATCAGGGGGTTGGGGGTCTGAACACCCCCGTTTAATTGATTACGCTTTTTCTTTACAATCCCTAATGTTTAGATTGGCTGGCTCGTTCAGACCCCCAACCCCCTAACTTAGGGGGCATAGAGACTTATTCGAACTCTGCCTTCAGCACTTCCAACAAGTGGTCTACGGTCTCTTCCTCAAGGTCAGCTTTTTCAATGAGCATCTCGCGAGGAGCATTGATCACGGCCTTGGCTGTGTCGAGACCGATGGCCTTGATGGCATCGATGACCCACTGGTCAATCTCATCAGAGAACTCGTCGAGATAGATGTCCTCATCGTCGTCGGCACCTTCGGGAACAACGCGGAACACGTCGATGGTGTGCTCGGTGAGCATGGAGGCAAGCTTGATGTTCATGCCGCCCTTACCAATGGCCAGACTGACCTCCTCGGGCTGCAAGTAGACCTCGGCCTTGTGGTTCTCTTCGTCGAGCGTAATGCTGGTAACCTTGGCCGGTGAGAGTGCACGCTGGATGAAGAGCTGCGTGTTGGAAGAGAAATTGATGACGTCGATGTTTTCATTCTGCAGCTCACGCACAATGCCATGCACGCGCGAACCTTTTACACCTACGCAGGCACCTACGGGGTCGATGCGGTCGTCGAAGCTCTCAACAGCCACCTTGGCGCGCTCACCCGGCATGCGGGCTACCTTGCGAATGGCTATCAGGCCATCGTTAATCTCAGGCACCTCGGCTTCGAGCAGTCGCTTCAGGAAGTCGGGACTGGTGCGCGAGAGGATGATGCGCGGATTGTTGTTCTCGTTCTGCACCTCCTTCACAATGGCACGAATGGTCTCACCCTTGCGGTAGCTGTCGGCAGGAATCTGCTCCTGCTTGGGCAGGTGGAGTTCGTTGCCCTCGTCGTCCATGAGGAGCACCTCACGCTTCCACATCTGGTAGACCTCGCCCGAGACGATGGTGCCTACCTTGTCCTTGTACTTCTGATAGAGTGCGTCGTGGTCCAGCTCAAGGATTTTCGAAGCCAGTGTCTGGCGCAGGTTCAGGATGGCACGGCGTCCGAAGCGAGCGAAGTCAACAGGTTCACTCACTTCCTCGCCCACCTCATAGTCGGGCTCAATCTTCTGAGCCTCGGCCAGTGCGATCTCCTTGTTTTCGTCGGACACCTCACCGTCGGCAACCACAATGCGGTTACGGTGGATTTCGAAGTCACCCTTGTCGGGGTTTACAATCACATCGAAGTTCTCGTCGCTGCCGAACATCTTGGCCAGCACATTGCGGAAGCTCTCTTCGAGCACGCTCACCAACGTAGTGCGGTCGATATTCTTGGTCTCCTTGAACTCCTGAAAGGTCTCAAACATAGAAGGACCTTTCGCGTCTTTCTTTATTGCCATATCTTTTTTTTATTTAAAATTCAGTACATACTTGGTGCTCTTCACCTCGTCCATGGAGAACGTCTTGTCGACTTCGACCATCACAGGACGCTTCTTGCCTTCGAGAAGCTGTTTCTCCTTGACCGTGACAACAAACTGGCGGCCTTCCACGCTTTTGAGCACTCCGGTGAGTTTCTTGCCGTCGGCCTGAAGCACCTCAACCTCATCGCCAACGTGGTTCACATATTGCTGCTCCACCTTGAACGGCTGGCCGATGCCTGCTGAGCCCACTTCAAGCTCATAGTCGCCCAGCTCGTCGCCCATGCTTTCTTGCAGGTAGCGGCTCAACTCGGCGCAGTCTTCTATCCACACACCGTCGGCGTGGTCAATCTCGATGACGATGCGGTCGCCATCCATCACGATGTCTACCAGGAAGTAGTCGCCCTTCTTCAGCCACTCTTCCACCAATGTTTTGATTGTGTCCTTTGTAATCATTCGATGATTTGTAATTATAACAGAAATGAGGGACTCTTGTCAAGCCCCTCATTCCACTGAACGGGTGCAAAGGTACGACTTTTTTTTCAATCCCGCAAGCAAAACGCTGAAAAAGTGTTTCAGGACTGCTAAAATTACAGTGATTTGCAACCGAGCCTCAGCTGCAACATAGCTGAGGCTCAGTTATGACACAATGAAGGCTCAGTTGCGACACAACTGAGCCTTCATTGCAAAGTAGATTCTAAGTGCTGATTATCAGGCAGATAGAAGAAACGGCTACTTGCCTAATCCAATCTTGCCCTTCCAGCTGAGATACCAGGAGCTGGTGTTGTAGAGGTCCTTCTTGATCTCGCTCTTTATCTCTCCCACGTGGTCTATGCCACGACGGGCATAGATGCGGTCGGCCAGGAAAGAGGGATCGTTGCGGCGCAGTGCCACACGCATGAGGTCGTAGTAACGATAGCCCTCGAAGGCAAACTCCAGGGCTCCCTCGGTCACGATGAGCTTCTCGATGGAGTCGATCTGAAGCTCGAGCGAGTCGGCAGTGGTGAACTCGGGGAACTGGTAGTACTGGTTGGCAGCACTGTTGCCAGAACCACGGCTGTGGATGCCCTGGGTGTTCTGGGTGTAGTTGGGGTCTTTGGCCAGCACATAGAGCGACGTGGGGAAGCTGAAGGTAGAGGCGATGCGGGCGGAGTCGCTCTTAGAATAATAGGGCAGCACGTCGCGGGCAATGTTGCGGTCGCTCACTCCTTCCTGCAGAATCTCGAAGGCAAAGCGTGGGTATCCTGCACGGTTCAGGGCCTCGGCCATACGGAGGTAGACCATTTGGCGACGCCAGATGTGGACGTTGCGCGAGGTGTACTTCTCAATGTACTGATAGGTGAGGCGCTCGTTGGTGCTGGTGTTGAGCACATTGTCCTGAGTATACCACATGTCGGCCAGACGCAGGTCACCGGTGAGATGGTCGTTCAGATCGCGCTGGGCATAGAGGGTGTCTTCATCTTCAGTCACAAAGCAATAGATCTGGGCCTCAGAGATGTCCTGCAGAGCCTTCGAAGGAACCAGGCTGGGGTGGTAGTCATTATACTGGGTGCTGTTGAAGATGTTACGCAGCTCACTGTAGTTACCATCTACACGGGCTGAGTCACCGGCTATCATGGTGATGAGTTCCGATCGGTTGCTATAGCTTTCGCCCACCCAAAGATAGCCATTGCCTATGCCAGTAGCTGGCTTGGTCCACGACGAGGGCAGCGAATTGTCGGCCGTCCAAAGCAGCTGTTCGGTGCCGGTGGTATAGGCAGAGTTGAGACCGTTGCGGGTAGAGATGTAGTTGTAATAGTACACCGCTGCCTTCCAGTAGTCTTCCTTCGACTGGGCAGCCCACAGTTGCAACTCGCCCAGCATGATGTAGAGCGGGAAGTAGAGCAGGCGGGTGTCGACATGGGCTATTTCGCCATAAGCGGGATATTCGGTGGCGTAGGTGGGCACAAGCGGCTCGAGGTCGTCTATCAGGCGGAGGCACAAGTCTCTGATGCCCAGCATGGGATAGTTGTCTTCCTTGTCGGCATCCTGCTTGGTCAGGATGGGTTCGGTTAAGTAGCGTACCTGCCCATAGATCTGTGCCAGCTGCAGATAAGCCCACGCACGGTATGCCTTCACAACTGCATACTCGCGACGGAAGATGTACTGGTCGCGGTTGTTCTTCAAAGCGGTGTCGGCATTGGCAATGAAGTAGTTACAGTTGTTGATGATGGCGTAATAGTCGCGTGGCTGGTTGTAGATGTTGTCGTCGTCTATCTCGAACAAAGCCATCTGGCGCAGGTCGGCCGAAGCAACATCGGTCACCTCGACCAGATCGGCGCGCACCTCGCCCAGGAGGATGGTGCGGTCGGCAATGGCCTGCATCTTGCTCATGATACCAACCACGGAATACATGGTGTCGACGGAATTGTTCAGATGGTCTTTGTCGGCAAAGAGCACGTGGTCGGAATCCTGCTCGAAGAAATCATCACAGGAAGTGAGGGCGAAGGCACTCACCAGTGCGGCAGCAATGCCGCAACACACCCGACCGGCCTTCTGGAAATATTTTGTCTTGAAACTCGTCATAATCATTCAATATTAATTATTCATTAATCACTATTCACGGTTCATTAGCAAAGCGCATTACAGGCTGATCTTCACGCCAGCCACCAGTGAACGGCTCTGAGGCAGCTGTCCAACATCGATGCCCTGACCCAGTACGGAACCCGTATAGGAGAACTCAGGATCGCTGCCCAGATAGCGGGTGATCGTGAACACGTTGTTGGCCTGAATCCAGAACTGCAAGCCCTGGATGAACTGTGTGTTCAGGGGCAGGTTGTAGGAGAGCGTGACGGTCTTCAGGCGCAGGTAGCTGCCGTCCTCAATCCAGCGGTCGCTGAAACGGCTGTTGCCCATGGGATCCTGGAAGTAGATGCGGGGCACGTCGGTCTCCTGACCCTCAATCTGCCAGCGCTGCAGCATACGGGTGGTCTGGTTCATGAAGCGCGAACCGCCCTCAAGCTGTGAACGCATGTAGTTGTAGACATCGTTGCCAAGAGAGTAGTTGAAACGCATGTCGAGCTTCAGGCGCTTCCAACTGAGCGAAGTGAAGATGTTGCCGTAGATGTCGGGGTTGGGATCGCCGATGATGGTGCGGTCGTTTTCGTCAATACGGCCCTTGTAACTGGGATCGTCATAGAGATCGACGAAGCGCATGTCGCCTGCCTCGAAATAGTTCTTGGTGATACCGTTGTCGCCCAGGATATAGAGTCCTGCATTGTCTGCATCGGCTGTGGTGGCAAAGACACCGTCGGTGCGATAGCCATAGAACAGGTTGGCCGGCTGACCCACACGGGTCAGGATAGTAGCACCGTAAGCCTCGGTCATGATTTCATTGGCACCGTCGGCCAGCTCGGTAATCTTGTTCTTGTAGTGGCCCATGCTGGCTCCCACCTGCCACTGCCAGTCCTTCAGGGCCAGCACCTTGGCGGTGAACGAAACGTCGAAGCCTTCGTTCTGTAGCTTACCTGCATTGCTCCAGTTCTGGTCAAGACCTGAGAGATAGCCCAGGGCCTGATAGGTCAGGAGGTTGTCGGTCTTGGAACGGAAGTAATTGAAGTTTACGGCCAAGCGGTTGTCGATGAAATGTGCTTCCAAGCCTACATTGAAGCGGCGTGTGGTCTCCCACTGGATCTCGTCGTTGCCAATGCCTGCGAATGACAGACCCGAAGCGCGGTCACCGCCCTGCAGGAATGTCTTGGCATGGAAGTAGCTGCGAGCAGCGTTATAGTCGATATCGTCGTTACCGCTGACATCGAAGCCTGCCGTCAGGCGCAGATAGTTGATGCCCTTCACACCTGCCATCCAAGGTTCATTGGTCACCACCCATGATGCCTGCACACCCGGGAAGATGCCCCAACCTGCCTTCAACAGCTTCAGTCCGGCTTCCTTGCCGAAGCGCGAAGAACCGTCCATCGTCAGATTGGCCTGCACATAATAGCGGCTCATGTAGTTGTACTCGGCCTGGCCATACCATGTGATGCTGTTCCAGTTGTCGGTGTTGCCCACGGTAGCTGAGTTCAACAGAGAAGAATTCATCTGCGGTGTCTTGTCGGAACCTGTGTTGTAACCCACCTGGTTGTTCAGTTTGAAGCTGTCCCACATAATACGCACACCACCAAACACGTTGATGCTGTGGGCATTGTAGCGGTTGTTCCACATCAAACGGGTGTCGCTCTGAACTGAACTCTGGCGAGAGAAGAGCGAACGAACCTCGTTTTCACGAATTGCTCCAACTGAAGCAACAAAGTAAGAAGGAATACCGTTTACGGGCACATAGTACTTCTCGTTGGTGTTTACCAGATTGTAGCTGAAGTGCTCCTGCAAGGACAGGTGGGAATTGAATGAGAACTTCGGCGTTACGGCAATGTTGAGCAGTGAGTTCTCAAAGCGGTTCTTGTTTTCAGCATCGCCATACTCGTTCAGAGCCGGGGGATTGGCCAACCGCCAGTTGTACTGGGTATACTGGCTTAACGCCTGGTCCAGATAAGATTCGGGGAGGACTTCCCACTTGCTGTCAGAGAACCGGCCCTGACCGAAGCTATAGGGGTTCAGGAATGGGCTCTTAACGTAGGCCAGGAACGAGGGAGCCGTCGGCGTGCGCTCATCGTAACCTGACGGTGCACCGTCGTCGCGAAGATTGCGTGTCTGGTTGGTGAACGATGCGTCGAACTTCACATCCAGATTCGCTGTAACCGAGATGTCGGTATTGAAACGGATGTTCAGGCGATCCAGGTCGTTCTCCTTCAGGTTGCTCTGTGCCTTCGTGTAGCCTACTGACAGGTTGTAGTTGGCCACAGCGTCGCCACCTTCCACATTGATGCCGTAGTTCTGGGTCACTGCCGTACGATAGACGTAGTCCTTCCAGTCGGTCTCATTATGGTACAAATTATAATAATAGTAGCTTGGATTCTCGTTCAGGAACTGGAAGTCGCTCAGGCGGGTTCCCGTGGACTTCAGCAGGTCTGAAGCATAGGAGCGGTACTGGCTGGCATTCATCACCGACAGGTACTTGGGCTCAAGCGTGATGCCTGCCGAAGCCGAAGCCGTGATGCGGGTAGCCATTGAGTTGCTGCGCTTGGTCTTGATCAGAATCACACCATTAGCACCCTTGGCTCCATAGAGGGCCGTACCATTGCGCAGCACGGTGACGCTCTCGATATCGCTGGGGTTAATGTTGGAAAGAATGTCGTTGTACAGGCCATCATGAACCACAGGACGACTGTACTGCTGGTCAACAATCACATCATCAATGACAATCAGGGGTTGGGCATTGACGTTCAACGAGTTCAGACCACGCACGAACATTACGCCGCCCACGCCTGGTGTGCCGTTATGATTCAGCGTGTAGGCATAGGCACCCAGCTGTTTCTGGATTTCATCCTTGATATTCACGGCATTGGTGTACTTGAAGTCATTGGCCGTATAGTCACTGCGCACATTCATTTCCTTGCTGTAGTCGGCATCGAACATGGAGGAGTACAGACGTACATCGGCCTGCTGCTCATCACGTCCCAAACCCAGACGCACGGAATTGAAGTCGGGCAGGGTGACGTAAACCGAAGTGGCAAAGACAGGCAACTTCAGCTCGTAGGTGCCGTCATCTTCGGTCAGCACACTGTAGCCATCAAATTCCACGGCCTGCACAATGGCACCCGACAGGGGCTTATTGGTGCTGGCGTCGAGCACGCGACCTTTCACGGTGCGGGTCTCATACTGCTTCTTCTTGGGAGTAATCTTTCGCACGGTGGCTTCGGTCTCCTCGTCCATGTCCTCGTCGTCCTGAGCGGCAACACTCAGCGGGAACGCCATCAGCAGGGTTAGTCCAAATAAGATATATCGTTTCATATCGTTCGTATCTTGTTTCTTAGGTTCGTTACTTCTGTCTTACTCTTTAGTAGCCTCATGGGGACGAAGCACTATGCAGTCGATGCGGAGCGTATTGGTGTAGTCATCGAAGGTGTAGTCAAAGCCATCAATAGCGCTCTGAATGCGCAGATAGACCTGACCACTCGACAAACCATACGTGCAGGTGGGGAACTTGAAGTTCTCGGCCAGCAGGAGCGTGTCCATGACGTGAGCACGGGTGTCAAAGAAGTCCAAATCCTTGGCGCCCTTGACATTCTTCTGCATCAGGTCTTCCTCGGTTGCCGAACGGACATCCGGGCCGTGGCCATCCTGCTCTTTATAAATCATAAAGGCATGGAACGTGCTGGGACGCTGGGTTATCAGATTCTCTGTGGTATCGATAGCCTCGGCGGGAACGGTGACAAGATAGATGTCATAGCCCACATTCGACAATACATCCGGAATATCAAACGAAATGATCGGGTTGCCATTATGGGAGTTGTAAGGGTTGATTTCCAGGTACTTGTTGTTTGACACATGTCCATAGAACGGATTGCCTTTCTGCACTGTTCTGACACCCAGTCTCTTATTGGTGGCCTTTACGTCAATTACAGTGGAAGCATTTTCAGCTTCAACATAAATATCGCGCATGAAAGTCTGGCGCTTGTCGATGGCCCACTTTGAAGCCTTGAAAATCTCACCATTACTGCACAACACATTCTCAGTGATTGTAGTGTCAAGCACGTGGCCGCTTTCCATGGGCTTCATGTACTGGTAATAGGCCAAATTCTCATTTCCCCAGCGACGCTTGCGATATTCAGCTTCCACCGCGTTGGTCGACATGGCCGAGTCCTTCAGTGCCTCGTCGGTATTCCTCGTGCGGCTGAACACCGTGCCACAAGTGATGGCCAGTCGAGGCATGGCCCAAACCAGCGAGTCACGCTTACCTACCTGATCATTGTAGTTGAAGTAATTGGTGTACTCAGTCACCAAACTGTCCCAAACCTCGTTGGTGGGAGCCACCATCCAATAGGTACTGTCTTCGTGGTTGATGGGAGCAATCAGATCAAACAGCTGGTTCTCCATGTCATACACTTCGTCAAGGTAGACAGTCTTGCCATCCACCACACCACCAGGAACGCTGAGCTTCTCATTCAAATAGTACTGGTAGTAGTGGGGACTGTAGAAGAAAGATGACAGACTGTCAATACTGCTGTCAGTCTTCAGATACTCAAAGATGTTGTGGATGTAGGGCAAAGGCTTTTCTAACGTGAAGAGCACGCCGTTCTCATAAAGATCGTTGGTAGAAAGCAACTTCTCGTCACCAAAGGACTGAGACGTCAGTACCACGTACTTGCCGTTCATCATCACGATAGAATCTTCAGTGGTAGGAGATACGGAATGGGTGTAACGGGCAATGTGGTTCTCCACAAACTGCACAATAGCCTCATTGACGGCATCACGCAGGGTGTCCTTCTTGCCAGTAAAACCGGAACTGTTGTAAAGTGCCTCGGTTGCCTCTGCCTCAGCCAGTGTGGAAGCCTTGTACTTCTGCATCTTGTAAAGGGCAATCCAGTTATCGGCCTGCTGCTGGGAGAAGTTGGAATTTGTAGGGGCAAACACCGTGAATACCTGACTGGATTTGAGCGAACGGTCGAAGCCTGTGGCCTGGGCAACACGAAGGAAGTTGCTCAACTCGTTATTCTGCTCAAGAGCCTGCCACAGTGTGCCTGCATTCATCTTGTCAGGCGCACCGGCTTCGTAGTGGTCGTCCCACTTGTCAGTGCAGGCCGTGAGAGCCACTGCAATGCTGCAAGTCGCAAGACAGCCTAAGAGGACATTCTTGATATTTTTCATAATCATAATCTTCAATGTTCAATAGTCAAATTTCAATGATTTAGAAGTCGTCTTCCTTTTGTTCGCCATCGCTCACGCCATAGACGCTCTTGGGTACCACTTCAATATAGTCAAGCATGCACTCGTCTCGGTTCTTCTTAATCTTGGTTGCCTTACGAATGCGCAAGTAGTAGTTCTTTCCTGGTACCATGTGCTCTTCGCAAATGACCTTACGGAACGTCTGTGCAATGTCACAGAAGTGGGTCTTGTTCTTCTGAGGATGCTTCACACCGTCAGTATGTCCGCAGCCACAGCCGTAGGCACCACGATAGTAGCCCTTGTTCTTGAGTACTTTCTGGTCATTCGAAATCAGCTCAAGTGCTTCCTCATCACCATTGTTGGCCATTTCACGAACTTCTGAATAACGTTTCTCCTGCGGGTTGCCATTGGCATCCTCAATTTCGAAGGTGAAGGCCGTACCAAGAAGGGCGGCATTGTCCATCTGTACGTCCATGTCGACAGGGGTATCTTCCGGCTTGGTAGGCACAGGGTCTTCACCCCAGTAGAACTGGGCGATGGTGCGGACACCTGCCATGGCTGCATAGCCCAGACGCACCTGATAGTCGCCTTCAACGGGCACTGGCGGCAGACGGAAACTAACATCGAAGTTACCCTGAGTAATCATCTCATCACCACTGTATGACCAGTAGCCCTGGCGCGGGTGACGATAGACAAAGTAACCTGTACCACGCATGCTCACGCCATCAAGATAGCCGTCGGGATAATAATAGTTGTAACCAATGTCAGGGTCGTTATTGATGATGGCATCCACACGGCCACGGGTGTAGTCACCCTGCATGCGGTGGCCATTGGTGGTCAGCTCGGGGAAAAGTGACGACATGTCGAAACGCATACGACAGTTGTCTACCACGTCACGCGTCTGCAGGTCGAAGGCCACAATGTCGTCAATGTAGTAATAGTCGCCGTTCACACCGTGATTGTCATATTCGGTCTCCACGGTACGCGACACATGGCTGCCTTCAATCTGATAGAACTTGTCATAGCGACGGTTCAGATAAATATCATTCTTCGTGGCATGACTATTCTTGGCCGCATTGGTTGCCGTAAATTTCTCCACCTTCAACAGGGTGAAAGGCAGCAGGGTGCCGTACCACTCAGTGGGGTTCATCTCGTCAATGAAGATTCCCAGGTCGTCACGTACAGTCATTTCATCATAGGCATACTGAGCAAACTTACGGGTAACCACATGGTAGGCCATGAAGCGATAGAGCGGATTGCGCGTATCAGTAAGATGGTCGAAGTCCGTGTAGTCCTTGTCCTTATCAGACGGATAAGTCACATCGTAGATGCTCTTGGCCAACTGCCAAAGGGCGCGGATACTTGCCTCCATGCCATTGGCGGGATCGGGAATATTGTACTTCTTCATCAGAACGTCGTCAGGCACCATGTAGGCCGTGAATCCATAGAGCTTCTCCTCAGGAGCAATGGCCACCTCTTCAGGCTCAGCACCTGACCAGTAATGGTACTGGTATTTGGGCTGTTCGTAAGAGTTGTCCTTATAGGCCAGCATGATGTCATAGAGTCCCGTCAGTCTCAAAGCTTCTGAATAGATGCTCAGGTTAGGATTCTGACCCACCAGGTCAACAGCCGTACTGCTTGAGCTTTCAAGCACCATGTCAATGGGATGTACTACTCCGTTTTCCACTGAGTCATCCTGCAACTCACGGAAAATCTTGGCTTTCTTATTCAGAATAATCACAGTCTCATCGTCCATCAGGCTGTCCTTCACCTCGATGACGCGGCGGTTCATGTTCTGTACATTACCTTTCAGTTTAAAGGTGGTATAAATGCCACGGGTCAGATGGGTACGGGCAATCGTGTCACACTGACCGGGAGTCAGCTGTTCCACTGATGTGTAACCCTGACTCGTCAGGTAGGTGTTCACAGCTGTATCTGTGGGCAGGAAGCAAGTGTAGGAGCCATACGAAGAAAGCAGGTCCATAAGTCCGGCACGCTCTACAATGGCCGTAAACTGACTGTATTGAGAGCGGTTCTTCAAGTAGTCGCTCATCATCTCGCCCGTGAACGTAGCGTAGTGCTCGCTATCGGGCTCATCAGAGCACGACGTCAGCACGGGCGATGCCATGACCACCATGGCAAGCAATGCGAATATCTTGGTTTTCAGTTTCATAATTCTTAATGTCTTATCGTCGTTACAATTTACTCATTCTTTGCATCAGTTGGCTGACGTCTTGATGGATCCGTCTTCACCACTGGGATAAGCAGGATTCTGGTTCTTGGCCAGAGGCTCACTCACCTTGGTCTCGTCGAGGTTGTAAGGCCAGAATATCTGACCAGGCCACGTCTTCGTTGACTTCATGCGGTTGCTCACCAGCGATGCATTCTCCAGACCCTTTTGCGATATGCAGCTTACCAAGTAATCGGCATTGCCATCACGTAGCGAACGGCGTACCAAGTCGAACCAACGCTTGCCCTCAAACATGAGCTCACGCTGACGTTCCTGAAGAACAAGCGTCTGCAACTTGGCCTTGGTGTTGTATTCACGATAGACCAACGTATCAGTCAAGTTGGTCTGGCATACCGAACGTTTGTTGACGGCATTCACAAGCGAGAAGGCCTGCTGACGCAGGGTGTTGTTCACCGTGGCATCATTGGCATTGTCCATTTTTTCCACCAGGGCTTCAGCCTTCAGCAGCATGATGTCAGACAAGCGGTAGATAATCCAGTTCGAATAGTTATTGTCCTTCGCATAGCCGCTGCTATAGGCAGCAACGGGTTTTGTGCTGTTCTGCACGCTCACGAGGACTGTTCTTATCACGGACTTACCAATACTGAAGACCTTGTTGCCATGAGGATAAATATTCTCATAATAGCGTGTGTCGTACTTGCTCTTGAACACATCGAACTTCTCATCCTCAATATCACTGGAAACATAAGTCGATGGGCCTACATAGCCGCGCAAGTCGTTACCAGAACCAAAGCCATAGAAGGTATTCACCGCTCCGTTACGCAACATACCCGTATTACTCGAGTAAGTCAACTCCAAGATGCCTTCATCAGAGTTTCCGCTTCCGAAGATGGATGTGTAAGCATTGCCGAAGTAGTAGGAATTACGTCCTTCCCAATCAAGTACGAGCGGATAACCGTTCAGTCGATTGTCAGAATCCATGATGTAACCGGCATATTTCGTATCATAGAGCTTCTTCTTGTAGTCAATGACCAAATCGGCATACTTCACGCAATTGTCATAGTCCTCCTTCCACAGGTACATCTCACACAGCATGGCATGGATAGCTGCCTGCGTGATGCGTGCTGTGTTGTAGAGTGCCTTCTCGCTATCGCTCTCAGGATAACGTGTCATGGCATCGTCCTGTACACGTTCCAAATCGCTAATCAGGCTGTCAAGCACAACATCAAAGCTGGTAGGAGCAATATCACGCTTCTTGGTGTCGTCGATATAGGCTTCCGTAGTGTAAGGAACGTTGCAGAACGTACGAATCAGGTAGAAGTAACACAGGGCGCGGATGGCTGTTGCCTCGGCAATGGTAGCCTTTAATTCAGTTTCAGAATAGGCAGGATCCTTGGCAGCCACCTGCGGTGCATAGAGCATCACGGTGTTACAACGGTTAATGACTCCGTAGAATTCATTCCAGGCTGTATAGGCATTGCTGGGATCGATATTCTCTTCCAACACACGTTCCAAGCTAACGTCCTTGTCGGTATTGGAACCAGTATAGACATTGTCTGAACGGAACTCACCCCAGACCATCATACGGCCAATCATATTGCTGGACTGCATGGCCGAATAGCAGCTCATGAGCACATTGTTGACGTCAGATTTCTCGTTCCAGAACTTCTCCAGCGTAATTCTGTCCTGTGGCTCCACTTCAAAGAAGTCTTCACAGCCTGTAAGGAGAAGTGCTGAGAACGGAGCAATCAGCAACACGGCTACCAGTCCTTTCACCTTATTATATATATTGTCCTTTTTCATAATCTTCAATTTTCAATCATCCATATTGAATCTCTCTTAGAATTCCACGGTCATACCCAAGGTGTAGGAACGTGAAGGAGGCGTCTGGCCAGAGTCGCAAGCAGGACCATAGCCACCGTAGTTCACCTCAGGGTCAACACCCGAATACTTGGTGATAACGAAAGGCTTGTTGGCACTCACGTAGAAGCTCAACTTGTTCAGGCCAATCCATGTAAGGTCTTTCTTCTTCAGTGCGTATGAAAGCTGAATGTAGCTCATGCGCAGGAAGTCGCCCTTCTCTACGAAACGATCACTGATTAACGTGTTATACTGGTTGTTGCCATACAGCGCACGCGGAATGCTGGTCTCATCGCCTTCCTTGCGCCAGCGATAGTTCACGGCTTGAGCCTGGTTGTTATTGGTCGACATGGCCTCAGAATCAAGGCGGGCAAGGTTCACAATCTTGTTGCCGATACGATAGGTGAACTGGGTCGAGAGACGCCAGTCTCCGTAGTTGAAACTGAATCCGAAACCACCAGTCAGCTTAGGCAGTGAAGAACCGAGGTAGACAATGTCGAGTGCATTGATGTTACCGTCGTGGTTCATGTCCTCATAGATGGCATCACCACCCTTGAACTCATAGTTACGTCCCGTCTGTCCAGTACCAGCATTGACGTAGGCGAACATCATCTTCTTGGGCTTGCCCTCATCGTCAACAATTACACCACCGTCGGCATTGCGGGCCACAGGAGCTGTCATGGGTCGCTTGGTCCAGCCGCGTACATCGTAGAATTCCTGAGGCAGATCACCAGTCAGGAAAGCATCAACGAACTGCTTGTAAGTCGTGTACGTATTCTTGATGAGCGTGTTCGACTCCCACTGCGTCTCCAGGAAATCATAAGAACAGTTATAGACACCTTGAGACTTGAAACCGTAGATAGAACCGAACGGGTTGTGCAGTTGAATACGTGTGAGCACCTGGCGGTTCTCATTATTCACCGTAGTGTTATACGACTTTAAGGTGTTCTCGTCGAGTTCCAGGATTTCATTCTTGTTGTTACCGAAGTTCACGTTCATGTCCATCGAGAACTTGCCTGCCTTGATCAGGCGGTTGGTATCAATATGGAATTCCCAACCTATATTGCGCATCTTACCATTGTTCTTCACGCCCAGTGTGGTGAAACCGGAATTCGACGGAACACGGAAGTTTTGCAGAAGCATGTCGTCAACCGTGGAATGATAAGCCTCCACAGTCAGGCGCAGGCGGTCGTCAAGGAATCCTAAGTCGATACCTAAGTTGAAGTCAGTCTTGCTTTCGTATCTCATGTTCGACAGACGCAGTCCGTCGGGTTTCATCAGACCGTTCATGTCCAGATAGGCAGGAGCTCCCGAATAGACCACCGTATAGAGGAAGTCCTTGTTCGGCTGGTTACCCACATGTGCCCAGCTGGGACGAACAGAGAGCATTGAAAGCCACTTGTGACTCCACTTCATCCAAGGTTCGTCGATGACGTTCCAACGCAAGGAAACGGCAGGGAAGTAACCCCAGCGGTGGCCCGGTCCGAATCTGGTAGTACCGTCAGCACGCAGCGTGAAGTCAGCCACATAGCGTCCTTTATAAGCATAGTGTGCCGAGAAGGTGAAATACATATTGCGCCAATCACCATAGCTACTGCTCAGACCTGTGATGATAGCACCAGCATCAGGACTGGTAATACCACCCGAAGGCAGGCCCTTACCATCGGCCGACTGTCCGCTCGACGAACCGGTGTTCAACTCGAAACGTCCCATGGCCATGGCCGAATGATCCTTGTTAGTGAAGTGCGGAATCAGCGTCAGTGTATGCTTGGTCGTAAACGACACGCTCTTTGATGAACCTGAATAAGTTGTATTGATACCCTCATTCCATCTCACGGTCTTCAGTTCAGCGGGATAGAAGCGGTCCACATACTCATTGAAAATGTTCATGTAGACAGCACCGCGCCAGTTCAGCTGCCAGTGGTCTTCGTCCATTCCAAGGAGGTGGTAGTTCAGAATCAGCTCAGGCGACATGTTGTAGGCGTCGCTCTTGTTATCAGCAAGGCGGGCACTGGCCACCGGATTCACGTAGACACGCTGATCGTCCTTAAAGACTTCCGAACCACTCTGCAACATGGTGTAGTAGGCTTCGCTGTCCTGTCCCTGCAGGACTCCCGACGGATACTGTTCATAGATGCTCATGTTCGGCATTTTCTTCAGCGCCAGTGACAGCAGATTGTCACTGTTCATCTTCTTCTTCGTGTAGGTCATATTGAAGTTGGTCGACACACGGATGCGCTGGCTCACGTTGTAGTCCAGATTCACACGGGTTGAGAAGCGCTGCAGTTTCTGTTCGATTACCGAGTTGGTCTCATGGTCATAACCGCCCGAAATACGGAAAGTGGCCTTCTCACCACCACCCGACACGGTGATGTAATGGTTCTGAAGCAGACCCCACTGGGTCACGGCATCATACCAGTCAGTGTTGTTGTTGTACTGCTCATATTCCGAGAACGTCGGATCGTAGTTCAGCTCCCTGATGTTCGAGGCAGCGTCGCTCTGCTGCGGATTGAAGTAGCTTTCCTTGAGCAGCATCGTGTAGTCGTCACCGTTCAGCAAATCATAGCCCTTCGGCTGGTAGCGACCCGTAAGTTTCAGTGTGTAGGTAAGACGTGGTTTACCACGGGCACCACGCTTGGTGGTGATTTCAATAACACCTGAACCACCTTGCGAACCGTAGATGGCCGTAGCGGCAGCATCCTTCAGCACGGTGATAGAAGCGATGTCCTCAGGGTTCACGTTCAGCAACTCTGCAAACTTCTCGTTGTTGGCTGCATTGAAGTCAAAGCCTTCCGTATCGACATTCCAGGTGTTACCGTCAACCACAATCAGGGGGTTACCGTTGGTCATGCCTGAGATACTCGACGTACCACGCAGACGCATGGTTGAGCCGGCACCCAGGTCACCGCCCGTCACAATATCAAGACCGGCAATACGACCCTGCAGAGCCTCATCGACGGTGGTCATGCCCAGACCCTCGAATTCCTTCATTGAAATGGTCTGTGTGGCAAACGAGATTTCTCGTTCGGGAATGGGCAGTGCATTACCCTGCATACGTTTTTTCGATTTCACAGTCACCTCCTTCAGCATGGTGGCCGAGGCCATCATAATCTTAAAGGTGGTCTTGTTGATGGGCAAAGTCTGAGTCTTCAGGCCCACGTAGCTGAATCGGATCTTATCCTTCGGATTCTTCACCTTCATTGTGAAGTTACCGTTCAGATCGGTCACGGCACTCTCGATGATACGCCCCGTGGCGTCAATCTCGCACACGGTGGCACCCATCAGCGGGCCCATGTCGTCGCTCACGGTACCGTGAACCGACGTTATCTGTTGTGCCTGAGCTCCAAGGCTCAGCAGGCACAGCATGGTCATTATGATGAATCTGAGTTGTTTCATAGCACTTATTTGGTTGCAATTCCGTTAGCTTCCTTTAACTTGTTGATCTCTTCTTTCCAGGAGGTCATCTGATTCTTCGAGAAGAACATGGCTCCGTTGATTTGATGCACCACACCGTCAGACACGGTGAAGATGATCTTGTTCGGATCGGTGTCGCTGCCCGGGGTGACTCCCGACAAGGACTTTGTTCCTTCGTTCCAGTACTCACGGAACATCAGGTTGTAGAGGCCATCGCCCTTCTCCACGTTGAGTCGGCGCACCACGTTGCCGTTATCGTCAATACAGGGCTGCGGGTCACCGTTGGCATCCATGACGTACAATGGAGACACGCTCAGGTTCGACTGGTCAGCACTGACAGTGAGTGAGAAGAATCGGCTGTTCTCCGGGTTCAATTTCGAAGTCTCATAAAGTCCGTTGGTGACACGATCGCCATTGATGAACACCGAGTTATCCTGGATGTGATAGCGAACGAAATCATTGATGCGGTTGCGCAGGATGACACGTGCCTGATAGGCCAGTCCCTTCTGCTTTGCTTTCAGTGCCTTGTCCACGGAGTCTTTCTTTGTCTTGTCCAGGTCGGCATAGCCTTCAGGCACGGGCACTGCCCAGTCAGCATCCTTGATGGCAGCCACGTCGCTCCACGTAGGCAGGTATTCACGAGCAATGAGATCCTGAATCACACTGTTCGTAGGCACGTAGACCGTGTAGTTATAACCTTCAAAGAGCGAGATGTTACGGTTGTCGCCCTTGTCGTTGTTACAATACTTCGTGTTGCTGCTCGAACCCATGGTTGTAGTCAACAGGGTGGTCGAGTCGCTCGTATTGAGCAGGTTGTAGAACTCCGAGAACTGGCTGTGCTCTTTCAGCACATTATAGCACGACTTGGTGGTGGCCATGGGGATGCCGCTCTCCAGTCTGTAGGACTTACCATTACCCGTTCCGTTGGTCTCCTTGGTCTGGTCGTAGATCTCCGTCACGGCAATGGGCAAATTGTTATTATATACAATGTCAGTGTCCTTCACCATGATGGGCTGGTTGTTCTCAATCTGGTAGCCGCCTTCCACTGTCATGGACGGAGTGCCCGCATTCTTGATGCGCAGCACACTACCGCCACGGGTCTTGTAGTATTCCTGCTCAGGCGACAAGGTACCAATGATGATAATCATGTTGACCAAGTCCTTCAGACGGTTGTTGATCACATCCTGTTCGGGATCGGAGGTGGGCGACTTCTTACGTGTCAGCTGACCTGTGGTGCGGTCGCGCTCCAGCTGGTAGCGTTCGGCCTTCACCTTATATGCCTTCTGGCTGGTCTTATCATCATAATAGAATCGGAAGAGGAGCTCGTTGGCCGTACCGTAGTTACACGGGTCACGATAAGTCGTCATGGCATCGTTCGTGGGCAGCAGCAGGCTGTAGGTAGCCTCCATTGAGTTCAACAGCGGCTTGAAGTTCAGCACATCCTTAGGCGATGTTTCCACACTTCGGTTACCGATATTGTCGCCAGTTGTACCAGAGTTGTCCAGCGTCCAGTTCATGATGCTCATGTTCTCATTCACCATGGCGGGTAAGAGCACCGATGCAAAGCTGCTAGGTGCAAATAGCTTGTTGGTCATGTAGACCACGCCGTTACAGCCAATGAAGCAGGAGTCCACGTCCTCAGGCTGGATACCCATGCGAACCTGGGCATCATCGACAATCATGTCAAACTTCGACGGGATGGTGTTCACGAATGCCTCGATCATGTTGTTGTTCAGCAGTTCCACCAGCACACTCTGCGGCACGCTGTCCCACACCTTGTAACGCGTCTTCAGCGGGCTGTTGTTCCACCAGGCATCAAGCACATCGTTGGTAGGAGCCAGCATGGCGGCTGCATCGTAGTGCATGTCGCGGTCAGGGTCTTGGTACATGTACTGGTTCCATCCCGGGTCGTAGATGAGCGTAGCCTCGGCCTGTGTCACGCCGTTGGGATGATAGGAGTTCGACACACGTCCTTCCGAAATGTTGCTGAAGTAACGCAAGTTGAAAATCATCGAGTCCTCACGCAGGTAGTTGGTCTGATACAATCGGTTGTACTCCGACAGCAGTGTACTATTATAATAAGGTGCCGAGAAGCGGTCGATGAGCTGGGCCCAGTGGGTTGTGCTGGGATGCGAGCGCAGGATTTCAGCAATGTTCTGCACAGGCTCCACCACATCGGCTACCTTGTGGATGTAACCGTTCTTACAGGTGATGTTCTCATGGGTTACGCGCACACCATTGATCCACGACGAGTCCACCGAGTGGGCGCGGCCGTTGGTCAGCTTGTAGATATCTTCTTCAGTGAAGCCATTGCTGCGCATGAACTCAGGCAGGAAATGGATAATGGGTGCTGCTGTTGCATCCTTGAACATGTAGACGCTCTTGTTTTGATTACGGAACGTCTCCCAGTCACTGGTGTTAGGCATCTGTTCGGGCCGCATGATGGACACCGTGTCGTAGATGCTCGTAGCCGTGAGACGACGCATGTTCATGCCACGGCGCACAGGATCACCGCTGGCATTCGAGAGCAGTTCAATCAGATAGGCATTGTTCAGCATCGACGTGTTGAGCAGCAGTTTCTTCTGTGCCAACGATAGCTGGTCATAGCTTTGAACACCCCACGAGTTGTTGCGGAACCACCGTTCGAAAGCTTCGTCGTCGGCAGCGAAGATGGTTTTCGATCCCGTGTGGTTCAGCACCTCGGTCTGTCCAAGGTCGTCCACCAGTCTCAGCAAGACTGTGTACTTCTGCCCGTCAGGGTCGTCGCTCAACCGCTCGTAGATAGAGTTGCCCAGCCAACTGGGCTGGCCAGTGAGCAGGTCGTCTTCGCACGACTGCAGCAAGGCTGAACCCATCAGCAGGCCGCAAACGGCCATAGCCAGCTTGCGTCCGTGTCTTACGATTAGTTTACGTTTCATAGTTTTGATTTTAATTATTGTTTTTGTTTTTTATGTATTTCACTTCGTTCCGGAGAGGCCGGAAGTCATCGGGAGTACGGATGTTAGTCTTTTTTCCACAATGATGGCTATTGTGTCTCTTGAGTCATAGTAGCTGTCATGTTGTTGGACGGCTGTTGTCCGTCTCGCTGGTTTTTCTTAGCCTCAGGTTCGGTGTTCCTCCATGAAATTTTAAAAACGAAGGAACCGGAGACGGGTCTTCCGTGACCCGCCCCCAGTCCCTTTTTATCAGAGAATCAGGCGATTACGTCGTCTGTGCATGTAGTTCTTAGTTACGGATCTTCTTAACGATTACCACACCGTTGCTCAGCGTCTGGCGCATGATGCTCACACCCTTCTGCGGAGCCAGTGTGCGCACACCGTTCAGCGAGAAGAACTCGGTGCGTACCACAGGAGCCTCAGCGTCAATCAGGTCGATGCCCATGGCGTTGTCACTATTCTGCTTCTCGCTGTTATCTCCGTAGTAGATGAGCTTGAAGTTGTCGAATACCGACCACTCCTGAGTGGGACACTTCACACCGAATGTCAGCTTGCCGTCGGTCACCTTGAGCACAACGCTGTTCTGGTACTTGCCAGCCTCGAAGTACTTCACGGCAGCCACCATGCTTGAAGGAATGTAGCCCACCGTGTCGGTCTTGGTTGCATCCTCAGCGTTTGCAAGCGTCACAACGCCCTCACCGGGCACATACTTGGCATCGCCACCCTTCACGAGGTCGGGCAGTGAGTCAGCAGCTAGCTTCTCAGCCGATACGCCGGAGAAGATGCTCGACACAGCCACAGCAGCGGTGTCTTGAGCAGAGATGGCATAGAGGAAGGTGTTAGTTGGAGCACTGGGATCGGCCACGTATGTCTTGTAGTCGCTATACTGGGCGAAGCCGTTGCACTGAATCTCGTAAGTTCCGTTGGGAATGCCAACGAGGGTCTGATAGATGTCGAACGTAGTGTTCCAGAACTCGCAGGCAAGAGCAGCTCTCTGGTTAGCATCCACACCGAATGCACGGCAGGGATTAGCATTCCACTGTTCGTCGGTCCAGCCGCTGTTGCGCTTCCAGCCGTCGATGGTGTTCACCAGGATGTCCTCACCGTCGTCGTTGAAGTCAGCCTTCTCGAACTTGGCGCTCTCAATGTAGCTTGTTGCGTCCACAGGATCGTTATCGGTAGCCTTGCTCATGTCGGCATCAGGTGCGCGACGGGCGGTCAGAGCGCCCTCGATCTTCTCAATCTCAGCGTCGATAGCCTCAACGGGCAGAGCAGCAGTACCAGCACCCAGCTTGGTCTGAACTGCGGTCAGCACCACCTCAGCGTTAGCAGCCCAAGCCTCTTCGCCAGCCTCAGCATTCTCGATAGCGGTCTGCAGGGTGTTGTAGGCTTCCTCCAGTTCGAGGTACTTGTTGTACTCATCGGTCATATTCTTCACCGTAGCCGTTGCCGACTCGAAGCTGATGTCCTCACCATTGCTGATGCTGTCGTTGTAGAGATCCAGTTTTTGCTCATACTCCATGGTGATAATCTCAAGCAGCTCATCGCTGGCGTGAGCGGTAAGCACAGTGCTCAGAGCAGCAATGGCATCCTTCAGCTCAGTTTCCTTCTGCTTGATCTCATACTCAAAGTTCTTGGCAGCGTAGAGTTCAGCCAGCACCTGGAACATGGCATCGCCATCAGTGCCGTCTACAGCAGCCTCGGCATCAGCCAGGGCAGCCTCCAGCTTTCTCTTGGCCATGGCGCTTTCCACGGTCTCGAGTTTGGCGGTGCATTCTGCGATAGCAGCCTTCAGAGCCTCGTTCACCTTCTCAGCCTGGGTTCCCCAGTAGGTCAGCGTGAAGTTATCAAAGATCACCCAAGAGTCACCACCTTGGTTCGAGCTACCCTTTACGCCCAACTTCATGATGTCTTCAGCATTGGTCACAGCACCAAAGGCAGACTGTGTGAACATACCTTTGGCGAAAGCAGCAGCAGCGTCGGCCATGTTGTTGGGGAATACATATCTCACTTCATTGCCCTCAGCATCTGTACCAACGAAGGTGTTGTAGTCACCCGAATAAATATTCTCGCTCTCCAGAATAGGCTCGCTGAAGATGTTCACGAACGGGGTCATGTTGTCGTTCATGTAAATAAAGCAGGGCGATGACTTCACATATTCAGACTCTTGTGTCTGCCATGCATTCCAAGCGTTGTCACCACGCAGATAGCGATAGAATCCCTGAGCAGAAATTTCATATACGCCAACAGCCATGTTGGGAACTTCCTGACGGATGTCAAACGAAGCATTGTTCCAAGCCTCACCGCAAGAGTTGTTCACCGCCACATTGCCACCAGCAGCAGCCGTACGGGTCCATCCATCCCAATTGCCCTTTGAGAAGTCGGGGTTGTTAAGCTTATAGGTAACGTCAGCACCAACCACGGGCTTTGCCTGCTTGGCAGCATCATAAAGTTCCTGCAGTTTGGCAATGGCTTCCTTCACTTCCTCGGTGCTCATTTCCATCTTCGACATTTCTCTCTGCAGACCCGAACGGCCAGAACCGAGATAAGCCTTCAGTGTCTTCACGGCCTCAGCGTCGTTGTCGGCATTCTTCTCCATGAAATCCTTCACCTCATCATAAAGGGTTTTCAGCTCACCCCATGCGCTGAGGTTCTCCTGCACAACAGCATAAGCGGCTTCGAGCTGAGCCATTGTGGCCATAGCCTCTTCGCGGTTGGTAGCTGTTGCAGCTGCAACCTGAGCATTGAATGCCTCAGCAACGGCTT
The DNA here is from genome assembly GCA_947304695.1 of uncultured Prevotella sp. Next base: position 22,425 of record CAMZBS010000001.1, read on the forward strand.
TCGTTCCAAGGAATCCTTCTGCCTCGGTGTCAATGGTCTGATATCCACCCTTGGCCCAAGCCTGGTAAGCGTCAGCACCCTTACCGTAGTACTTCAGGCGGAATCTGTCGAAGGTTGTCCAGTCCGCATCGATGGTCTTTTCCTTTATGATACCAATGCGCAACTTGCTGTCATTGCCATCGAAGAAGAGCACATTCTGATAGTGTCCCTTGTCGAAATAGTTCTTTGCAGCCGTGGGGCTGTTGGGAACGTAGATACCGTTAGAGCTGGCTTCCTCGCTTGAGATGCTGTAAGTAGAACCATCCTTGAACGAGTTCATGATAGGCACCTTGAGCGTATCAACGTCAGTTCCTGCATAGAGGAAACCATTCTGCTCTGTGCCAGCAACATAGTTCTTGTAAGAATCATCGGTATTACCAGCACGGTAGAAGCCGTTCATGCGAAGCTCAAACACACCACCGGCAATGTCAAGTTCCTGATACATGTTATAATTTGACTGATAGAACTCAGGAACCTCAGCCAACTTCTGAGTCTCAGCAGGATAACCCCAACCAGCAGAACCTACAGCAAACGTCCAACCGTCAACAGAAGCACCCACGAAGTCGGGATTGACAATCAACTCAGTCACGTCAACGGGATTCTCGCCAGTGGCCTGACCCAACTGTGCCAGCACAGAATTCTTCAGAGCAGCCTCCAGATCGGCCTTGGCTTGCTGCAGCTGTTCAGCCGTAGCATCCTCATTGTTGTAGACATTCTCATAGGGAGTCAGATCGAAGCCATTAGGAGCAGACTCGATGAGCTTGCGCAGCTCCTCAGAGGCATTGTAGACAGCAGCCAACTTTCCATATTCGCTCCACTCGGGAACTTCAAAGAACTGCCACTCCACTGCATTTACACCATCGTCGGCAGCCTGCGGATGAATGACCGTACCGGTTTCACCACCCTCAACACCAGGTGAATCGGGCACCACACCGAAGAACTTGCCTTCGGGCTTCAGTACAGAGTTTGCCTCAGAGACAGAGAAATGATAGGTCTTGTCCTTGCCTTCGATGGCCTCAACCCATACCAAAGCAGCTTCGCCGTCATTGTTGTCGACGAACAGACCAGCAGGATAGCCCTGACCGGTCACCTTTCCGTCCTTTGCAAGGAAAGCGGTGTGCCACTTGTTCTTCGACTTCGGGTAGTCACGCAGATAGAGCTGCTTGTCGGCCAGCGTCTTACCGCTGGGCAGGGCGAAGTAGAGAAGCAGGGCGTCATCAGCCGAAACCGTGGCCTGGGTGCCCCAGGCGTTGCCCTCAAAATAGAACTTTTCGGTACCTACGTTGTACAACACATAATAGGTACCAACCTGAAATTCGGCAGGCGTACGCTCAATGGTGCTGAGGTCGACAATAGGCGACGGCTCCACCGGCTTTTCACGCTCAAGCGTCAACACTGCGTTGGCATTGAGGCCGACAAGCCACAATGCGCTCAAAACGAGTAGTTTTTTGAACTTCATAAGCTTAAAAAATTAATAAAGTTAGTAAAATAAATAATAGGTTTTGCAAATACGTATTCGGGCTTTCACGCCCAAAAAAGGTGATATCGGGTGCAAATTTAAGCAAAATCTTTCATATTCGTATCATTTTCTATAGTTTTTTTTGCAGAACTATCTGTTAAAATCCGAAAATCCGTGTAATCTGTTGGCAAATTGACCAACTGATTACACGGATTACAGATTATTTGTAATTTGTTACGAATGTTACTTTTTTTATCGCACCACCACCTTGCTGATCTGACCGCCTTGCACCTTAATATATATTCCGCGCGCGGGCGCGAGGACCTGACGGCCATCGAGGGTGTACCAGGTGGCGGAGGCGGTGGAGGCAGTGAGGGTGCGGATGCTGGTATCATCGGGCAGTCCGTGGACGGGCATGGTGAGACCTGTCCAGTCGCGCTGGATGACCAGCTCGGTGTGGTCGGCGAAGCAGGCTTCGTAGGCTCCCAGGGGCGGTTCCTCTCCGTCGGGCACTACCCACCACTCACCGTCTTTCAGATAGATGCAGCCGCCCTCGAGCGGATAGGCATCGAACTGGCCGATGAGACCACTGGCCCCGTATTTCTCGGTGAGCACCTTGTCGCCATAGACAATGAAGCTTGCCGCGAGGCTGTCGGTATGATACACGGCGGGATAGCCTGCCTCAACATGGTCGATGGGATTCATGCAGAAGGCCGTGAGATCGGGCGTGACACCAACCACCTCGTAAAGCAGAGTACCCGTCATGGGATAGATGCCGTTCTTCAGGCAGATGGTGCCCCAGCCGTCGGCCGACTGCACGGGGCGGGTGTAGACCTCGGTGGTGTAGGTGACCGTCTTGGTATAGGAGTGCTTCTTGTTGAAGTCAATCTGATGGACACGGTACACGTCGCCGCTCTGAGAGAGCGAGTCGACGAAGCTGCACAGCGAGGGGCCGTCGGCCACCTGTGCATCGCCTGCCACCTCCCAGGTGGTGCCGCCGTCGCGGCTGCGCTCCACCTGAACCGAGCGGCTGTACTCGCCGTTGTTGTCCTGCCACTGCACGAGGGCACAGCCCGACTGCGGGTCGGTGATCACCTCGATGCGTCCGGGAGCGTACTGGCGCGGCGTGGTGGGAATCTTTTCGTACTTGCCGTTGTAGCCCAGTCCGGCATCGATGGTGGCGTAGTATTCGCCTGCCTCGGTCAGCGTGCTGCCCTTGATGAGCCGCGAAGGATCGCGCTCACCGTTCCAGTAATAGTAGCGCTCAATGCAGTCGTTCTGGTTGAGCACAGGGCAGATGCGTTTCAGGGCAGCAGCGTTCTGGGCCTCGGTCACATTGCTGGCAAAGGCACCGTTGTTATTCCATGAGGCACCCCACACCCATTCCGAAATCCAGACGGGGCGGCCTGTGCTGTTGGTCCAGTTCCTGATGGTGCCAAAGTTGCTTTCGGGCCAGTAGCAGTGCAGGTCGATGATGTCGCAGCGCCAGCCACGAGCATCGATAGAGTCGATGAACCGCTTGATGTAGCCCGTGCCGTTGGTATAGTCACTGCCGTCCCACGACGAGGGTGAGCAGAGGCGCATGCCAGTGGCCATGAGGTCTTCCCAGTTGGAGAGCACCAGGTTCACGTCCTCGGTCTGTCCTTTCGGGTCGTCAGCAGTGTTCATGGGCTCGTTATTAGTCTTCATGTGGGGCGAGGTAGTGCAGGAGCCGAGCGACGAGGGCGACGGATAGTTCTCATAGATGTGGTGGGGCACGTTCTCCTGGTTGGGAGCCATGTCGCTGGTGCCACCCCAGGTATAGGTGCTGGTGACGTTGAGCAGATCGCAGGCTGCGGCATCACCACCGGCGGCAGCCAGCTGGGGCTTGCCAGTGTCATACCACTTGAAAATACGGTAGGACGTGATCTTCTGGTCAAGGATGTCGGGCAGCACCTTCAGCTCGTAGTCAGCATTGGCTGCAATGAAGCAGCGGCTGTAGCCGCGTCCGCCTGGGCGGGTGGAGAAGGTAACCATGTAGCCGCGCTTCAGCTTGAAGGAGCGGATGCGGTTGTTCAGCTTCTCGTCGGTGAGGGTGTTCATGAATCCGCCCGTGTTCTCCAATCCAAAGTCGTTGACGGCCTCGCCCATGAAGTTCTGCTCACTATAGACGGTGAGCGGCTGGAAGTCGGGGGCGTAGGGCATGATGATGGTGCCACGGTTGTAGAGCTTCACCTGACAGTTGCGGTCGGGGTTGGCCTTCTTGCCGTCTATCTGCACGTGGGCACCGATGAGTCGCAGGGCATCCTTGGGCTTCACCTTCTCCAGGATGAGCACGGCGTGCTCAGTGTTCACCAAGTTCACCACTCCCAGGTCGCCGAAGGGCTTGGCGTTCTTCAGGATGAGGTTCTGGTCCTTGGTAATGACGAGGGTGTCATTCAGAGTCGACGACCGCTGGTAGTCAGTGTTGGCTGCCGTTGCCGTGGTCACGGCCAGGATCATGAGCAGTCCGGTAATGAGTAGTTTGCGCATTTTCTTCATATTCTCTCTGGGTTTTTAGTTTCTACTGGGGGCAAAGATACGAAGAAAAAGTGAAATCACCATTATTTTTCCGTCATTTCTTCGTCTCAGTCAGGAAAAAAACGGCCCATTTTCCGTTTGTTTTGCAACTGAGGCTCACTTGACTCGCAACTGAGGCTCAGTTGTGAGCTAACTGAGGCTCAGTTACGACATTACTGAGGCTCAGTTGCAAAGCCCTCATAAAAAAATCCCCGCCTGGCCAGGTGGGGAAGGGATGGAAGGAAGAAATACCGGCCAGACGGGGTACATGGACTTCAGGGGAAATTAGGGAAGTTAAAAGTCCATGTGGTCAAGCGAGTCGCTAAAATCGCGCGGCTCGTGGTTCTCCTGCGGGTCGCGATACTCGTCGCCCAGACGGGCGGCCAGCTTGTCGGCAAACTCGCTGTTGTCATGATGCGGACGGCGCTCGCCACGCTCGGGACGGGGACGACGCTCGCCACGCTCGGCTCCACGCTCAGGACGGGGACGACGCTCGCCACGCTCGGGACGCTCGCCACGCTCACGGCGGGCAGGACGCTCCACGTAGCCCTCGGGCTTCGGGATGAGCACACGGTGAGAGAGCTTGTACTTGCCCGTCTTCGGGTCAATCTCAAGCAGCTTCACGGTAATCTTGTCGCCCTCCTTGATGCCTGCTTCCTCAACAGTCTCAAGGCGCTTCCAGTCAATCTCAGAGATGTGCAGCAGACCGTCCTTGCCGGGCATGATCTCGACGAAGCAGCCGTAAGGCATGATTGAGCGCACGGTGCCCTCATAGACCTCGCCCACTTCGGGAATGGCCACGATAGCCTTGATCTTGGCCAGGGCTGCGTCGATGCACTCCTTGTCTGGACCGGCCACCTGAACTTTGCCCACACCGTCCTCTTCGTCGATGGTGATGGTGGTTCTGGTGTCTTCCTGCATCTGCTGGATAATCTTGCCACCAGGGCCGATGACAGCTCCGATGAAGTCCTTCGGAATCTCAATCTGGACGATGCGAGGCACCTGGGGCTTGAAGTCGGCGCGAGGCTCAGCGATGGTGTCGGTTAGGCAGTTCAGGATGTGCTCACGACCGGCCTTGGCCTGCATAAGGGCCTTCTCCAGGATGTCGAACGACAGGCCGTCGCACTTGATGTCCATCTGGGTGGCGGTCAGACCGTCGCGTGTACCGGTGGTCTTGAAGTCCATGTCGCCCAGGTGGTCCTCGTCGCCGAGGATGTCAGAGAGCACTGCATACTTGTCTTCTCCGGGGTTCTTAATCAGACCCATGGCAATACCGCTGACGGGCTTCTTCATGGGCACGCCGGCATCCATCAGGGCCAGGGTTCCGGCGCAGACGGTAGCCATTGAACTTGAACCGTTGGACTCGAGAATCTGAGAGACGAGACGAACGGTGTAGGGGAAATCCTCGGGAATCTGACCCTTCAGTCCGCGCCATGCCAGATGGCCGTGGCCAATCTCGCGACGGCCTACGCCGCGCTGTGCCTTGGCCTCGCCGGTGCAGAACGGGGGGAAGTTATAGTGAAGCAGGAACTTCATGTAGCTCTTGTCAAGCACGTCGTCAACCAGCTTCTCGTCGAGCTTTGTGCCCAGAGTGCAGGTCGAGAGCGACTGCGTCTCACCACGGGTGAAGATGGAGCTTCCGTGAGGCATGGGCAGGGGCGACACTTCGCACCAGATGGGGCGGATGTCGGTGGTCTTGCGACCGTCCAGACGGATGCCTTCGTCGAGGATGCAACGGCGCATAGCGTCGCGCTCCACATCGTGGTAGTAGCGGTCCATCATGGCTGCATACTCGTCGTCGCTAATCTCGCCCTTGGCATCGTCAGCCAGCTCGGCACGCTCAGCGAAGAACTTCTCCTTGAAGTCTTCGAGCAGCTTCTCGAAGGCTTCGGCACGCTGCTGCTTCTCCAGAGCCTGCTTGGTGATGTCATAGGCGGGCTGGTAGAGCTCCTTGTTCATGCGCTCACGCAGGGCCTCGTCGTTCACTTCGTGGTCATACTCGCGCTTCACGTCCTTGCCCAGCTCCTTGGAGAGCTCGGCCTGCAGCTCACACATGGGCTTGATGGCCACCATGGCAGCCTTCAGTGCGCCCAGCAGATCCTGCTCGCTCACCTCTTTCATTTCGCCTTCCACCATCATGATATTCTCTGCCGAGGCACCCACCATGATGTCCATGTCGGCCTGCTTCATCTGTTCGAAGGTAGGGTCGATGACATACTCACCGTTAACGCGGGCAACGCGAACCTCCGAGATGGGGCACTCGAAGGGAATATCCGAGCAGGCCAGGGCTGCCGAAGCGGCAAAACCGGCCAGAGCATCGGGCTGGTCAACACCATCGGCACTGAGCAGCATCACATTGACGAAAACTTCTGCGTGATAGTTAGAGGGGAAGAGTGGACGAAGAACGCGGTCCACAAGTCGCGATGTAAGGATTTCATTGTCAGAGGCTTTGCCTTCGCGCTTGGTAAATCCGCCGGGGAAACGGCCTGCGGCACTGTACTGTTCACGATAGTCTACCTGCAAAGGCATGAAATCGGTTCCGGGAACTGCATCTTTTGCGGCACAAACAGTGGCCAGAAGCACGGTGTTGTTCATTCTCAGAACTACAGAACCGTCGGTCTGTTTTGCCACTTTCCCGGTTTCAATGGTGATGGTCCTTCCATCAGCCAGTTGAAGGGTTTTTGTAATTACGTTCATCTTTTCTGTTAAAACATCTAAATAATAAAAAAGTCGTGCAAAGTTACTATTAATTGAGCAAATAAAAGAATTAAAGCTTAATTATTTCATATTTTTATGAATTAAGCCTCAGTTATCACCGTTTTTTCGTAACTTTGCCATCAAAGATGGCGAACTTACTCCGTCTCGGCAAAAAAAAGAAACGAGTTTCTTTGTTTTGCTCTCGACTTTTCGTAACTTTGCAGTCCAAATTCTTGAAAGGTGAACACAAATAATTATGTACACACGCACGGATTGACCAGCGAAGAAGCACTGGAAAGCAGGCAGAAACATGGTGAAAACGTGCTGACACCACCAAGGCGACGCTCGCTCTGGAGGCTCTATCTGGAAAAATACGAAGACCCCATCATCCGCATTCTGCTCGTGGCGGCTGCCATCTCGTTGGGACTGGCTTTCATCACAGGCGAGTTTGTGGAGACCATCGGCATCATCCTGGCCGTGCTTTTCGCTACCACCGTGGGCTTCTACTTTGAGCGTGACGCAGCCCGGAAATTCGACGTGCTCACTGCAATGGGCGAAGAACAACTGGTGAAAGTGCTACGCGACGGACGTGTGACGCAGGTACAGCGGCGTGACGTGGTAGTGGGCGACGTGGTCCTGGTTGAGACGGGCGACGAGGTACCGGCCGACGGCAGACTTTTCGAGTCGATGGAAATGCAGGTCGACGAGTCGAGTCTAACAGGAGAAACCATCGCTTCCAAGACGGCCACGCCCAAAAACGACAATACGGCTGCATATCAGGAAGACCTGCTGCTGCGTTCATCGATGGTCATGGCTGGTACGGGACGCATGGTGGTGACTGCCGTGGGCGACGAGACGGAAATCGGACACGTAGCACGCGAGGCCATGGAACTGACTCAGGTGAAGACACCGCTGAACCAGCAGCTGAACCGACTGGCCGCACTTATCAGCAAGATAGGCTCCGCCATTTCCACCGTAGCTTTCTTGGCATTCCTCATCCATGACATTCTCACCAGCCCGCTGTGGGCTACCAACAACTACGTGGGCATGCTGGAAGTGGTACTGCGCTACTTCATGATGGCCGTGACGCTCATCGTCATGGCTGTGCCGGAAGGACTTCCCATGGCTGTTACGCTGGCACTGGCACTGAACATGCGGCGCATGCTGAAGTCGAACAACCTGGTGCGCAAGCTGCAAGCCAGCGAAACCATGGGTGCCGTCACTGTGATCTGCACCGACAAAACGGGCACGCTGACCCAAAACCGCATGACCGTCCAGGCCGTCAGCGAGGCCAACTCAACCCATGAAGAAAGGCTCTTCCACCTTGCCATCGCCCTGAACAGCACCGCTGAACTCGACGGCCAGCAATCCATCGGCAACCCCACCGAGGCTGCCCTGTTGCGCTGGCTCGACACCCAGGGCACCGACTACCGTCTTCTTCGCAACGAAGCTAGGATTACAGGCCGCCTGCCTTTCTCCACGGAAAAGAAATACATGCAGACCACGGCCATCGTCAACGGGCAGGAATATACCTTTGTCAAGGGCGCACCCGAAGTGGTGCTGGCCCAGTGCCAGCTGACTGCCGACGAACGGCTGGCCATCGAGCAACAGCTCAAGGAGTGGCAGCAGCGGGCCATGCGCACACTGGCTTTCAGTTGCAACGGCCATTATCAGGCTATTGTGGCCATCAGCGACCCCATCCGTTCCGATGTGCCCAAGGCTGTACATGACTGTCAGCGTGCCGGCATCGGCGTGAAAATAGTGACGGGCGACACTGAAGCCACGGCTCTGGAGATAGCCCGCCAGATTGGGCTCATCGATGAAATCAGCAATTCGTCGCAGCAAACCATCACCGGCCCAGCCTTTGCTGCCCTCTCCGATGATGAGGCACTGGAGCTGGTTGCCACGCTCAAGGTTATGAGCCGGGCACGCCCCACAGACAAACAACGACTAGTGAGCCTGCTGCAACAAAGGGGTGAAGTGGTGGCAGTGACAGGCGACGGCACCAACGATGCCCCGGCCCTGAACCATGCTCACGTGGGACTGTCGTTAGGTTCGGGCACCAACGTGGCTAAGGAAGCCAGCGACATCACCCTGCTCGACGACTCGTTCCGCTCAGTGGTCAGGGCTGTGGAATGGGGTCGATCGCTTTATAAGAACATCCAGCGTTTCATCTTCTTCCAACTGGTGGTCAACGTCACCGCACTGCTCTTGGTACTGGGCGGTGCCGCCATTGGAACCGAACTACCCCTGACGGTGACGCAGATTCTGTGGATCAACCTGATCATGGACACCTTCGCTGCCATGGCACTGGCATCACTGCCGCCTTCACACGAAGTTCTGAATGCACCACCGCGACGGGCCGACGACTTCATCATCTCGCCGGGAATGAAGCGCGGCATCCTTTGGTGGGGACTGCTGTTCTTCGTCTTCACCTTTGCCTATTTGTACTGGCTGGAGAACAACGGTACAGGACAGGGTATGGACACTTATGAACTGACGAAGTTCTTCACAGTCTTTGTCATGCTGCAATGGTGGAACCTGTTCAATGCACGTTCGCTGGGTTCGCACCATTCTGCCTTCCATCATTTTTTCTGGGGCAAAGGCTTCGTCCTGGTGCTGGTGCTGATTCTGCTTGGTCAGTGGCTCATCGTGGAACTGGGCGGCGAAATGTTCCGCACCACGCCCATCACACCGACTGACTGGTTGAAGATCATTGTAGTAACATCGCCCGTCATGCTGGCAGGCGAACTGTACCGCTTTTGGCAAAGGAGGGCCCAAGCATGACAACCCTCTATTACCCACCAGTCCAGTATGATGTGGAACCGCTGCAGCCATCAGACCGTTGCATCGCCACCATCGGCTTCTTCGACGGCGTACATCGCGGCCATCGTTTCCTGATTGACGCTCTGAAGCAGGAAGCCCAAAGGCGCAGCAGGCAGTCAATGGTCATTACATTCGATCGTCATCCGCGCCAGGTTCTCCAACCGCAATGGCACCCACAGCTGCTCACTACGCTGGAAGAAAAGACCAACCTGCTGAAAGAAACAGGCATTGACGTGCTGGTCATCCTGCGTTTCGACGCACAGATGGCACAGCTGTCGGCACGCGACTTCATGCGACAGGTGCTACGGGAACGTCTTGGAGCCGGCGTACTTCTCACAGGATATGACAACCGTTTCGGCCATAACAGGGAAGAAGGATTCGACGACTATGTTCGTTTCGGCAAGGAGATTGGTATGGACGTGGTCTGTGCAAAACCTCTGGCCGAAGACGGGCAGTGCTTCAGTTCGTCACTGGTGCGCCGTATGCTCACCGAAGGACGGGTGGAAGAGACAACCCGCTGTTTAGGACGTCCCTACCAACTGACGGGCAGTGTAGTTCATGGTGAGCGAATCGGACGCACACTCGGCTTCCCGACGGCCAACCTTCAGCTCCATGATGACTGCCGAATGGTGCCTGCAAACGGTGTCTATGCTGTCCGGGTAAGCTGGGAACAGAACCCCATCCCGCGTCCCGGCATGATGAACATCGGCACACGTCCCACCTTCGACGGCCACTGTCAGACATTGGAAGTTCACCTGCTCGACTTCAGCGGCAATCTCTACGGGCACCAGCTCCGCATTGACTTCATTGCACACCTGCGCCAGGAACGGCACTTCGACTCTCCAGAAGCCCTTACCAGGCAGATGGAACAAGACGCACAACAAGCCAGACACCTCTTATTATAATTAATATTATGAACAAAGCATTAAGCTACACCCTGTTTTTCATTGGCATCCAGATGCTATCCACAGCTCTTGTCGTGGGTTGTGTGAAGCTGTTGGGCAGCGACACCATGATGCAGTCGCCCTACATAAGCATTGCTTCCATGGCTCTGTTTGCCATCACCAGCATTGCCGTGTTCCTGTATTTCGGCTGGGCCAAGGCCACGCCTGACTTCCTGCGGTCGCGTCCCTGGGGTGTACTGGTCTGGAGCGTACTGGCTTCCATTGGCGTAGTGGTACCTTCAATGGCTTTTCAGGAGCAACTGCCAGACCTGCCGAACATTGTAGAAGACGAACTCATGGAGATCATCAGCCACAAAGGCGGATATTTCGTGATTTGCCTGCTGGCCCCCGTTGCCGAGGAACTGGCGTTCCGTGGTGCCGTACTCCGTTCCCTGCTCAACTGGAAACCACAGAAGCATTGGGCCATGATTGCCATCTCGGCACTGCTCTTCTCACTTGTTCACATGAACCCTGCACAGATGCCCCATGCCTTTCTGATGGGCCTACTGCTGGGCTGGATGTACTACCGCACGGGCAGCATTGTGCCCGGCGTGGTGTTCCACTGGACCAACAACACCATTGCCTTTGTGCTGCTCAGGCTCTATCCCGACCCAGACCTGCACCTCATTGACATTCTGGGAAACAACCGCAATATAGGAGCTGCCATCATCTTCTCGCTCTTCATCCTTGCTCCTGCACTTTACCAATTGTGGCTGAGGATGGAAAGAAAATAAAAGCCGAAAAGACACATGAACATAGGTACAATTGAACTGGGCTACCGTCCCATCTTCCTGGCACCCATGGAAGACGTGACCGACATTGGCTTCCGGCGTCTGTGCAAGCGCTTCGGGGCCTCAATGGTCTACACGGAGTTTGTCAGTGCCGAGGCACTGGTGCGCGACGTGAAGACAACCGTGAAGAAACTCAGCATCAGTGATGAGGAACGTCCCGTAGGCATACAGATTTACGGACGCGACATCGACGCCATGATTGAGGCAGCCAAGATTGTGGAACAGGCTGGTCCTGACTTGATAGACCTGAACTTCGGCTGCCCGGTGAAGAAGGTGGCAGGCAAGGGAGCCGGTGCAGGCATGCTACAGAACGTGCCGAAGATGCTTGAGATTACGCGTGAGGTGGTCAAAGCAGTGAGCCTTCCTGTGACCGTGAAGACGCGATTGGGGTGGAACCACGACCAGCTCATCATTACCGAACTGGCCGAACAGCTGCAGGACTGCGGCATCAAGGCACTGACCATTCACGGCCGCACACGCTCACAAATGTACACGGGAGAAGCCGACTGGACGCTTATTGGAGAGGTGAAGCGCAACCCGCGCATCACGATTCCCATCATCGGCAACGGCGACATCCATTCACTGGAGGAGGCCGACCTGGCTTTCGACCGCTACGGTGTCGATGCCGTCATGATCGGACGCGCCACGTTCGGATGCCCGTGGATTTTCAGCCACAAACAACTTACTACCGACCAGAAACTCGATATTCTTTTGGAACAGCTGCACATCAATGTGGAAATGATTGACGAACCGCGCGGCATCCTTCATACCCGCCGCCATCTGGCAGCCACACCACTGTTTAAGGGCATTCCCAATTTCCGACAGACGCGCATTGCCATGCTCCGTGCCACAACTGTCACAGAGCTGACTGAGATTCTGGAAGGAACAAGGGAGATGCTGAGGGAACTACCTCAATGAAAGCGCCCGGTTCTCGGCAGCTTCCATCTGCTCACGCTCACCCGGACCTTTGTCGTTCTGTCCGCACAGGTGCAGGATGCCGTGGATGATGACGCGGTGCAACTCTTCTTCGTAAGGCTTGTTGAAAAGCTCGGCATTCGAGCGAACCGTGTCGAGCGAGATGACCAGGTCGCCATTGAGTACGTCGCCTTCGCAGTAGTCGAAGGTGATAATATCGGTATAATAGTCATGCTGCAGGTACTCACGGTTCACGCTCAGGATGTGCTCATCGTCGCAAAACAGGTAGCCAACCTCGCCCACCTTCTTCCCATAGGTGGCCGCCACACGCCTGATCCAGGCCGTGGTGTCGCGCTTGCGGATGGCAGGCATTCTGACGTTTTCAGTGCTGTAGGTAATCATCGGGAAACTATCGGATCTTCATTTTTCAGTTAAACTACTTATCTTTCTGCTTCTGGCGACGGCAGGAATGGTGTCACATCAACCCCGAAGTGCTGCAGCTCGCGCACCATCGACGAAGAGACGCTGGCCAGCTGGGGTTCAGCAAAGAGAAGGATGGTCTCCACCTGACCGCCGCTGATCTGGTGGTTGATGTCAGCCATCTCGCGCTCATACTCGAAGTCCTTGGCCGAGCGTACACCTTTTATTATAAACCGGGCACCCTCCTGGCGTGCAAAGTCTACGGCCAGACCGTAGTAGGGCTTCACCTCAATGCGCGGCTCACAGGCATACAACCGGCTGATGGCCTCCATGCGCTGCTGTGCCGGGGTGAGCGTAGGCTTCTGCACATTGTCGCCCACAACGCCAATGACCAGCCGGTCGAAGAGTGGCAGAGCACGGTGCACACCGCTGTCGTGACCAGTCGTGAACGGATTGAAACTTCCCACAAAAATGCCTCTTTTCTGATTCATGGGGGCAAAGGTAATGAAAAGTTGGGAGTTAGGGGGCAGGAGTTAGGAGTTTTTAACACTCCTGCGCTCCCTTTCCAGTTCCCCTTCCCCTCATTTGAACGTCTCTTTCGACAACTCATTGAAGAAGTCGTAGTCGAGAATGATACAGAACTGACGCAACAGACTGGTGTTGATGTCCTTGCGTGCAAAGATGTTGTAGACGTTGGTGCGCTCGCAGGAAATCTGGCCAGCCACCCAAACCACGGAGCGGTTCTTCTTCTCCATGATCTCTCTGATTCTTGATCCGATGTGCATAGTTATAAAATAGTTTTAAGTTATGTCATTTCTAACCTTGTTTGCGATACTGAGAGGGCGTCATTCCAAAGGTCTGACGGAAGATCCGGCTAAAATAAGCCACGTCGTCGAAGCCGCATTTCACTGCCACCTCGCCCACGGGAGCCTGCACGTTGGCCATGAGCAGGCGCTTGGCGCGGGCCAGTCGCAGACGCATCATATAGGCCGACGTGTTCTGCCCGGTAAGTGCCAGCACGCGGCGGTTCAGCTGTGAGCGGCTCAAGGCCATTCGGCTGGCCAGTGCCTCAACGTCGGTATGCCCCTGGGCCATGAGCAGGTAGACGTTGTCAATGAGTTTGTTCATGAACTGGCGGTCTTCGGCCGACAGCTCGGCGGTGGGTTGTCCGTCTGCCTGCAAGAACTTCTGGCGCAACATGCCGTAGTGCTTCAGCATTTTGTCGACCCTGACCAGCAGTTCTTCCGAGTTGAAGGGCTTCATCAGGTAGACGTCGGCTCCTGCCCTCAGACCCTTGATGCGGTCTTCCTCGGTGGTCTTGGCCGTGATAATGATGATGGGCACATGGTTGAGCAGACTCGACGAACGGATGCGGCGGCACAGCTCCAGTCCGTCGATTTCGCCCGGCATCATCACGTCGGTAATCACCAAATCGGGCATCGTTTCCTGTGCCTTCTCCAATGCTTCGGCTCCGCTGCGGGCGTAGATGAGCCTGTAATGGGATAGGTGCATGCCCACATAATAGGCAATGTCCTGGTTGTCCTCCACGACGAGCACGGTGTATTTCGGCTCGCCTGCGCTCTTTTCCGGCTTGGCAGCCGCTTCCACGGGCTGTTCCTGCAGTCCGGCATCCTGCAGCAGTTCCGTCATGGCCGGTGTGCTTTCCTCTGCCGTCAGCGGTGCTGTGTTGCCGTCCAGCACAATGGGCAGCACAACGGTGAAGGTTGCTCCTTCGCCCTTGATGCTCTCGGCACTCACCGTGCCGTTCATGGCCTCGGTCATGAGCTTCACGAGCGAGAGTCCGATGCCCGTGCCCACATCCTCACCGGAGCGCGCACTGCCCTGATAGAAGGCTTCAAACAGGTGGGGAAGCTCCTCACTCGGAATGCCGCAGCCAGTGTCGAACACCTGTAGCTTCAGCCTGTTGCTGCTGGTCGTCTCCAGCGTCAGGTTCACCTTGCCATAGGTGGGGGTGAACTTCATGGCGTTGGAAAGCAGGTTCGTAACGATGCGCAGCAGATAGTCGGGCACGAAGTCGGTCTCGATGGTGTTGAGCGAGTGGCTGTAGGACAGTTCGATGCGCTTGCTGGCAGCGTAGGACTGGAAGTTCTCGACAATCATGCCAACGAAAGGCACGATGTTACCCCGGCGCCACTTGGCCTCGCCCACGGCCGAGCGCACCTTCGAGATGTCGAGCAGCTGATTGATGAGCGAGAGCAGCGAGTTGCCCTGGCGCACAATCATCTTGGCTGCCGAGCGCACCTGCCCCATGTCCTCCACCTCCTGGTCTTCCAGCTGGTGGCCCAGTCCGAGGATGACGGTGAGCGGTGTGCGGAACTCATGGGTGATGTTTGTAAAGAACTTTTCGCGCACGCGTTGCATATGGCGGAACAGCTGCTGGCGGACGGTGCGGGTGTGGAGCGTGTACCACAGCATGCCGATGCCCACGACGGCCACCAACAACAGCAGTCCGGCCCAGATATAGGTCAGCCGCTTCGAGTGGCGCTCCTTGGCCAGACTGGCCTCAGCCCGCGCCTTGTCATCCAGTCTTTGCTGGCGTTCCATCTCCAGTTGTGCGTTCTGAATCTGCACCACCTTGCTGATGTTCATCAGGCTGTCGCGCAGGTGGTCGGCCATGATGTAGCTGGCAAGGGCCTGCTTCGTGTCGCCCGTCTTGGCGTAGAGCTCGTAATAGAGTTCCTTTGCCTTGGACTGATGCTCGAGCGACTCAATGCGCCGCGCGGTGGTCTCGATGCGCTCCAGCACATCGGTGGCCTGGGCAATGTCACCCTGCTTGATGAAGATGCGGCCAATGTAGCAGCCTGTCTCTAAGCGATACCAGTCGTCGCTGTTCCCGACCAGCGTGCGGTAACCCTTTTTGTAGGACTCCAAGGCGGCATCGAGCTGGCCCGACTGCTCATAGAGCCGTCCGATGTTGTTGTAGGACTGCGAGATGCCCGTTGCCAGATTGCCCCGCTCGTTCAGTTCGAGCGACTTTCGGTAAAGCGTCCATGCTTCGTCGGTTTTGCCCTGCTGCTCCTTGATGTTGCCCAAAGCTCCCAGGTCGAGAGCCTGTCCTTGCAGGTTGCCCAGCGCCTCTTCCACGGCCAGTGCCTGACGGAACACTGTGTCGGCCATCTGCAGGTTGCCCATGAGCAGGAACACGCTGCCCATGCCGTTGAGTGCCACCGCCGTGTTTCTCCGCACCTGATGGTGCTCAGTTTCAGCATGCTTCATGCTGAGGTTGTAAGCCTGCTGATGGTAGTCCATAGCCTCGCTCAGCGCACCTAACCTTCGGTAGTCCGAAGCCAGGTTGTTCATGGCCCACATCATCTCGATGGCATCATTTGCCTTTTCGGCCATTTGCAGGGCTTCTCGATGGTGGGTCACGGCCCAGTCATACTGGCAGTGATCGCGACACAGGCGCCCCAACTGCCGCAGTGCCACTATCTGGCCCAGCACGTTGCCCTTACGCTTATAGTCGTCGAATGCTATTTTCAGTGAGTCGGTTGTATGATAACGGCTGAGCTGCTGCTCCAACTGCTCGTGCTGATCGTCATTGAGAACCGGCTCTGCAGTGTCGTTATTACTGCAGGCTGCCATCGTCAGTACAATCAGTACCAGAAGGAAACGGGCTGTTTGAGTCATTATCTGCATAAGGCCGATTAGGGTTTATGGACATTCTCGCCACAAATATACGAAAAAAGCAGATAAGTACCTTATAAAAGAACAAAAATTTTTCTACATTTTTTGTTTTTTATCATTTTGCCATTTGACTCTTCAACCAATTGTCTGTCAAATGGTTATATTTCTTCCATGCGTCATTTGTCATAATCAATAACGGAAAAACGTTTGCTCAGTCCTGTTCAAAATCACAATTCATGTCTGTCGTCACGAATAATACAGAAACGACCATCATATAACTGAGGCTTAGTTACGACGCAACTGAGGCTTAGTTATAACACAACTGAGCCTCAGTTGGAATGCAACCGAGGCTCAGTTAAATGCACTTAAGAAAGCGTTAAGCGCGCTTAACGTCTGGTTAAACGCGCTTAAGAAATCAGTTGGTGGGAGTGACGGGCTTGATGCGGCCGTCTTTCTCAAACTCCATCGGGTCTATGCACACCTCACGATGGAAGCCGGGACCGTCCTTCTTGTCGATATAAGCAGGATTGATGCGGTGGTAGACAATGTACCACTTGTCCTTGCCAGGTATCTGCAACACCGAGTTGTGGGCCGGGCCGTAGATTTTCTGGTCAGGACGCTGCTGCAGGATGACCGGCTGTTCAGCCACAGTGATGGGACCCAACGGCGAAGTCGAGGTGCCGTAGGCCACGTGGTAGTTGGGCGAACCCGTGTCGTCGACGCTCCAGAGGAAGTAGTAGATGCCGTTGCGCTTGAACACGTAGGTGCCCTCACGGTAGGCATAGTCCTGCAGGGTGCCGCCACGCGGGGTCATGCGCACAATCGTGGTGGTGTCAATCGAGGTCATGTCGGCGTTCAGCTTCGCTCCGGCCATATAGCCGTTGCCCCAGTACAGGTAGCTCTGTCCGTCGTCGTCGGTAAACACGTCGACGTCAATCTGCTGACCGTTCTTCTGCCCCTCGGGCCGCTTGTCGACGATGGGACAGCCAAAGTCGGTGAAAGGCCCAGTGGGACTGTCGCTCACGGCCACGCCAATGGCCTTGCGCTCACCCTGGTCACCACTGTAATAAAAATAGTACTTCCCGTTCTTGTGCTCAATGGCCGGTGCCCAGGCATTGCCCTTTGCCCATCGAGTGTCTTTCTTCAAATCGAGGATGATGCCCTCATAGTCCCACTTTTTCAGGTCCTTCGACGAGTAGCAGGTGAAGTAGTAGCCACCCCAGCCGGGCGCACCGTCGGTGGTGGAATAGATGTAGTAACGGCCATTGGCAGCCAGCACCTCGGGGTCGGCATGCATTTCTGGCAGGATAGGATTGTGCTGTGCCTGCACCGAAAGGGCCATGGCCGACAGCAAAGTGAGCAGTAGTTTCTTCATCTTTTTGGTCTTTGTGAATGTTATTTTGGGCAAAGTTACGAAAAAAAAGAGATAATCCGCTAATTTTGAGAGAAATAAAACGCAAATTAGAGTTTTTTTTGTAACTTTGCTTCCAAATTGCTACTTTACAAAAAAGCTACAGAACATGATGAAACAACTACTTGCATTATTTGTGGCCTGCATCCCGCTTCTGGGTGCAACGGCACAAACAGAACTGACTACGACCCAACTGAACAGCCTCTACAAAGCTACGTCGAAGAAGGTGGTCAGTGTCCACGACCCTTCGGTGGTGTGGGAACCCACATCGAAGCGCTACTACATCTTCGGCTCGCATCGTGCCTGCGCATGGACTACCGACATGCAGAACTGGACGAACTTTGCCTCGCCCTGGAAGGTGGGCAGCGACAACAATGCCGCCAACAACAAGGCTTTCGTCACACCTGCCGTGAAAAAGGTGAAAAAGGGTGGAGAGGAAGTCGATTTCCCACAGTTCAGTGCCTACGGATGGTCGGCCTGCATTCCCAAGAGCGGTGACAACGAATGGGGAAGCATCAATGGCAACATGTGGGCACCCGACGTGATCTGGAACCCCGTCATGAAGAAGTGGTGCCAGTACCTGAGCATCAACGGACTGAAGTGGAACTCAAGCATCATCCTGCTCACGTCCGACCAGATTGAAGGCCCTTATGAATATCAGGGGCCTGTGGTTATCACCGGCTTCAATGTCGACGGCAACAGTGACGTGGACTATAAGAAGACCGACCTGCAGCTGGCCCTGGGCAATGTGTCGTCGCTGCCTTCACGCTACACCAGCTACTGGGGGCGCCGCTGGCCCCATGCCATAGATCCCTGCGTGTTCTACGACGAACAAGGTCAACTCAGGATGGCCTACGGTTCATGGAGTGGCGGCATCTGGATGCTGGATCTCGACGAAGAGACTGGACTCAGGGACTACGACGTGAAGTACCCTTCTACCGACGGAAGCACCGATGGCGTGACCAGCGACCCATACTTCGGCAAGAAGATAGCCGGTGGCTACTACGTGTCGGGCGAGGGTGCCTATATAGAATATGTGGGCGGCTACTATTACCTGTTCCTCAGCTACGGCTTCCTCGACTCTACGGGCGGCTACGTCATGCGTATGTTCCGCTCGAAGAACCCCGACGGCCCCTACACCGACGCTAACAGCATCAGTGCCATCTTCGAGAGCGACAAGAAGAACTATGGCAAGAACTCCGACAACCGTGGCGTGAAGGTCATGGGTGCCTACGCTGACTGGGGCTTCATGACGAAGGGCGAACTGGCACAGGGCCACAACTCCGTCATTGCCGCCGAGGACGGCCGCACCTACTTGGTCTACCACACCCGCTTCGACGACGGCTCAGAGGGCCATCTGGTGCGCGTCCACCAGATGTTCCAGACCAAGAACGGCTGGCTTGTGGCTTCGCCCTTTGAATACAACGGTGAGGAGCTTACCGATGAGGACATCGCTTCGCGTGAGCTGTTCAGCGACAGTGAGATAGCCGGAACCTACAACATCCTGATTCACAAATACGGCATTGACTATGCCAACCGTGAAGTGGTGCGGCCCGTCAGCATCACACTCTCAGCCGACAAGAAAATAAGCGGTGCCTACAGCGGAAGCTGGTCGCACGATGCCGGCACGGGCTATATCAAGCTCACCATGGGCGGCGTGACCTACAACGGCGTACTGTTCGAACAGCAGATGGACGGGCAGTCCATCAAAACCATTTCCTTCTCAGGACTGGCCAGCAGCGGTGTCAACGTGTGGGGCTACCGCCTCCGCGACGACTATGCCCTGGCCTGGCAGATGAAGAACCAGAAGCTGCCTGTCTCGGCTGGCAAGCAGATCAACACGCATACCGACCTTTACAACGTGGAAATCCTCGATCCGAACGTGACGCTTGACTGGAGCAGCTCCGTGCCTGAAGTCATCTCCAATGCCGGACGCTACAACCCCACGGGACTCACCGAGGACGTCAGCATGGAACTCACGGCACGTCTCACAGCCGGCAACTACTTCTGGCAGCGCGCCTTCAACGTCACAGCTATGGCCGAAAGCTTTCCTGAAGCCGACTGGCGTACAGGCATGCTGGCCCATTACGGCTTTGACGACGAAGCACTGAGCAACACCTTGAACCATAGCGAGAAAGCCCTGCTGAAGCGCAACGGCACCACGGCAGTCCCGTCGTTAGAGACCGACGAGATGCGAAACGGGCAGTTCGCACACCTCAACTTCGGTGCCAACAAGAAGGAGAGTTACGTTGAAATGGTTAATCCGCTCTATGGAAAAGAGCTGACCGACGGTGCCACGCTGGCCTTCTGGGTGCGCTGCAACGATGCAGCCAACGTATGGGACGCACTCTACGGCTTCTATGATGAAGCGTCACAGGCCCGCCTCTACCTCACGGGCAACCTCTACACAGGCTACAACAACAATGCAGGCAGCTGGCTGGACATTAACCATCCCGAGACAACTGACCGCACTGAACTGCGCGACGGACGCTGGCATCACGTGATCATCCTCTTCAGCCGCAACAAATACAGTGCCATCAAGACCTACATTGACGGTGTGCAGAAGAACACCGGTGACAAGTATAACGGAAAGATGGGCGAAACGTCGGTGACGACCAAGACGGCATTCGACTACAACCTCATCGTCGACCACCTGAAGAACAGCCCCAAGTTCTACCTGGGCTACGGTTCGTTCTGGGGCTCGGCCAATGCCTGTTTCGACGATGTGTTCCTCTACGACCGCGTGCTGGAGCCCGACGAGGTGAAAGCCCTGCGCTTGATGTGCAGCCGTGTGTATAATTTCGACGCACTCAATCCTACTGGCATCAGCACCGTTATGCTCGACCAGCACGACAACAGCAGCCGACTCTACGACCTCCGAGGCCGCCAGGTCAGCGGAACACCACAGAAGGGACTCTACATCAAGAACGGAAAGAAAGTCATCATCAAATAAACAAAAAATCATTATGAGAAAGAAACTGCTCATGCTTTGCCTGGCCTTCGGCTGTGCCTGCTGCGCAATGGCCGTGGCACGCCATCAGGCTTTGCTTACAGCAAAGAACCTGACCATCACGACCAAGGCCGGACAGACCTATTATTATATTGTGAGTAGCAACGACTCACCCATGATGTACCGTGCAGAAGGGCGTCTGATCGTGGGCCGCGACACCTTCCTGCTGTCCGACATACAGTCCATGCGTTTCCGCTCCATGGCCCACTTCCTGCTCGACGAAGACAGCACGGCCTTCAGCGGCAGCTATGCCGTAGACCACGGACTGCTGGCCTTGCGCCGCACCATGCAGAAGGGAAGCTGGAACTCGCTCATCGTTCCCGTCGATATGACCGCAGCTCAAGTGCTTGATGCCTTCGGCGACAGCACACGTGTGGCCACCGTCCGTGGCATGAGCGACAAGGTCAGTGCCACACTCGACTTCGAGACCATTGACTTGCAGGCCGACCCTAATGCCATTGCCATCAAGGCTGGGCAGCACTATCTGCTCAGTCCGTCGCGAGAACCAGACTATTCCGACAGTCAGCGACCCTCAACCACCTGGGGAAGCAACCGCCCCTACGGCCCCATCTACCTTGTTCCCAACGTCAGCATGGCCTCAGGTCAGAAACGCCCCAAGGCCAAGACCGTCTTTGAGGGGACAAACTACAGCAGTTACATACAGGCATCTGGCGCATACTACCAACACAACGTGAGTGCAGGCAACTACCTCCTGAACGACGAGGGACGCTTCATCCTCACCGAGGAAAGCGTCACACAGCCGGGCTTCACCTCCTGGTTCACCGACCACCGTGAGGACAAGACGCTACCGCTGCGCTTCTACATCGACGGCATTAACGAAGACCTGTCGCCCGCCACAGGCATCGAAGGCCTCATCGTCAACCCCACTGGGGATTCAGATGCCATCTACGACCTGCACGGACGCCGCCTCGACGCAGCACCGCGCAAGGGCATCTATGTGAAGAACGGTAAGAAATTCATCGTAAAATAAAGGAGGAATCATGAAAAAGACCATATATCTCATTCTGCTGATACTCTTCATCCAGGGTGCCACGCAGTGCCTGATGGCCCAGACGGGCGACACGCTTTGGGTGCGCTACGACAACCGCTTCAAGAAAAACAGCACCATCCTGCTGAAAGATGTCGATTCCATCGAGGTGGGAACCAGCAACTTCAAGTGCTTCACCACGACGAAGACACTGGGCTACTTCACCCAGAAATACACCGACCTGGTGCCTGTCGACGCATCGGACATGATGTTCACCGACCCCGGCCGCTACCTGCTGAAGCCCAACACCTACAGTGGTACCAACTATGAGAACGCCCAGGCCACGCAGGGCTACAACTTTGCCCACCACGTGGAGAGCGAACATTTTGCCGTGTTCTGGGACGCACGCTACGGCGACAACCCCAAGAGCATCAAGCACCCGAACAACGGCAGCGTGGCCAATGCCTA
This sequence comes from uncultured Prevotella sp., assembly GCA_947304695.1. The sequence continues at coordinate 44,576 of CAMZBS010000001.1, forward strand.
CGACGTGCTTAACATTGCTGAGAAGTGTTGGGACTGCTACGTTACTGACCTGGGCTTCATCGTGCCCGGACAGTCTACCACCGACCGTTACAAAGTCCAGCTCTACATTCCCTATCAGAGCGAATGGCGTGCCGATGCTTCCGGCGACAACGGCCAGGAACCTGACGGCAGTTGGCAGCAGACAGGCTTGGGACACTTCAATCCCTGGGCAGCCACAGCCCGTGGCGGTCACACCGTGGCTCACGAGGTGGGCCACACGTTCCAGTTCCTCGTATCAGCCGACCTCGGTAGCGGCCACGGATGGCGCTGGGGATGGGGCGGCGGCAATGACTGTAGCTGGTGGGAGAGCTGTGCCGACTGGCAGGCATACCAGATCTTCCCCACACGCCAGTTCACCGATGGCGAATACTTTGAAGCACATCTGAACTACCACCACTTGAACCTGCTGCATGAAGACTGGCGCTATGAGAACTGCTTCATCCACGACTGGTGGGCCATGAAGTACGGACGCAGCTTCATCGGGCGCATGTGGCGGGAGACCAACTACGGAGAAGACCCTGTGGAGACCTACATCCGCATGAACAACCTGACTCAGGAGCAGTTCAACGACGAGCTGATGGAAGGCTACATGCGCATGGCTACGTGGGACATCGACGGTGTGCGCGACCGTGCCAAGCACCGCATCGGCCAGCACAAGACGTTCCTCAAGACCGTCAGTTCGGCACAGGCCATCTACCAGGCCGACGTGGCTCACTGCATACAGAACTACGGCTACTCCATCATCAACATGAAAGTGCCCGCTGCCGGTACTGTGGTGAAGGCCAACTTCACCGGACTGACCGACGCTTCGGACTACCATATTATATATAAGGAACGCGCGGGATGGCGCTATGCCTTCGTAGCCCTACAGAAAGACGGCACCCGCACCTACGGCGAAGTGAAGCGCGACAAGGAGGGTGTGGCCCAGCTCACCGTGCCGCAGAACTGCACCAACCTGTTCTTCGTGGTCATGGGTGCCCCCACCCGTCACTGGCAGCACCCCTGGACCAGCGGCAAAGCCTCGTCGGACTGGTCGCAGAACAACGAGCAGTGGCCCTGGAAAGTGCAGTTTGAAGAGACGAAACCCACCTTTTGATAAATCCGCACAATTATGAGAAAGACAATCATCAGCCTGTTCCTGCTGCTGGGACTCATGGTGGCTATGCCTGCCGAAGCAGCCAAGAAGAAACAAGTGAAACAGCAGACCGACCGCGAGTACTGGTGCCAGGAGGCCTGGCGCATGGCCCAGCCCGTACTGGAGAACATGTCCCGTGGTGAACTGCAGAAGAACATGAAGACCGAATTCAGTCCTTCTTTTGACAACCGCAACCGCAAGGTGGTCTACATGGAGACCTTCGGACGACTCATGGCCGGTATTGCCCCTTGGCTGGCATTGCCCGACGACGACACGGCCGAGGGACAGCAGCGCCGCCAGCTGCGCCAGTGGGCACTGGCCTCGTATAAGAACAGCGTCGATCCTGCCTCGCCCGACTATCTCGTCTGGGGTGCCTCAGGGCAGAATCTGGTTGATGCCGCCTACATTGCCGAGTCGTTCGTAAGGGCCTACGACCAACTGTGGGTGCCACTGGACGAGGTCACGAAGACCCGCTATATCGACGAATTCAAGAAGCTGCGCAAGATTGAACCGCCCTACACCAACTGGTTCCTCTTCTCAGCCCTCATCGAGAGCTTCATTGCCAAGGCCGCAGGCCTGCAGGAATATGACGACTACCGTGTGATGACCACCATCCGCAAGGTCGAGGAATGGTACGTGGGCGACGGCTGGTACGCCGACGGCCCGGTGTTTGCGTTCGACTACTACAGCAGCTACGTATTTCATGCCATGTACTTAGAGACACTGCAGAACATGCTCGATGCCCGTGCCAACACGCGATTAGAGTACCAGAAGTACTACGACCGTGCCCTGAAACGGGCTCAGAAGTTCTCCATCATCCTGGAGCGTTTCATCTCGCCCGAGGGCACCTTCCCCGTCATCGGACGCTCCACGCCCTACCGCATGGCCGCCATGCAGCCGCTGGCCATGCTGGCCTGGCAGCAGAAACTGCCCAAGGAACTGACAAACGGACAGGTGCGTGCCGCGCTGACAAAGGTCATGCACCGCATGTACGACCAGCAGCAGAACTACAACGACGGTGGCTTCCTCACCATTGGCTTCTGCGGTCACCAGCCCGAAACGGCCGACTGGTACACCAACAACGGCTCGCTCTACATGACAAGCCTCTCGCTCATGCCCTTAGGACTGCCCGCCGACCATCCGTTCTGGACTTGCGAAGCCGAGCCGTGGACGCAGGTGAAAGCCTGGGGCGGCCAGCCTTTCCCCAAGGATCACCGCTGGGCCGACGACATTACCACCAAGGACCGCTGGTAAGAAACCTGAAGAACTAAACGACGGAAGAATTGACAGCGTAACAATCTGTATTCCAAAGATTTACAATTGAGCCTCAGCTGCATCGCAACTGAGGCTCAATTGTCTTGTTAGTGAGGCTTACTTGCGAGGTAATTAAGCCTCAGTTTCAGAAAGGAATGAAGCGCAGGCGGCGGCGAGGCATGAAGATGACGCTGCCATGAGCCAATACCGGCCCGCCAAGATGGGACAGGCCCTGAGTGGTCCGGGAGGGTACGGAATAGAAAGCATAACCGCCAAAGCAGCAGAGACTGTCGAGCATCAGCCTGCGGACGGGGGCATGAGTCTCACGTCCATGCAAGCCACGGGAGAAGCTGCCCACCACTGTGTCGGTGATTTGCGCAGGATTCTGCGACAGCAGGGAGTCGAGTCCCTGACCAAAGCTGTGGAGGCTGATGAGATAGAAGAAAGGACTGCCCGTGTCGAAGAGCACCTGTTCGGTGTAGCCTCGGAAAGGCGACACATGAATATAAGGTGTGTGGCGATAGGGTAGAACCTCATACTGGCACTCAAAACCAGCGGATTCATCGCGGAAATGTTTCTTGCGGTCAGTCAGAATGAGCAGGTGCTGGCGGGTGTCAATCTTCATCATCAAGCCCTTACGGATAATGTCAAACCCTACGATTCCATCAATTTTCTGCTGCATAGGAGGTCGCTCATGAACGGTGGCATGCAACCCAGTAAAGGTAATGTGGCCTAAAGTGACGGGGGGCAGTGCCACCACGGGCACAGCACTCTCAGTGCCCAGGGCGTCGATCGAGCGGATGGTGCCAAGTTGCGGACAGACAGCCAGGTCGCTGTCGTCGTAGATCACGGCCTGGGCAGCCCCCGTGTCGAGCAGGAACCGCCGCTGCACGCCGTCTATTATGACAGGCACAAACACCCGCTTACCGTCGAACTCAATGTCGATGGAATCGGCAAAATTCCGCTCTGACACTTTGAATTTCAACGAATAACCAACAGGTTGCGCCTGCACTCCAGCCCAAGACCAGAAGAGTAGCAACAAAGACAAAACACGCCGGCACATCATACAGATCCCTGTTCTCACTTCCCAATTCCCATCTCCTTAAGCAGGCGGTCGGCATGTCCCCAACGGTCCATCATGAAGAGCACGAAACGAATGTCGACACCAATGCAGCGGGCCAAAGAGGAATCGAAGAAAATATCGCTGGAAAGCGAGTCCCAATTGCCGTCGAAAGCCAGTCCGATGAGACGGTTCTGACCATCGAACATGGGCGAACCCGAATTGCCACCCGTAATGTCGTTGGTAGTGAGGAAACACAGCTGCATCTGACCCGTACGCTTGTCTGCGTAGGGTGAGAAATCCGGACTGCCGAGCAGCGTTTTCATGATTGGCTCCACTCGGTAGTCTTCCACGAAGTTGCCCAACAACATCTTGTCCAACAGACTAGAAGCTGTGGTGAAATAACCCGACGAGCGTCCGCCCAACTTGTAGTCACGCACCTGTCCGTAGCTCAGACGCATGGTGAAATTGGCATCGCTGTAGTGCGGCATGTCCTGTTCCATGCGCAGCTTGGCAGCACAGAGCAGACGCTCCTGGGCATCGATGGAATCGCGCAATTTTGCCATTTCAGACTTCAGGTCGCCCTGTATTTCGGTCAAGTCAAGGCCGAACTGAACACCGGGGTCTTCCAGGAACGACTTCTTCCGGAAATAGATGCGCTTGCCTTGCTTCATGAGCACGGAATGGCCGTAAAGACAATCGGCATATTTCTGGCAGTCGCCACCAAACTGCTGGTCGATGGTCTTATAGAAAGCGGGCAAGAAGCGCGGGTCGCTGACTTTGAGACGGTAGTTGGTCAGCAGCGTGCCCAGCACTTCGCGGTCGGTGGAAAGGTCGAACGTCTCACTGTTGTCCTTGAACACATAGTGCATGCGCTTGCCGTGGCCCTTGGGCTGCGCACCATTATGAATAAGAAGAGCACGGCGCGACAGTTCATCGGTGCGGCGGAAGGTCTCAGCCCAGTACATCTGTGCCCTGCTCAGACGCTGGCGCTGGGCATAGAGACGTGAAAGCTTGGAAAAGTCCAACTGCCCCTTGAAATGGCCGGTGGTGTCGACCCACTGTTGCAGCTGCTGCTCGAACTGGCGCTTTTGCTGGATGAGTCCAATGCTATCGATGCACTTGTTCATGCCGATGGAGTTTTTCCAGTAGTTGGCACTCTGGGCATACTTCGAGTCGTACTTAATGCGCACAGCCTCGCTCTGATCCATGTGGCGTTTCATCACCTGCTGCTTCACACCGCGAACCTGGGCACGGATGGCGTTCTCAGTGTAGCGCTCCTCGATGCCGTAGCTGCTCAGATAGCGCGAAGTGCTGCCCGGATAACCCATGGTCATGGCAAAGGAACCCTCCTGATAGCCGTCCATGGAGATGCGGGCCCAGTGCTCCGGATGGTAGGGCACATTGTCCTTGGAGTAGTCGGCAGGCCCGTTGGTCTCGGGGTCGGCATAGATGCGGAACACGGAGAAGTCGCACGTCTGGCGGGGCCACATCCAGTTGTCGGTCTCTCCGCCGAACTTGCCCATCGACTTGGGGATGGTAAAGACCAAACGCAGGTCACGGAAGTCACGATAAAGGGTCAGGAAGTAGCGGTTGCCCTCATAGAAGGGCTTGATCTCGGCACGCAGGGTGGTGTCGTTCAGCTTGGCAGCGAGCGAGAACATGTTCTCTAACGAATCGAGATAGACTTCGCGCTCTAAGTTATCCATAGTCAGAAACTCGGGTGTCACGACATCGTCGGTGATGTCCTTCTGCTTCACCATGAACGAAACGAACATGTTCTCGTTGGGCAGTTCCTCTTCAAAGGTCTTGGCATAGAAGCCATTGAGCATGTAGTCGTGCTCCACGGTGGAATGGCTGCGGATGGCCTCAAAGCCACAGTGATGGTTGGTAAACACCAGACCGTCGGGCGAAACAACCACGCCTGAGCAGTAGCCGGAGAAATTGACCACAGCCTGCATGATGGCACTATCACCCTCATAGAGCTGTTCATAAGGCAACTGGTACCCTTCCTGCTTCATGGTCTCATAGACGGCTTTCGGCAGGTCGTTGAGCGTCCACATGCCCTCGTCGGCATATAAAGGTAAAAAGGTAAAAAAGTAAAAAGGTAAAATAAACAATACTACTTTTCTCATTTCTTTGACAATTTATTAATTATATTTACTAATGTTCCAATAATTGTATTGACATCATTGATTAAAGAAAATGATTCTTCCTCAGACAAATAGTTAGACTCCGTCAATAACTCTATCCAATATTTTGATTCACTTGCTTCTTTTAAAGCTATCTTTAATTTGCTAATATAATCTGCCTCACTTTGTGCAAAAATACTTTCTGCTAAATTTGCACCAATACTTGTCCCGCTTCTATAGAGTTGTTTTGACATTGTATATTCTTTCCTTATCAAAAGAATCTTATAGAGGTTCACAATTCTTAATGCAAATCGTTTACTTAATTTATAAACAACATTTTCTTCCATTATTTTTTACCTCTTTACCTTTTTACTTTTTGAAAGGGGAAGATCGTGCCTGATGACCATAACAAGGAAGAGCACAATAAAAATGGTGTTGTACACTAACTTTGCCCAAACAGGCAGGTCGTCAAAGACGTACATCATGGCGGTACAGATGGCGGCAAGGATGACGTAGGCAAGAATGTCCTTCATGGGATAGGGAATGGGATTCTTGCGCTGACCCACGAAATAGCTCAACAGCATGGCAGTGCCGTAGCCAGCCACACCACCCCATGCACAGGCCCAGTAGCCGTAATCAGGAATGAACAGGATGTTGACAGCAAAGAGCACCACACAGCCGACAAGCGAGAACCAGGCACCATAGATGGTCTTGTCGATGAGTTTGTACCAGAACGAGAGGTTGAAGTAGATGCCCATCATGATTTCAGCAGCCATGACCACTGGCACCACGCCCAGACCTTCACGGTAGTCGGCACCGATGATATACTGCAGCAACGGCATCCATCCCATTACGCAAAGGAAGGCCAGTAGCGTGAAAATGATGAAGTACTTCATGGCCGAAGCGTAATACTCGGTCTTGTCAGCATCCTTGCTCTTGGCAAAGACAATGGGTTCGTAGGCATAGCGGAAAGCCTGCGTAATCATGGCCATGATCATGGCAATCTTTACGCAGGAACCATAAATGCCCAACTGTATGTTGGCATCGGCCTGGTCGGGATAGACCAATGGGAAGAGAATCTTATCGGCCACCTGATTCAGGATGCCGGCAATACCCAGCACGAGGATGGGCCAGGAGTAGCTGAGCATGCGGCGCAGCAGGGCTGCGTCGAAATGCCAGTGGATGCGGAAAAGGTCGGGAATGAACAGCGGAGTGATGAGACCCGTGCAAAGCAGATTGATGAAAAAGACGTAGAACACACTCGTCTTGCCCAGAACGACAAAGTAGAAAACGTTCAGCCCAATGTTCAATACAATAAAGAGCATCTTCAGCGAGGCAAAGCGTATGGCCCGCTTCTGATAGCGCAGGAAACTGAAAGGAATGGCCTGCAGGGCGTCGAGTGCCACAACGACAGCCATCATCAGTAGGTAGTCAGGATGGTCTTCATAGCCCAATGCACCACTGATGGGAGCAATGAAACCGAAGATGAGCAGCAGGAAAAGGGCTGTGAGCGTACCGACAGTGGCCATGGCAGTAGAGAAAACAGTGTCGGGATGCTCCTTGTCATCGTTGGCGAAGCGGAACAATGTGGTCTCCATGCCAAAGGTGAGAAGCACCAGAATGAGCGCCGTATAGGCATAGATGTTGGTATTCACACCGTAATCGCCCGAGTCCTTGGGCATGTAGTGGGTGTAGAGCGGAACGAGCAGGTAGTTCAGAAAACGACCCACAATACTCGACAGTCCGTAAATGGCCGTGTCCTTGGCCAGCGATTTCATATTTGCCATAGCTGCTTTTTTCTTTTTTAATGAGAAAGGCGTCCATTCACATGGACACCCTCCTCTGACATTCTATAAGAAAATTTGATGATTATTTTACTTGTTATTCCTCAAATCCAAGTCAACGAAGCGGTCAACCTTGCTTTGAATCCAACTCCAGTCGAACGGATCTTCGCCCTCTACCCAGTCCACGAATGAAGGATAGGCTTTGGTGATGCTGATGTACTCATCGTCCCAACTGGTGCCTATAGGCACGCAAATTTTCTGAGGAGCCTGACCCACAACAGCCGTCAGGTTATACTCAGTGATGTTCCGACCTTCCTGCTTGCGCACCACGATAGGAATATCAATCAAGCTATTGTACTTCTTAGCAGCGGTGAACGTCACAGGGTCTTTCTTCTCAATAGGATGATTCGTATAAGGCTTCTCACCTGGCTCGCCCGTATTCACCATGTTCCAAATATCATCAGTCTTACCCACGTTGAAGCCCTGCTCTCCGTGAACCTCAACACCGGCCACGGTCAGGTCGAGCGTACCACCGGCCGCAAGCAGCGTGATCTCAGTGGTACCGTCGGTATAGATAACAGCATCAAACACCACGTCGTTGAAATCGAAGTCGCCGATTGTACCCAGGTCTTCGCACATAATGCGTCCCTGTTCTTTAATATCCCTTCCATTATTCGGTGTCCACGTGGCTCCGCACGAACCATACTTAGGCGAAGCGGTCACCAGATCGAAGTCGACATCCGAATAGATCTTGGTCACGTTATGCTTGTCAATGGTGATGTTCTCGCTCTTGGCATCAATAAGCTCTTGAGCTGTTATCGGTGTCCAATAGCTGGTGCCATTCCAGTCTGTGCCAAGATACATGTCATTATAGAATTCCATGACCTGAACACCCAGCGTCAGGTTGGCTCCCACCACGTGGAAAGCACCACCCTTGTGGGAAGGAATATAGCTGATTCCACCCAGACGTACCCATACCTTGGCATTGTCGTCAGCGGCAATGAAGCCCTGATAGGGTGAATCGTACTTGCCACGGAAGTCAGCACCGTCTCTTCCCCACTTCGTACCGTTCTTGATATTCACGCCTGAGTTGTTGGCCATAATGAACTGGAAGTTGTCGAACACGCCACGGTCAGCCTCCATGTAGCTACCGTTCATCTGATAGAACTGGCCGTTCATCATTACGGCATCGTTAATCACGAAGAAACTGCAGAAGTTGTACATCGTTCCGTTCCATGCAGCAGTCCTGAAGCTGCCTGTGGTATAGGTTCCCTTGTTTATCCACCAAATCTGCCCTGTGCCTTGCGTCAATTCAGTCTCACCGGTAATCGACATGGTTCCTTCGTTATAGAAGTTGGCACAAGAGTTCAACTGGAACATGCCCGAAAGCTTGATGTCGCCGTAGTTGTAAAGGAAGGAGGAATTGCCGTCGCCTGGCTTACTGGTAATGCTTTTTCCCGTGACGGTTCCTTCGTTATAGACTGTGGCACTCTGGTTGATTTCAAAGTTGTCACGGCCCAGTTTCAGCGTACCACGGTTGAAAATACGAGCATCACCCAACTGATTGTACAGCTTGTCGTAGTTGTAGTTCACTGTAGCACCAGCACTGATGTAGATTTCCAGCGCGTTGATATAGTTGCTCATGTTCAGCGTGAACGTCTTGCCCGGCAGCACATAGATGCGTGCCTGGTTGATATAGTCGGGTACGTTCAATGTGGCATTGCCAGTGACATAGAAATCATGCGATCCGCCAGTGAACTTAATGGTATGTTCACCGTCGGGCAGCAGGATTTCAGCATCGCCGTTCATGGCTGCATTCTGGTCAAGTGCTCCACCCCAGTCAGCACGGCGCCACTTGTCCTGATTCATGTATTCGCTGTAAGTCATGGCCGTTGACGGTGCCTCACTCTTGTAGAAGTCATCCGTATTGGTGTATTCTGTAAACGGGTCGTCATCCACAAGAATAGAACGTGTTCTACGCGAATTGAGCTGAGACTGGAAGCCCCAGGTCTGACTGGCATTAGGTGTGCCGACTTTTTCCTCAAACGACTTCTGATAAGAAACCGACAGTTCCCTGACCACGGCTGTCTCATCGTAATAATTTGTTTCTCTTGAACAGCTTGCCGTCACCAACATCACAAGGGCTGCTGCTCCTACAATCATCAAATTCTTTTTCATAGGGCCTTCGATTTATAAAATAACAGATTCCGGTATCTCGAAAATTTTTTGCAAAAATACAAATTATTAAAGCAAGTAAGCCTCGGTTTTCGTTAAAAAACAACAAAAAAGACAAAAAACGGCACTTTTTTATTATAAATAAGGTATATTTTTGTAATTTCGCACAATCAAAGCAACGTTGTAAAGATGAAAAACAAGAGTTTATTAATAGGATTAGCTTTGCTGTCGTTGGGAGTAACGGCATGCAAGGAGGATTATTTCGACCAGGACGAATACCAGGGTCTGGTAAAGAAAATGTTCCCCGTGTCGAACGTGGACCCACAGCAGACATGGAGCGCCGTGGGCACGGCAAGTGTTTCACTGGCAGTCAACTTGAAGCCAGGCCAAGCCTATTCTCTGAAAATCTATGACCAGAATCCCATCGGTGACCCCGGTGACTTGAAGTTACTGGGGCAAGGCAGCGTGGTGAGCGGACAGCAGTTCAGCGCCAGCATCAGCTATCCAAAGGATCAGCAGTATGTCTTTGTGGCTTTGTTCGACAAGAACAACTACATGAGCGTCTATCCCATGGGCATCAGCAATGGAAAGATTGAAGGACAGATAGGCGGCAGCGCCACAGCCAACAGCCGCAGCTGGCAGCCCAACAAGGTGCAGAGCCACGACGTGACCTTCCCTGATGCACCCGATGCGTCGAACTTCAAGACTGCTGTGCCTGGCGATGCGCTGAATCCCACTGAGTACTGGATGAGCCAAAGTGGCAACTTCGTGGTTCAGCAAGGCCAGACCGACCTGAATTTCTACAACGGCAACTGTAATGTCTATATTCCCGGTGGCACCTATAGTTTCTCGTCGTTTGCCATCAACAACAACACCAACATCTACCTGCTGCCTGGTGCCAATGTGCAAATGTCGACTTATGCCTGGAAGTATGGCAACGTGCATGTCTACATTGCTGAAGGTGCAACGCTCAAGGGCGACATCAATGCTAATGTTCATTTCTACAACAGGGGCACCATCGATGCCGCCAACATCAACCTCTACAGCAGTTGGAATCAATGGTGGGACGACCCCAACGCCTCTGACGGTACGCTCTACAACGAAGGACGCGTGCTGGCATCGGGTTCCTACCACATCGATGACCGTTGCCAGACGGTGAATGACAACATTATTGAGGCTGGTACGGTCACCGTTGACGAAGACGCACAGCTGCTGAACCGACAGACACTCACCGTGACTGGTGAGTTGGGCGTGAAGAACGATCGTTCGCTCTTCATTAACGAAGGAGAAACCACAGCTGCCGCCGTTGGCGTGGAAGGCAGTGCTGACTTCTATAACGACGGCATCATCACCGTGAGCGGAACCACCACTGTGAACAGCAACCAGTGTACCTGGCACAACGACGGCACCTACACCACTTACAACTATGTGTATCAGGCCGGTAGTACCGACGTGATCAACAACTGCAAACTCATTGTCACCAACCGCTTCTACCTCGGACTGGGCGACACAGACCAGAACCGTTTCCGTTTGAATGGCGGCGGCTCGGTAGTGACCAAGGACTTCGAGTTCTCAGGCCCGGGCTTCTTCGACATGGGAGCCGGTTCGCTGCTGCAAGTCACTGGTACTGCCTATATGGCCATCACCAAGGACGTCTACGGCATCTATGGCCCCGCCACAGGCGACTACTCCGTGTTCCAGGCCAAGGAGATTGTGCGCCGTAGCGACGTGAGTCCCAATCAGGGCTTTGTGGCCAACTACTTCGGCCATCTCTATGTGGCCACCGACTCACACTTCGACTTTGGCTATAGCGACAAGAGTGCTGAGCAGCAGGCTGCCGGTGAGACGGGCGCACAGCCCTACTACCGCCTCGATGCCGCCAGCGGTGCCATGATGACGGGCTTCAGTGGTGCCGATGTCCACGTACAGGACAACGGTTGCGGTGCCAATTACCAAGGTCTGCCGAGGCTACAGGAACCCAATGCCACCAGCTTCTCACTGCGCTATTGCTTCGAGGACAACTTCCCGCAGGTGGGTGACTACGACTTCAACGACGTTGTGATCACGCTCACGCCCACCATTCAGGGCAAGAACGTCACACTGAGCGTCAGCCTCGATGCTGTGGGTGCCCAGGAGCAGATTGGCGCATGCATCCGCATCAAGGACTTGAAGTCTTCCGACATCGTCAACTCGTCGCGCGATGGCAACTTCGACGAGAACTTCCCCTCTACGGCCACCAAGATTATTCGCACTACGGAATGGCTGCTGCCCGACGACATGAAATACAACGGCCTGACCGACGTGGTGATCAACCTCTTCAGCAATGCCCACTGGGCCATGAAGCCCGAGCTTGCCGACAACGGCTCCATCAAGAACTACTTCTACAACACCGTGAAGCGTGGCGACACATACGAATACTACGAGAACGATGTGCCCTCCAAGGTGGTGACCTACACCTTTGAGCTGGCCAGCGAAGAGGCAGCAGCCCGCTTCTGCGAAGAGAACCTCGACGTGTTCATCGTCGAACAGTACAACAGCGGCTACTGGGAGGTTCACACCGTGCCCTACAAGACCCAGGACGTGCTGGCAGCCTACGGCGGCGACAAGTCCATGTACAACGACAACTATCCTTGGGCCATCTGCGTGCCGGGCGACTTCCTATATCCTGTTGAGTGGCAGAAGATAGGTTCGTCAGAGCGCATACAGCGCGTAGCCTACGGAACTGTCGGCCATGCCTTTGCCGACTGGGCCGAGGACCACACCCAAGCCACTGACTGGTACCGTTATCCCACCGAAGGTCTTGTCTTCGAATAATTGAATCATAACAAAAAACAACCACGGATTGCATGTGAAAATCCGTGGTTGTTACATTTAAAAGCCTATGACAGCCCTTGTTTCAGCTATTCCCATCCTGCTGCTCATTGTTCTGATGATGGGCTTCAAGCAGTCTGGTTATAAGAGTGCCATGATTACTCTTGCAGTGACCATCCTTCTAGCTCTGTTCGCCGTCCCCCAAATGGGCATTGTGCCAGAGAAGTATGCCAGCGTTTCCATCTACGGCATCACCTTGTGGTCGGTCGTAGAAGGACTGCTCAAAGCCTGCTTTCCAATCATCCTGATCATCATCTGCGCCATCTTCAGCTACAACATCCTTTGCGAGACAAAGGACATCGAGACCATCAAGACTCAGTTCATCCAGATGACATCCGACAAGGGCCTGCTGGTGCTTCTGCTGACATGGGGTCTGGGTGGGGTGCTTGAAGGCATGGCCGGATTCGGTACTGCCGTGGCCATACCTGCAGCCATCCTAATCAGTCTGGGGTTCAAACCCATGTTCTCAGCCGTCATCTGTCTGGTGGCCAACACGGTGGCTGTAGGCTTCGGAGCCGTTGGTCTGCCCGCCACGACACTGGCCAACCAAGTGGCAGCCAGCGGCACAGCAACCCCTGAAGAACTCTGCGAGGTGGCCACCTTTATTATATTGCAACTCTCACTGATGTTCTTCATCACCCCGTTTTTTATCCTGATGATGACCGACCGCACAAAGATCCTGAAAAATGTCTGCATTGCACTTTTCGTGGGCTGTGTCTCGATTGCCGTGCAGTTCTCCTGCGCTCACTGGATTGGCCCGGAAACACCCGCTATCCTCGGCAGCGTAGGTTCCATTGTCGCCATACTCATCTACAACAAGCTATTCCTGCGGCATGAAAGGAAGAATGACACCGTACATGTGGAAAAGCAACAGTTTGGCCTGGCAAAGACGCTCAGGGCCTGGAGCATTTATAGCCTCATCATCTTCTTCATCCTGATTTCCAGCAAGATTGTACCGCCAGTTAACGAACTTCTGAACAACACGCTGGTGACCAAGTTCGAATTGCCCGTCATTGGCAATACCTTTAAGTTCGGATGGCTGTCGAATGCAGGACTGATGATTTTCCTCGGTGCCGTCATTGGCGGCATGATTCAGGGACTTAGCTTCAAACGGCTGATGACAATGCTGGCCAAGACAGCGCTCACCTTACAGAAGACAGCCGTCACCATCTGTTGCCTGGTGGCCATGGCCATGCTGATGAACAATACGGGCATGACCAATGACATTGCCAAGGGACTGGTGCTGCTGACGGGTGCCGCCTTCCCTTTCTTCGCTCCGCTCATTGGAAGCATTGGCACATTTGTCACTGGTTCGGCCACCAATGCCAATATTCTCTTCGGCAAACTGCAAGCCACGGTGGCCAATGACTTAGGATTGGTGAATCAGGGCACATTCTTCGGTGTTAGCGGCAACGAGACCAATTGGTTAGCTGCAGCCAACTGTGCTGGATCTGAGGGCGGCAAGCTGCTGTCACCACAGTCAATAGCCATAGCCACAGCAGCCTGCGACATGGAAGGCCAGGACGGCAACATCATGCGCAAGACCATGCCATTTGCCATCTTCTGGATTCTGATGAACGGCCTGATGGTCTTCCTTGGCCTGCACATCCTCTGACTCACCCCAAAGTTAAGGAGTCTGAACAAGCAGACAAACAAAAAAGAATACAATATATGGAAGAAAAAAAAATATCACAATTCCTTGCTGAGCTCAGACAATTTCTGCCGTCTGACCGCATTTACACCGACGAACTGCGCACCTTGGGCTGGGGCACCGACGCCAGTTTCTATCGTCAGATTCCAAAGGTAGTCATTCGCAGCGACGGCGAAGAGGAAATAGCACGCATCGTCAGTCTCTGTCGCAAATATCAGCTGCCCTTCACCTTCCGCGCAGCAGGCACCTCGCTCTCCGGACAAAGCTGTACCGACTCGGTGCTCATCGTGGCTGGAAAGCATTGGGAGAAATTCAGTGTAGAGTTCAAAACGGAGAGTGGAGCGTTTGCTACCATTTCGCAGGACAACCCCACTCCGAAAGCCAACACTGAACTAAGAATAAAACTCCAGCCCGGCATAGTTGGCGCACGGGTGAATCAGATTCTCAAGCCTTACGGACGGGTGTTTCCGCCCGACCCCGCATCAATCGGTTCAGCCATGGTTGGAGGTATTGTGGCAAACAATGCTTCGGGCATGAACTGCGGCGTGCATGCCAATAGCGACCGCATGCTCATCTCAGCACGCATCATCCTGACTGACGGCACCGTGCTCGACACAGGCAACGAAGAGAGTCGCCAGAGTTTCCAGAAATCCCATCCAGAGTTCCTTAGCAAGATTATCGCCCTGCGCGACCATGTCCGTGCCGACAAGGAACTGGCCGACCGTATCGCAAAGAAATATGCCATCAAGAACGTTACCGGCCTGAACCTGCGCCCGCTCATTGCCTATGATGACCCGTTCGACATCATTGCCCATTCCATTGTAGGCAGTGAAGGCACACTGGCTTTCCTTTCCGAAGTGACCATGCGCACGCTGAAGGACTATCCCTTCAAGGCTTCAGCCATGGTCTACTTCATGACCATGCGCGAGAGTTGCGAAGCTGTCGTGGCCATGAAGAAGCTGAAGGCAGGCGATGATGATCTGGAGATGAGTGCCGAACAACTGATGGTGAAGAGCGCGGAGATGCTGGACTACAAGTCGCTCAGTGCAGTGGACGACCCCGTCTTCCTGCAATATAAGAAAGAGGTGGATGCCAACCAAATAGAAGGTGTGAAGCCTGGCGACTACCACAACCTGACGGCTATTCTGACCGAGACTAAAGGCATCACCCACGAACAGCTGCTCAAGAAGATTGCTGCCATCAAGGCGTGCTTGAGCCAGTTCCGCCTCTATCAGTCCGCTGAGTTCACCGAAGACCCAAACGTCTACGGCAAGTACTGGGCCATCCGCTCAGGCATCTTCCCTTCGGTCGGCGGCACACGGCCCGTGGGCACATCCTGTCTCATCGAAGACGTGGCCTTCCCCATTGAGTCGTTACCCGAAGCCACGGTAAAGCTCCAAAAGCTCATTGCCGACCACGGTTACGATGACGCTTGCATCTACGGCCATGCCTTCGAGGGCAACTACCATTTCATTCTGAACCAGAGTTTTGCCGATGAGCATGAAGTGGCCCGCTACGCGGAGATGATGCACGACGTGGCGCGGCTGGTTGTCGAGGACTACGACGGTTCGCTGAAAGCCGAACACGGCACGGGCCGCAACATGGCACCATTTGTCAAATATGAGTGGGGCAAGAAAGCCTACGACGCCATGCGGGAGCTGAAGCACATCTTCGACCCCGACGGACTGCTGAACCAAGGTGTTATCTTCAACGACGACCCCGACTGCTTCATCAAATGCCTGAAGCCGCTGCCCGTGCTCGACTACGACTTCGACAGCGTGCCCGACGGCGGCCAATACCTGGCGAATCCTTCGCTCTCAACGGCCAACGAGACCGTGAAACAGGTGAAGCGCGCCAACAAATGCATTGAATGCGGCTTCTGCGAAGTCAACTGCATGTCGTGCGGACTCACGCTGTCTTCACGCATGCGCATCGCCGTGCAGCGCGAAATCCGCCATCTCACCGCACAGCTCAGCACGGGCAACGGTCCTACTGCTGCCATCCAAGAACGTCTCGACAGCCTTCGCCGCCAGTACAAATACTACGGCGACCAGACCTGTGCCACCGACGGACTGTGTGCCACGTCATGTCCCATGAAGATCAACACGGGCGAACTCACCCACCTCATCCGACAGTTAGACATGAACAACTCGAAGATGGGCTACCACCTCGGCGAGTTTGCCGCCAACCACATGGCGGGCATCAAGAGCGGTCTGCGTGTAGTGCTCGATGTGGCCCACGCCGCCCATGTCACCCTTGGCCCCACAATGATGACACATGTCTGCCGCACAATGAACAAGATGGGCCTGCCCCTTTGGACTACGGCCATGCCCCGCAAGAAGCGCCAGCCCAAACCTTCCGACCTGACGCAGTTCATCATAGAGAAAAGCATTCCCAAGCACGAGAAGCCGCAATCCCATCTGAAAGTGGTCTACTTCCCCAGCTGCATCAATCAGACCATGGGCCTGTCGAAAAACTCGCCTGCAAAAAAGCCGCTTGTCGACGAGATTTGCGAACTCATTCACAAGACTGGCTACGAAGTCATCTTCCCCGAGGGCATGGAGCGTATGTGCTGCGGACAAATATGGGAGTCGAAGGGCATGCTCGACATTGCCGACCGGAAGAGCGCCGAGCTCGAAGCGGCACTGTGGAAAGCCTCTGAGCAGGGCCGCTATCCCGTGCTCTGCGCCCAGAGTCCCTGTTTGCACCGCATGAGGAAAGTCATGACAAAGATGAAGCTTTACGAGCCTGCCGAGTTCATCATGACCTACCTGAAAGACCGTCTCAACTTCCATCCCATCGACCGTCCCATCGCCCTTCACCTGACGTGCTCCACTCGCGAGATGGGTGTCGACAAGGACCTAATCAGCCTAGCACGCCTTTGCTCCACGAATGTTTTTCTGCCCGAAGGTGTCGGCTGTTGCGGCTTTGCCGGCGACCGCGGCTTCACCTTCCCTGAAATGAACCGCTACGCACTAAGGAAGCTACGCCCGCAAATCGAGGCCAACCACATTGAGGTGGGCTACTCCAACAGCCGTACCTGTGAAATCGGACTCGAAACAAACACCGGCATCCCATACATGAGCATCGTCTATCTGGTCAATGAGTGTACAACTCCGAAACAGCCATAAAAGGCAGCAAGCAGCTAAATGCGTTTAAGTAAGCCTTAAGCGCGCTTAACTAAGACTTAAGCGCGCTTAAGCTAAGACTCTTTTTCATCGTAACCAAGCTTCAGTTAGGACATAAGAAAGCAGCGAGAGCACATAAGGGCTTGAACATTATCCGCATGAGCGACGGAACTTCAAAGAAAGTCTTGGAGAAGTAAAACTTCGGCAAATAATCCGTCACCAAAAAGGCGCTGCAAAACAATGCTTGCAGCGCCTTTTTGTGGGCCAAGTAGGGCTTGAACCTACGACCTCCAGATTATGAGTCTGTTGCTCTAACCAACTGAGCTATAAGCCCGAAACGTGGGTGCAAAGGTACGCAGAAAATATGGTTTGGCCAAATTTTTATGGTAAAAAGTATTGAAAAGCTCCATTTTTCTTTGGCATTTCGGTGACTTTACTGTACCTTTGCGGAGCAAATAAGCTACAGTTACAATGAAGACATCATTACAATCGCTTGCCATCTGCGGTGCGATGGCACTGGCACTGGGCAGTTGCCAGCAGAACAAGTTCACCGTGGAAGGCACTGTAGAGGGTGCCGCCGACTCCGTGCTCTATTTCTACAACATGTCGCTCACGGGCCCGCAACTGCTCGACTCTGCGAAACTCGACGCCGACGGCTCCTTCAGTTTCCAGGCTGAAGCACCCGAAGCACCCGATTTCTACCTGCTCCGCATCCACGACCAAATCATCAACCTGAGCATCGACTCGACTGAGACGGTGACCATCAAGGCCCAGTGGCCGGACATGTCGGCCCGCTATGAGGTGACGGGGTCGGACAACTGCCAGAAAATCAAGGAACTGGCCCTGCGCCAGCAAGACCTGGCCCGCCGCGCCATGACGCTGGAGAACGATATGAGCCTGAGCCGACAGCAGGCCCAGGACTCGCTGCTGCGGATGATTGAGAGCTACAAACAGCAGATTATCGGCGACTACATCTATCAGGAGCCAAGCAAGGCATACGCCTACTTCGCCCTGTTCCAGACGCTTGGCCAGTATCTCATCTTCAATCCGCATACCAACCGCAACGACGTGAAGGCATTTGCTGCCGTTGCCACTTCATGGGACACGTTCCATCCCGGCTCCGAACGTGGTGAGAACCTGCACAACATCACCCTTGAAAGCATGAAGAACATGCGGCTGACCGACATACGCAATGCTGAGCAGATAGACCCGTCGAAGATTGTGGAGTCGGGCGTGCTGGAGCTGGAGCTGACCGACAATCACGGTCAGGTGCGCACGCTGACGGGCCTGAAGGGCAGCGTGGTGCTGCTCGACTTCCACTCGTTCACGCTGAAAGACTCGCCCCAGCGCATCCTGATGCTGCGCGACCTTTATAATAAGTACCACGCGCAAGGGCTTGAGATCTACCAGGTGTCGGTAGATCAGGACGAGCACTTCTGGCGCCAGATGACCGGACAGCTGCCGTGGATCAGCGTGCGCGATGCCGAAGGCAGCAGTCTGAGCCGCTACAACGTGCAGACCGTGCCCGACTTCTTCCTCATTGACCGCGCCAACCAGCTGCAGAAGCGGGCCGCACAGATGGCCGACCTGGAGCAGGAAATCAAGCATCTGCTATGATCACCGTGATGGGGCTGATGGGACTTTTAGGACTGGCGGGGCCTGTGCAAAGTCCCGCCTACACCCTGACCAAGACTCACGACAGCCTCTATCACCTGAACGAATGGCGGCTGCCCTACCCCGTCTACCGCTTTGAGACGGGCGATGTGGACGGCGACGGATGCCCGGATGCCTTGGTGGGTGTGGTGAAGAGCACCCGCTTCTTTCGCGAAAAGGGCCGCCGTATTTTCATCTTCAAGCTTGTGAAAGGCAAGGTACGTCCCCTGTGGTTAGGCTCCAGGCTGGGCGGACGGCTTGTTGACTTCCGCTTTATCGACGGCCGGGTGCGGGCCATTGACCAGCAGGCCGACGGCAGCTATGCGGTGTCCGAATGGAAATGGAAGGACTTCGGCTTTGTGTTCCAGCGCTACCTTGTGGAAAAGACCTCGCTTCAGAATGCCCAAAAGAAACTAAGACAACGATAGAAAAACGATGAAAAAACTGTATTCACTCCTGCTGGCCACGCTGCTGCTTGCGGCCTGCAACCAGAAACAGAACATGGCCAACGAGTCGCTCGACATGGAAAGCCTGAACACGATCGACGTGGAGAAGCTCATCGAGCCCTTCGACCTTGAGATGGACATCAGCCACCTCTCGCTCAGCGACCTCTACATCCTGCGCCACGCCTTTGCTGCCCGCCAGGGCTTCCCGTTCCGCGAAGCCTACCTGCGCGGCATCTACGGCACCACCACGTGGTATGACTCGCTGACCTACGTGTTCGACGAGAACAGCGACAACTTCGACCAGAAGAAACTGGACGACTACAACGATTCGTGGCGCGACACCTACTACAACGCCGTGAAGGACGAGGCCCTGCACTACACTGAGGAAGAACAAGTCTTCATAGACCGCGTGAAAGCCCGCGAAGCCGAGCTGCTCGCCCTGAACTTCAAGGCCGGTGAAGGCCGTCGGGTGCTGGTGAGCAACATCCTGAACGCACGCCAGATGGACAGCATGCCCCTTGCGCTGGCCGACCACCTGGGCCGCAACGGCTTTGCCATCGTGCCCACGGAGCACCAGCAGCTGTTCCACGTCTATGAGAAAAACGACTACCATTTGTTCCCGTCGTTCGTCACCACCGACATTTTCCTGCAGCTCTACCATCTCTACTTCGACTGCATGCTGCGCGAGACCGAACAGCTTGTGCTCATGCCACGGCTTGAGAAGTTCTGCGAGACGGCTCAGGCAGCCGTGAGCACCGGTTCGTCGGAGGCTTCGCTGTGGCTCGCCACCTACTTCGACGTGGCCCGGGGCCTGCTCAACGGCAAGGAACCTGCCAACGCCACGGCCCGCCAGGAATACCAGCAGGTGATGAAGAGCGAGGACAACTTCTCCCAGTACCTGGGCTATGAGAACGCCAAGTTCGCCTACAGCCTGTTCCGCCCGCGCGGCCACTACACCCGCAACGAGGTGCTGAAGCGCTACTTCCGCACCATGATGTGGCTGCAGACGGTGCCCTTCCAGACCGACCGCAAACAGGACATGGAGCGTGCCTGCGAGCTGGCCAGGGTGCTAACGCACACGCCTCAGCTCAAGACCACCTATGAAGGACTTACCGGCCCCATGACCTTCCTGATGGGACAGCCCGACGACGTGACCGTGATGCAGGTGGCCGAGCTGATGAAACAGACCACAGACCTGACACAGTTGACGAAGCTCGTAGACCAGCTGGCCGAGCGCCAGACGCGCATCCGGCCCAAGTTCCAGCGCACCAGCCGCAACAAGGTGCGCCTCATGCCGCAACGCTACCAGCCCGACGCCGAGGTGCTGCAGGAAATGGTGGACTACAAGTCGGAGCCCACCACGCGCCCCGTGCCGCAGGGACTCGACGTGATGGCAGCCATGGGCATTGGTGCTGCGGAGCAGATTCTGCAGGAAGAGGGACAGAAGTGGAAGGACTTCGCACCCACGATGAAGCGCATGAAGAGCCTCATGGACTCGGTGGACTGGCAGGAAACCATTGCCAAGCAGTGGCTCAGTGCCCTCAAGCAGGTGTGCATACAGTCCGACGAGGCACCCTACTTCATGGCCACGCCCGAGTGGCAGCGCAAGTCGCTCAACGCCGCACTGTCGTCGTGGGCAGAGCTGAAACACGATGCCATCCTCTATGCCAAGCAGCCTTTCGGAGCCGAGTGTGGCGGCGGCGGTATTCCCAATCCGGTGCTGCGGGGCTACGTGGAACCCAACATCGCCTTCTGGCAGAAAGCCATTGACCTGCTCAACAACACGGAGAAAGTGCTGGAGCAATTAGGGATGAAAGACCAGCGCACGATAGACATGACCACCCGCATCCGCGAACTGGCCACGCTCTTCCGCGACATCAGCACGAAGGAACTGAAGGACCAGCCGCTCAGCGACGAGGAAAACGACCAGTTGCAGCACATCGGTGCCATGTTCGAGAACGTTTCACTCGAACTGTTGCGCGAGGGCGACCAGTACTTGTTTGAGTGGAGCGACATCAAGGGTCCGGAGCACAGTGTGGCACTGATAGCCGACGTCTATACGGCCAATGCCGACAATAATCCTGAGAAGTCCATCCTCTATGCCGGTACGGGCCAGGCCGACGAAATCTACGTAATCGTCGAACTGCAGGGCTATCTCTACTTGACACGCGGTGCCGTGCTGAGCTATCGCGAGCTGACGCGCCCCGTGGGCGAGCAGCGGCTGAACGACGAGGAGTGGCAGAAGATGCTTGATAAAGACCCGCGCCTGGGAGTGCCCCAGTGGATGCAGCCCGTAGTCGTGCCCCTGAAGCAAGCACCCAAGGACAATGAAGAGGTGTTCTATTCTTCTGGCTGTTAGTCTGGGAATCGCTCCAGCCCCCCCTACCCCCCCTGTAGGGGGGGAGATCATTGCAGCCACCTTTCTCGCCTGCCCCTCCCCCCTTACAGGGGGGTCGGGGGGGTCTACAGGGGAGTCGGAGGGGTCTACCCTGCTTTTCACCGGCGACATACTCCTGGACCGGGGCGTGCGCACGGTCATTCAACATAAGGGAGCCGATGCCCTGTTCTCGCGGGGCATTGACTCCCTCTTCCGTACGGCTCAGGTGGTGGTGGGCAATCTGGAGTGCCCGGCCACGAAGATCAAGTCGCCCGTGCAGAAGCGCTACATCTTCCGGGCCGAACCTGAATGGCTGCCCGTGCTGAAACGGCACGGGCTGACCCACCTGAACCTCTGCAACAATCACTCCATAGACCAGGGCCGCAGGGGTCTCACCGACACGCGCAGCAACGTGGTGAAGGCTGGCATGGTGCCTGTGGGAGCGGGCCAGGACATGGAGAAAGCGGCACGCCCCGTGCTGCTCTGCTCACAGCCACGACGGGTGTGGCTGGTGCCGTCGCTGCGGCTGTCGCTCGAAAACTATGCCTATCTTCCGTCGCAGCCCTGTGTCAGCCAGGAGCCGATGGAACAGTTGCTTGCGCGCGTACATCAGCTGAAAAAGGCCGACCCTGCGTGTGTGGTTGTCGTGTCGCTGCACTGGGGTGGCGAGCACACGTTGCAGCCCGTGCCCCGCCAGCGGCTGGAAGCACGGAGGCTGATACGTGCCGGAGCCGATGTGTTGGTGTGTCACCACACCCACACGCTGCAAACGGTGGAAGAATACGAAGGAAAGCGCATCTACTACAGCATTGGCAACTTCATCTTCGACCAGCACCGGCCGCTGAACAGCCGTGCCTGCGTGGTGAAGCTTTCGGTAGGCAAAAGGTCGCTCAACGTTGAGACAATACCCGTTGACATCAGGAACTGCGTTCCCTATTTATCAAAGCAGCGAAAGGTGAGAAAATTACTGAGCCTCGGTTATGATGCAACCAAGGCTCAGTTGTGACGGAGCTGAGGCTCAGTTACAATGTAACCAAGCCTCAGCTGTAACTCATTGGGAATCAGAAGCTTTTCAGCCAGCCACGCAGCTCCTGCAGCATTTCCAAATGGAAATCGAACGTTGCACGGTAGCCCCAGCCGTGACCACCCGTGGGATAGACGTGAAGCGTGCAGGGCACATCGTGGCGATAGCACTCCATGTAGTAGTTCACGCCGTTCATGGGCAGCACGGCATGGTCGTCGTCGCTCAGTGCCACAAAGGCACGCGGTGTGGCACGGCTCACCTGACGGTCGTTGCTGAACTCCTGTATCTGCTTCTTCGAAGGATTCTTGCCCAGCAGGTTCTCCATCGAACCGCGATGGGTGAAGCTGGGTTCCATGGTGATGACGGGATAGAACAGAATCTGGAAGTCGGGCTTGGCATGGCCCGTGGCGTGGGTGGCAACGGTAGAAGCCAGATGTCCGCCAGCCGAGAAGCCCATGATGCCAATCTGGTCGGTCTTCAGATGCCACGCCTTCGCGTTGGCACGCACCAGTCGCATGGCCTGCTCGGCATCGCTGACGGGCACCTCATGGTTGCCACGCGGCATGCGGTATTTCAGCACGAAGACGGCAATGCCCTGCTGGTTGAAGAAACCGGCCCAGTCGGTACCCTCGTGGGCGAAGGCCAGATGGGTGTAGCCACCGCCGGGACAGATCACGACGGCACGTCCGGTGGCCCGTTTCTGGTTGGGCAGAAAGGCTGTCAGCTCGGCCCAGTCCTCGTCGTTGCCGTTGCTATTGGGGGCCCCATCGGGCCACAGGTCAATCACTTGTTGAGCGTCTGCAGGTATTGCTACCATAAGCATGAATGCGAATAAAAATGTAAGGTATTTCATATTTTCCTGTCAAATTGGTTGCAAAATTACACATTTTTTTGTAATATTGCAGCCAAAACAAGAAACTTTTTTGCAATGAGTCATCCCTTAGACAAGTTCCAATACTGTCCCGTGTGCGGCAGCCATGAGTTTGCGGTAAACAATTTCAAGAGCAAGAAGTGCATCCAGTGCGGCTTCACCTACTACGCCAACCCATGTTCGGCCACGGCTGCCTTCATCGTCGACGACCACCGCCACCTGCTCGTAGTGCGCCGGGGCAAGGAACCAGCCAAGGGCACGCTCGACCTGCCCGGTGGCTTCTGCGACATGGGCGAGACCGTGGAAGAGGGCATGATTCGTGAAATACGTGAGGAAACGGGAATGGAGGTAGACCACATTGAGTATCTTTTCTCCTCGCCCAACGTCTACGAGTACAGCGGCATGGGCATCCACACGCTCGACATGGACTTCCTGGTGCGCGTGCATGGCAATTCCATTGCCGTGACCGCTGCCGACGATGCCGCCGAAGCCCTGTGGCTGCCCATAGACGAAGTAAACCCCGCCGAGTTCGGACTGACCAGCATCCGCAATGCCGTTATCCGTTTCCTGAACGAACAAAAAGAGCCTTAACCGTTAATAAAACGAAATTTCTTATATATAAATAAGGTGGAAGAAAACTTTTTGCTTACTTTTGCACCCCAAAAGAAACAATAAGCAAAAACTATGCAGAAAAACTTGGTGATTGTGGAGTCGCCTGCCAAGGCGAAAACCATTGAGAAGTTCCTGGGTCAGGACTTTAAGGTGATGTCGAGCTACGGCCACATCCGCGACCTGAAGAAAAAGGAACTGAGCATCAACGACGACACGCTGGAGCCCGAATACGAGATTCCCGAAGAGAAGAAGAAACTGGTGGCCGAACTGAAGAGCCAGGCCAAGAAAGCCGAAAAGGTGTGGCTGGCAAGTGATGAGGACCGCGAGGGAGAAGCCATCTCGTGGCACCTGTGCGAGGTGCTGGGACTGGACGAGCAGAAGACCAACCGCATCGTCTTCCACGAAATCACCGAACCCGCCATCCTGAAAGCCATCGAGCAACCGCGCCATCTGGACATGAACCTGGTGAACGCACAGCAGGCACGCCGCGTGCTCGACCGCCTCGTGGGCTTCAAGCTCTCGCCAGTGCTGTGGCGCAAGGTGAAGCCCGCCCTGTCAGCTGGACGCGTACAGAGCGTGGCCGTAAGGCTCATCGTGGAGCGCGAGCGCGAAGTGCAGGCCTTCAAGCAGGAGACCTACTACAGCGTGAACGGTATCTTCGCCATTCAGAACCCCGACGGTTCGGCATCGGAAGTGAAGGCCACACTGGCTCAGCGCTTCAAGAACGAAGCCGAGGCACGACAGTTCCTGGAGCAGTGCAAGGACGCCACTTTCACCGTAGAGAGCGTCAGCAAGAAGCCTACCAAGCGCACACCTGCACCCCCATTCACCACCAGCACCCTACAGCAGGAAGCTGCACGCAAGCTGGGATTCACCGTGAGCCAGACCATGATGGTGGCACAGCACCTGTATGAGAACGGACGAATCACCTACATGCGTACCGACTCTGTGAATCTGTCAAGTCTCTGCATCAACGCCGCCAAGGAGGAAATCACCAAGCTCTACGGCGAAGAATACTCAAAAGTACGCCAGTACCACACTTCGTCGAAAGGTGCACAGGAGGCTCACGAGGCCATCCGCCCCACCTACATGGACAAGACTTCCATTGAAGGAACGGTACAGGAAAAGCGTCTCTACGACCTGATATGGAAGCGCACCGCAGCCTCGCAGATGGCCGATGCGGAAATAGAGAAGACCACGGTGAACATCATCATTGACAACGCTGCCGACAACAGCCTGTCGTTCATCGCACAGGGCGAAGTGGTAAAGTTCGACGGTTTCCTGAAGGTCTACCGCGAATCGGTCGACGACGACGAGGAGAACCACGACGAGTTTGCCCACGTGCTGCCACCGCTCAGCAAAGGCGACGTGCTGACCCGCCGCGAAATCAGTGCCACCGAGCGCTTCAGCCAGGGCCCGAAGCGATACACCGAAGCATCGCTTGTCGACAAGCTGGAAGAACTGGGCATCGGACGACCCTCTACCTACGCCCCGACCATCTCGACCATCCAGCAGCGAGAATATGTGACAAAGGGCGACAAGAAAGGCGAAGAGCGCAAGTATAACGTCATTACGCTGAAAGGTAAGCAGCTGACCGACAAGCTGCGCGTAGAAATTGTCGGTTCGGACAAGGGAAAACTCATTCCCACCGACATCGGCATCGTGGTCAACGACTTCCTGATGGCCAACTTCCCGGGCATCATGGACTATAATTTCACGGCCAAGGTGGAACAGGACTTCGACCAGATTGCAGAAGGCAAGGAAGCCTGGCACAAAATGATCAAACACTTCTACCACGACTTCGAACCTACCGTCGAGAACACGCTCAACGCCCGTTATGAAAGAAAAGCCGGTGAGCGGCTGCTGGGTAAAGACCCGCGTACCGGAAAGCCTGTGTTCGTGAAGATAGGACGTTTCGGACCGGTGGTACAGATAGGCAGTGCAGAAGACAAGGACAAGCCCCAGTTTGCCCATCTGCCCAAGGAGCTGAGCATGGAGAACCTGCAGCTGGAACAGGCACTGGAGCTGTTCCGCTTGCCGCGCATGCTGGGCGAATATGAAGGCGAGCCCGTCACCGTCGGAGCCGGACGCTTCGGCCCCTACGTGCTGCATGCAGGCAAGTACACGTCGCTTCCCAAAGGCACCGACCCGCTGTCCATCGACATCGGCGACGCCGTCAAGCTCATCGACGAGAAGCGCAAGGCCGACACTCAGAAGCACATGAAGACCTTCGAGGAAGACCCGAAACTGGAGGTGATGAACGGCCGCTACGGACCCTACCTGGTCTACGACGGTAAGAACTACCGACTGCCAAAGTCCATGCACGACCGCGCCAAGACACTCACATACGAAGAGTGCATGAAGATTGTGAACAAATAAGTCCAAAAATGCGACGAATCATCCTCATCGGCTACATGGGTGCCGGAAAGACCACCGTGGGCAAAGCTCTGGCAAAAGAGCTGGGCATGCAGTTCTACGACCTGGACTGGTACATCGAGAACCGACGCCGGAAAAAGGTGGCACAGATCTTTGCCGAAGTAGGCGAAGAGGGATTCCGCAAGATAGAACACAACATGCTGCACGAAGTGGCAGAGTTTGAAGACGTCATCATCAGCTGTGGTGGCGGAACACCCTGCTTCTTCGACAACATGGACTATATGAACCAGCAAGCGCAGGTAGTCTACCTGCACTGCGAACCAGAAGTGCTGCGGAGCCACTTGCTCATGGGCAAGACCGAAAGGCCACTGCTCAAGGGCAAGAGCCCCGACGAGCTGCTCAGCTTCATCCAGGAACAGCTCACATACCGCGAACAGTTCTACACCAAGGCCCGTTACACCCTCGACGTGACCCTGATGGACAACTACGAGAAAATAAAAATCACGGTCGAAAAGCTCAAAGAACTGCTCAGCCTGTAGTCCTACCCTAACTTTTTCCCCATTTTCCTTTTGTTTCTTCCATTTTTTCCGTATCTTTGTAGGCGATATGGACAACAACAAACATACCAAACACTCCTAAAAACCATTACCCTCATGATGAAAAGACAATTATTTTTAATGATTCTCCTGCTGGTCGGTATGACAGCAGCAGCAAAGCCGGTTACGCAAAGTCAGGCCATGATAAAGGCTCAGGCCGTGCTGAAAGGTAAGCTGTTGAAGAACACACAGGCCAATACCCGACAGATGAACAGTAATCAGACATTGCCTGCCTATTATGTATTCAATGCTGAGGACAATGGCGGTTTCGTCATCGTGAGCGGTGATGATCTGGCTCCTGAGATTCTTGCTTTTGCCGACGAAGGCTACTTCGACGTCGAAAATATGTCACCGGCAGTGGCTGAGTGGATGGAAAGTTATGAGAAGCAAATCTCACTGATTGCCAGTGGGAAGGCCAAGCCACGCCAAATCAAGAAAGAGTCAGAAAGCACAGCCGTTGCACCTTTCCTGAAGACACTGTGGCACCAGGCCTGGCCCTACAACCTGCTTACGCCCACCGATGCCAGAGGCAACCACTACGTTACTGGTTGTATAGCAACAGCCTTGGCACAAATCTTGTACTATTATCACGCACCGTTAGGCGAAGTTCCGGCTGTTCCTGCCTACACCAGTTATCTTGATCAGCCTAACGAAGGACTGCCTGCCACCACATTCGACTGGGCCAATATGCGTCCCGACTACCGCAATGAGTCGAACGAAGCCCAGCAGATGGCCGTAGCAAAGCTTATGCAGTACTGCGGATATGTCACGAAAATGCACTATGCAAATACTTCTGTTACCGTCACATGGGAAGCTCAAGAGGCACTGAAGAACTTCTTTGGCTTCGACAATAGCGTAACGTACATGTACAAACGTAATTACGACATCACATGGGAGGACTGGGAAGCCTTGATCTATGGTGAAGTTGCTGCCCGTCGGCCCGTGATCTACGCTGGCGACAGCGATAAATATGGCGGTCATGCCTACCTGATTGACGGTTACAGCGACGGCCTCTTCCACATTAACTGGGGCTTTCAGGGCAACCCCACGGGCTATTTTGCCCTGTCACTGGCCGACTATTACGGAGACGGTGACGGCTGGTCGCAAGACCCTGAAGCCGTGATTGGCATCAAATTACCAGACAACGTGACGCCCACTGTGGGTATCCATGCCGACAACCAGCAGGTGCTCTATGGTGAAGAGACAACTTGGAGCTACACCGTGATGACCCCCGACGGCCCCGACGGCGAGCCCACCTTCATTTGTGAACGGACACTCACGTCGTCGCCCGGCAACTACCTTATTTCGATGGAACGTGGTACCATTACCAATGAAAACCTGATATTAGGCACTGGCATACTCACCGTAACGCGCGCTCCACTCTCCGTAACGACCGACACCGTGACCATCATGCAGGGTGACCCCATGCCAGAATTCACTTTACGGTACGAAGGCTTCATGAACGGTGAGGACGAAAGCGTACTAACCGAAAAGCCCACTGTGACACCAACAGTCAATAGTACGGTGCAGCCCGGCACTTACGACCTCAAAGTCCGCGGCCCATGGTCGACCACCAATTACAACATCAGCTACAAACACAGCAAGCTCATCATCCTGCCTGAGCCCACGCTGACCATTACAGTACATAACGACACCATCACTTACGGCGACCCGTTACCCACTGAGTTCACCTTCGACGTAGACGGCGAAATAAAAGGTGGTACCCCAGAACCATACGTCAGAAACAAAGCCTGGCCTGCTGCTGACGAATATGAAATCGGCATTGACACCCGCTCACTGACCAACTTCAACATTGTAGTCAATGAAGGTAAACTCGTGGTGCTGCCCGCTCCGCTCACCATCAGTGCCGGAGGCCCCTACACCATGGAGCAGGGTGAGCAGTTGCCAGATCTGAAAGCTGTGTATACCGGCTTCAAATATGACGATGACCCCAGCGACCTTGACCGCCAGCCCGTGTTCACCCACAACGTAACGAGCGACAGCCCGGCCGGCACCTACGAGCTGAAGATAGACTCGGCAAAGGCTAAGAACTACACCATTACTTATCAGAACTCGACCATTACCGTGACACCTGCACCGCAAGTGACCATCACGGCAAAGGACACCACCATTGTCTACGGCGATCCGCTGCCCCAGACGCTTATATACGCAGTCGATGGAAAGCTGAAAGGCGGAAAGCCCGAACTGATAATGCACATTTCCAATCGTCCCGACGTGGGCGACTATGACATCGAAGTGAGCATGGGCACAGTGACCAACTACCCGCCATCGGTGACCCTTGTAGGCGGCAAACTCCACGTGGTTCCTGCCCCGTTGACCATCAGCACCGTTCCTGACACCGTCAGCCAAGGCGACGAGATGCCCGCATTTGAGTTCACCTACGATGGTTGGAAGTATGACGACAACGAAAGTGTGCTGACCGCTCAACCCGTTGCCACGCCACAGGTTTCCACCACGAACGAAGTCGGAACCTATGAAGTGACCGTCAGTGGTGCCGAAGCCAAGAACTACACCATCAGTTACCAAAACTCCACGCTGACAATAGAGAAGCTGCCCATTGTCTGGACTCTTGAAGTGGTGGGCGAACCAGAACTTACTGTTGGCGAGACGACTACGCTGCGCACCACCCTCGCCAATGCTGCCGATGAAGACTACACCAACGGCATCTTTGCCAAGCTGTACCGTGAACCTGAAGTGCCTGACGGCAAAGTATACTTCCAGTACGAACTCACGTCAAACGAGATGATTCCCGCCCACGGCCAGACCGTCTATGAGTTTACGTTCGACAGCATTTTGGCTGGACGGGAGTATGACATCTACCTGCTCTATTTCAGCGATGAACAGAAAGACTCGATGAAGGTGGCCGACATACGCTGGTTCGTGTGGGACGGTGTGCCCGAAGGCATTGCCTCGCTTGAGAAAGGCAATCCCGACGATGCCGTCTACGTTTACAACACCCGTGGCCACCTGCTGCTTACCACCACAGCCGCACAGCTTCGTCAGGCCATCAAGAGTCTGCCCCGTGGCATCTATGCCGTACTCACCAGCGAACAGCGTAAACTTGGCCGTCGTGGTGTGAAGATAAGCAACTAAACCAGATACACATTAATTTATATATAAAGCGAAAATAAATGAAAAAATGGACCATCGACGACGCCCGTGAACTGTACAACATCAACGGTTGGGGCACCAGTTACTTTGGTATCAACGACGAAGGCAACGTTTATGTGACGCCCTGCAAGGACCAGACACAGATAGACCTGCGCGAGGTGATGGACGAGCTGTCGCTGCGCGATGTCACCGCTCCCGTGCTGCTGCGCTTCCCCGACATTCTCGACAACCGCATCGAGAAGACGTGGAGCTGCTTCAAGAAAGCTTCGGAAGAATATGACTACAAGGGTGAGAATTATGTGGTCTATCCCATTAAGGTGAACCAGATGCAGCCCGTGGTTGAAGAAATCATCAGTCATGGACGCAAGTTCAACCTGGGTCTGGAAGCCGGTTCGAAGCCCGAACTGCACGCCGTCATCGCCATGCAGTGCCAGAGCGACTCCATCATCGTCTGCAACGGCTACAAAGATCAGAGCTACATTGAGCTCGCCCTGCTGGCACAAAAGATGGGCAAGCACATATTCATTGTGGTGGAGAAGATGAACGAGCTCGACATCATTGCCCGTGAAGCCAAAAAACTGGGCGTACGGCCTAATATCGGCATCCGCATTAAACTGGCATCGAGCGGTTCCGGCAAGTGGGAAGAGAGCGGTGGCGACGCGTCGAAGTTCGGACTGACCAGTGCCGAACTCTTAGAGGCACTGGAACTGCTCGACAAGAAGGACATGCGCGACTGCCTGCGTCTCATTCATTTCCACATCGGTTCGCAGATTACCAAGATACGCCGCATCCAGACGGCCCTCCGCGAAGCGTCGCAATTCTACATCCAACTGCACAAAATGGGCTACAACGTGGACTTCGTGGACTGCGGAGGCGGACTGGGCGTGGACTACGACGGCACGCGCTCGCCGTCGTCGGAAAGCTCGGTGAACTACTCCATCCAGGAGTATGTCAACGACTGTATTTACACTTTCGTGGATGCAGCCAATAAGAACGACATTCCCCATCCCAACATTATCACCGAAAGCGGACGCTCGCTAGCAGCCCACCACTCAGTGCTGGTCATCGACGTGCTGGAGACAGCGTCGCTGCCCGAAATGCCCGAGGAGTTCGAGCCCGACGAGAGCTCACACCAGCTGGTGAAAGACCTGTACGACATCTGGGACAATCTCTCGCCCCGCAACGTACTGGAGGACTGGCACGATGCAGAACAAATTCGCGAGGAGGTACTCAACCTGTTCAGCCACGGTATCGTAGACCTGAAGACACGTGCCGAGATTGAAGCCATGTACTGGAGCGTTTGCCATGAGATCAACGCACTGGCCAAGAACATGAAGCACGTGCCCGAAGAGCTCATGAACATCGACAAACTGCTGGCCGACAAGTACTTCTGCAACTTCTCGCTCTTCCAGAGCCTTAGCGATGCGTGGGCCATCGACCAGCTCTTCCCCATCATGCCCATCCAGAGACTCGACGAACGGCCCTCGCGCAACGCCACCATTCAGGACATCACGTGCGACTCTGACGGCAAGATTGCCAACTTCGTGACCAACCGCCACAACTCTCACTCGCTTCCCGTTCATCCGCTGAAGAAGAACGAAGCCTACTACCTGGGCGTGTTCCTCGTGGGAGCCTACCAGGAAATCCTGGGCGACATGCACAACCTCTTCGGCGACACCACTGCTGTACATATCTCGGTGAAGGACGGCCACTACCACATTGACCAGATCATCGACGGCGAGACGGTCGAGGAAGTGCTGGAATACGTGCAGTATAACCCCAAGAAACTGGTGCGCCAGCTCGAGATATGGGTCACAAAGAGCGTGAAGCAGGGCAAGATCACCCTTGAAGAGGGCAAGGAGTTCCTTTCTAACTACCGCTCCGGCCTCTACGGCTACACCTATCTGGAGTGAGCAGTTCCACAAAATCATTGTAACAATTTGATTTCCAACTATTTATAACTGAGCCTCAGTAGTCTTTCAACTGAGGCTCAGTTGTTTTGTTACCGAGCCTCAGTTGCAGCGAAACCAAGCCTCAGTTGCAGGCAATAGGAATCACGCTCATTTTCCCACCCCATCAAAGTCGTTTTCTCAGAAAAAATCCGTACCTTTGCAGAAAGATAATAACAACCGAAAAAAGATGAAAGAGAAACTGACAATTGTGAAAGTTGGCGGTGCCGTGGTCGAGGACGAAGCACAGCTGGCACAGCTGCTGAAAGACTTCAGCGCCATTGAGGGCAACAAAGTACTGGTTCACGGTGGTGGCCGCAAGGCTACTAAGATGGCCGAACGGCTGGGCATCGAGACACAGATGGTGGGCGGACGCCGCATCACCGACGCAGCCATGCTGGAAGTGGTGACAATGGTCTACGGTGGCCTGGTGAACAAGCACGTGGTGGCCTGCCTGCAGGCCGAAGGCATCAAGGCCATCGGACTGACCGGCGCCGATGCCGATGTTATCCGCTCGGTGAAGCGCCCGCTGAAGAACGGTGTGGACTACGGTTATGTAGGCGACGTCAAGGACGTCGACCACCAGACACTCTCGAGCCTCATCGCCCAGGGCCTGGTACCCGTAATGGCACCGCTCACCCACGACGGCCACGGAACCATGCTCAATACCAATGCCGACACCATCGCCTCCGAAACAGCCAAGGCACTGGCCAAGGTCTACGATGTGACACTCGTCTTCGCCTTCGAGAAGCCCGGCGTACTGGCCAATCCCGACGACGACACGACGGTCATACCCGTCATCACCCAGGCCGACTTCCAGCGCTACCAGGCCGACGGCACCATCTCGGGAGGCATGCTGCCCAAGATTGAAAACGCCCTGGCTGCCGTCGATGCTGGCGTCAGCCGCGTGGTCATTACACTGGCCACCGCCATCGACGGCAACAGCGGAACAGTGATAAAAGAAGACCATTAACTCAAGGTTTAACATCCATTAACGCACCAACCTGTAACTTTTGCCCCACCACAGTCGTCTTATACTTCAGAGAGGATGAAGAACATCGACTTCCGCACTGACGTACTGCCGCTCAAGAACGAGCTCTACCGGCTGGCACTCCGCATCACTCTCAATCCTGCGGAGGCAGAAGACGTGGTGCAGGAAACGATGCTCAAGGTGTGGAACCGGCGCGACTCCTGGGCCGAAATCGAATCGATGGAAGCCTTCTGCCTCACCATCTGCCGCAACTTGGCACTCGACAGGCAGAAAAGAGCCGACAACCAGACCGCCCAGTTCGCCCTGCGACACGAGCCGCAAGACCACCAAGGGGGCACCGACGTGGCCGACACAGCCGCCAACCCCGAGGAACAGGCCGTGGAGCGAGACCGAGTACAGCTGGTACGCCGCCTCATCAACGGGCTGCCCGAGAAACAGCGCTCCTGCATGCAGCTGCGCGACGTTGAGGGAAAACCCTACAAGGAAATAGCCGAAGTGCTCGGCATCACCGAACAGCAAGTCAAGGTGAACATCTTCCGGGCCAGGCAAACCATCAGACAGAAGTATCTCGAAACAGAAAAATATGGACTATAAGTACATCGAACAGCTGCTGCAGCGCTACTTCCAGTGTGAGACCACACTGCAGGAAGAGCAGATTCTGAAGGCATTCTTCGCTCAGGACGAGCAGGAACTGCCCCAGGAGCTGAGCCAGTACAAGCCCCTCTTTGCTGCCATGCAGCCCGAGGAGCAGCTGGGCGACGACTTCGATGCACGCCTGCTGGCACTCACCGAGGAGCCACGCGTGGTCAAGGCCCGTACCATCAGCCTGGCAGAACGCCTGCAACCGCTCATGCGCGCTGCTGCCGTCGTGGCTGTAGTGCTCACACTGGCCAATGCCATCGACCACGCAGTAAGCAACGGTCAGCCATTGACCGACGAGATCAACTATGCGGCCTACAAGGACACCTACGACGATCCTTCCATGGCCTACGACCAGGTGGAAGATGCCCTGATGCTCATCTCTGAGGGATTCAGCCAGGCACAGGGAATCGACTCCGTCAGTACCGACTCACTCATCGGCCAGCTTAGATGATGCGTTCGCTGATAGTCCTGCTGGCAGCAGTACTGGTCCAGACTTCGGCCCTGGCACAACGCTCGCCCGACTTCGCTGAGAAGTTCATGAGCCTCTGCACAGCCGACACCACCGTGAGCTGCGTTACCGTGAGCCCCAAGATGATGGAACAGCTGGTCAGACAGCACACCACCGACCGGCCCGAAAACATCATGCAGGCCATCAGCAAGCTGAAGAGCGCACGCATCGTGACGGCCCACGCCGACTACTATCAGAAGGCGGAAGACCTGCTCACCAAGAACCAGCGCCGCTTCCAGGCCGAACGCGACTACCGCAACGGCGAACAGCACGGCGCCTTCTACACACGCAAGAATCGCAAAGGCCACACCGTGGAACTCATCATGCTGCACGAAGACTGCAAGAGCAACCGGCTGACAATAGTCAATCTGACCGGTAACATTGACGAGGAATTTCTATGCTTTCTCTATAATAATAAATCAATCAAGAATTAAAACAATCATTACAAAGAAGCTGTGAAGCTTCGCACACATTTTTCAACGAAAAAAGGCTGCCCATGCAATCGAGCTAAGGCAGCCTTTTTCACGTCGTGACACAAAAAAAGAGGCAAATCCTTCGCTGTTTCAATTATTATGCCTACATTTGCACCCTGCAAACCAACTTAAAAACAGCTACTAATGAAGAAAAGACAAATCATCACCCTGGTCCTGGCTGTCACGGCCGGTGTGCTCCATGCGCAACAGGACATGCAATTGAAGCACCTTATTCACGTCATGCCCGATGCCTGGTATGCCACAGCCGAGGCTCAGGCAGCCGTCGACAGCATCCTGAAATACCAGTTCCCATCGGGCGGATGGACCAAGAACCACAGCTGGCAACTGGCTCCCGACGAGCGCGAACAGGCCGACCGAGACTCCATCCTGCGTGCCATCAAGAGCAAGGAGGGCATCGGTGCCACCATCGACAACGGTGCCACCATCACCGAAATGGCCTTCCTGGCCAAGAGCTATGCAGCCACCAAGAAGAAAACCGTGCGCAAGGCGTTTGTCTGCGGTGTGGAATATCTGCTCAATGCGCAGTACGATAACGGCGGATGGCCGCAGTTCTATCCCCACAAGCCCAACTGGCCTCCCGGCACGCCCTACTACAGCGACCACATCACCTTCAACGACAACGCCATCTACAACGTCATGTACCTGCTGCGCGAACTCTATGAAGACCATGCACCCTACGATCAGCTGAAGCTTGGCGACGACCTGAAGGCACGCTGCCGGAAAGCTTTCGACAAAGGCATTGAGTGCATACTGAACTGCCAGATACGCAAGAACGGAAAGCTCACGGTATGGTGTCAGCAGCACGACGAGTTCACCCTGCAGCCTGCCAAAGCCCGTGCTTACGAACTACCGTCGTTCACCGGAAGTCACGAGACACCCCACCTGCTGAAGCTGCTCATGTCGCTTCCCGAACCGTCAGAGCGTGTCATCGAGGCCGTTTCGGCTGCAGTGGCATGGTTAGAAAGCCACGCCATCAAGGACATGAGATATGAAAACTTCGTGAACAAAGACGGGAAACGCGACCGCCGGTTGGTCCATCAGTTCGGAGCTCCACTCATTTGGGCCCGTTACTACGATCTGGACACAGAAGAACCCTACGTCTGCGACCGCGATGGCGTGAAGCAGCCCGCATTGGAGTACATCGGCTATGAGCGGCGCAACGGCTACGGGTGGTATAACGATGACCCCCAGAGCGTCATCGACCACTATCCGAAATGGCTGAAAAAAGTGCAGAAGAAATGAGCCGCTGCTACCTGAGCAGGTGGTAAGTACCGCCTGCCAGCGGGCGCACCACGCCCTTCATCTCCAACTGGAAGAGCAGGGCTGTGAGCTGGCCGATGGGCAGGTTGCTCTTCACCGAGAGCTGGTTCAGCTGCAAATCGCCTACTTCACTGAGCACACTGACCACCGTCTGTTCCTCATCCGAAAGGTTGGGGAACAGATTTCGTTCTATACCTGCACTCTTGGCCTGGCGCAGTTGTGCGTCGGTTGTCCATCCCATAGCCGTCACGAAGTCCTCAGCCGAGGTGATGAGCGAGGCCCCGTTGTCGCGAATCAGGTTGTTGCAGCCCTCCGAGTAGGGCGCACCCACCGCACCGGGGAAGGCAAACACCGAACGACCGTAGTCCTGGGCAATGCCACATGTGATGAGACCGCCGCCACGTGCAGCACTTTCTACCAGCAAGGTGGCGTCTGCCATGCCGGCAACAATGCGGTTGCGCTTCACGAAGTTCAGCTTGTCGACCTTCGTCTCGGTCATGTATTCTGTCAGCAGTCCGCCCTGCTTGAGCATCTCGCAGGCCGTATCGCGATGACGTGGAGGGTACAGTTCGTCAAGACCGTGAGCCAGCACACCCACCGTCTCCATCCCACAAGCAAGCGCATTGCGGTGCGCAGCAATGTCGATTCCATAGGCCAGTCCGCTCACAACAAGCGCATCGGGGCACAACTGGTGGAGTTCTTCCGTGAACCGCCGGACCAGATCCTGACCGTAGGCAGTGGCGTGTCGCGTGCCGACAATGCTCACAATGCGCTGCTGGTTCAGCTCAGCCGCACCCATGTAATAGAGCACAATGGGCGCATCGGCACACTCGGTGAGTCGTTGTGGATAGTCGTCTGTGCCTAAGCAGAGTGCTTTTACGTGGTGTTTCTCAAGGAAGTGGAGTTCCTGTTCAGCCCTGACAAGCGGCAGGCTCCAGTCCTGCAGCGAGGCCACCAAGCGGTCGCTGCACTCCGGCAGCACGTCACGCAAATCGGTACGGTGGTCGTAAACGGCCTTTCCTCCACCCAGCTCCTGATAGAGCCGCAGTGCGGTCTGGAAGTTAAAGCCCGTCATTCGCGTCAGGGCAATGGTGTAAAGAAGTTCTTCCTGCTCCATATCAATT
The DNA here is from genome assembly GCA_947304695.1 of uncultured Prevotella sp. Next base: position 81,860 of record CAMZBS010000001.1, read on the forward strand.
GTCTTGCTTACTGATAAAACGCTGGAAAGCACGGTCGTAGTCGTCGCTGTTGGCTAAACGGCCGTTGACCAGGCACACCAGCTCAATCTTGCCACGGAAGCACAGCTGCTCGTCGCTGGCACGGTAGATGTCCTGATGGAACACATACTTGATGCCCTCCTTGGTCAGATTCAGTCTGGAAATGAACTCGTCGTCGGGTCTGAGCGGCACCTTGTACTGTAGCTGCATGCGTGCCACAACGGCATCGACACCCTTCTGGTGCATCTCAGCGAAGCTCAACCCGCATTCCTTGAGAAACAGGTGTCGCGTGTGTTCGCAGTAGTGAATGTACTGAGCATTGTTCACAATGCCCTCGATGTCACACTCATAGTCACGCACTTCCATGCGCGTTTCGAATATGTATTCCATTTACTTTTCTCCTTTTTTCAAATATTCATAGCCAAAGCGACAGCGCAGACAGTCCTTCTTGTCGCAATATTCCTTCTTCAACTGGATGAGGGCCTGCGAGTCGCCGGCACTGCTTGCCTCCAGTCCGCATTCGGCCCACATGCGTACAATGTGGTTCTGTTCAGCCTTCAGCTGCTCCAGGAAATCGAAGGCACGGTCGCACCAGACCTCCTTCTGGCGGTGGCGGCCCACAGCGAAGAGCACGGGAATGGCTGTGTTAATGAGCAGCAGACTGGCCGACGAGGCCGACAGCCGCTTCAGGCTCTTCCCGCTTTCGGCCCCGAAGACGTAGTGAGTCTGCCAATAAGGGGTGACCTGGGTCTGAAACAGCTCTTTCAGCTGGTCGATGGTCTCGCACTCCAGGAGCTGGCTCAGGCCCGTCTTGCGCTCATAATAGAGGTTGGCCAGCTGCGAGATGCGTATGTGGGGGAAGTTCTGGGGCCTCAGCCTGAGAAAACGCCAGAGGCTGTAGTCCATGGGCTGGAGCGAGAACTTATGGGCCAGATACTGGTACTCGTTGCTCAGCCGGGCAAAGTAGCCTTCCTGCAGGGCATCGGCCTGATGGCGCTGGGGCACGGCATTGATATTGAGCAGACCGGCCTGACCCATGAAGAGGGCCTCAATCTGGAACAAGTCGTCACGGTGTTTGCCCACCGCCTGCATGGGCACATTCATAGCCCACTGTTCGAAGGCGTCGCCATTGATGCCGAAACCGAAGTTGCGTGCCAAGGTGACGAAGTAGGCATCCTCCCAACTTCCGTCCAAACGGCGGGCTCTTTCAGCGATGGCCACAGTCTTCTGTTCCAGCCGTTCCGTCTGAAGGGCGGCCAGCCAGGAGTGTACCATGAGCCGTGGAAGACCGGGAATGGCCTGATAGCAGGGCGGATAATGGTCGGTGCTGAGCAGGGCTTCATAGTTCTCACGCACCTGTCGGGGCACCTCTACGACCAACTGCGGCAGGTAGTGACCCTCCTGTGTGAGTACGTCGGCATCAGCTTCGCCCACCACGTGAAGCACCACGTTGTTGTAGGCCGCATCGCGGTCGTGGTGATGGGCATACCAGTCGCTGCTGCGCTGGTGCAATTCTACGTTGCCCACCCACATGGTTCCACCTATCCTGACCTTGGCATTGAAGAAGTCGGGACCCTGGTCACGGCGGTTGTACAGCCCGGGGTCGATCACTTCGACCACCTTTCCGTCAGTCGTCAACAGCTCGCCGGGCGGCAGCATGCGGTGTTTCCACACATAGTGCAGCAGTTGTTCCATGGCGGGTGTTGTGGTTACGGGTTCTTCAGCAGTTCCTCAAGACCTGTCTTGAAGATGTCGCTGTCGGCATTGATAATAGAAAAGTACTCGCTCATGTCCCACAGGTCGCGGGCTATGAGGGCCTTTAGCTGCAGGCGCAGGAAGGGCATGGTGCGCTCGCGTTCGGCCTCGTCGCGGGGCTTGACCTTCTGTTTCTCGGCCTCTTTCCAAATGGCATCAATCAGCGACTGGGGCACTTCGTAGGCAGCCTTGTACTGCTGGAAGTCGGGATACTGCTTCTTCAATTGTTTACGGTTACGGTCAATGTAGCGCAGGTTCTCTGTGTTGATCACGCCCTTGGCCACCAGTTCGCGGTGGAACTGGGTGTAGCGCGTGGTGTCGAGCGGCACGAAGGCATCGGGCATGATGCCGCCACCGCCGTAGACCGTGCGATGGCGCTTCAGCGTGTAGAACCGCAATGAGTCGGAGAAGTGTATCGAGTCCTTGTTGGTCAGCTCACCGTGCTTCAGGCGATTGGCCACGTCCATAGAATAGTCCTTCTGCTTGCCGTTCTCATAGGGCTTCTGGATGCAGCGGCCCGAGGGTGTGTAGTAATGGGAGATGGTCAGACGTATCATGGAACCGTCGGGCAGGTCGATGGGACGCTGTACCAAGCCCTTGCCGAAGGTGCGCCTGCCGGCCACCACACCGCGGTCGTTGTCCTGGATGGCTCCAGTCACAATCTCAGCGGCCGAAGCCGTATATTCGTCGACCAGCACCGCCACAGGCATCTGGCTGAACTCGCCTTCGCGCTCAGCATGGTAGTCGTGGCGCGGCACGCTGCGTCCCTCGGTGTAGACGATGGGGTCGCCCTTGCTGAGAAACTCGCCTGCAATGTCGGCTGCTGCTTGCAGATAGCCGCCGCCGTTGCCCTGCAGGTCGAGCACCAGACGGTTCATTCCCTGAGCCTTCAGGCTGTGCAAGGCCTCCATCATCTCGTCGTAGGTGGTGGCACCGAAGTTGCCAATGCGCACATATCCCACTCCGGGCTGCACCATGTAGGCGGCATCGACGCTCTTCACGGGAATCTTGTCGCGCACAACCTTGAACTGCAGGCGGTCCTTGATGCCTGGACGAATCACGCCCAGACGGGCCGTCGTGCCCTTAGGACCGCGCAGACGGCCCATGATGTCCTCACGGCTCATCTTCACACCGGCAATAGCCGTGTCGTTCACGCTCACAATGCGGTCGCCAGCCAGGATGCCAGCCTTCTCCGACGGGCCCTTGGTAATGGTCTGGATGACCACGAGCGTGTCCTCCATCATATTGAACTGGATGCCCACTCCCTCAAACGAACCCTGCAACGGCTCGTTCATCTTCTTCACCTCCTTCGGTGTGCTGTAGCTGCTGTGGGGGTCCAGTTTCTCGAGCATGCCACGGATGGCGTCCTCCACCAGCTTCCGCTCGTCGACACTGTCCACGTAGAGTCGCACCACTGCAGCCTCAGCCATTGAGAGTTTCTCCAGCTGTGCCCTTGTCTGTGCGCCAGCTGGAACACCTGCAAGCAGCATCATGGCTGCCCCAATAATTTGTCTTTTCATAGGAAAATGATAAGTTTTGGCTGCAAAGATAGGGAAAAAAAATCAAACTGCCACAGGATAGGCTAAAGAATTACGCCACACTAGGATTTGTGCATATCCATGCACTTTGCCCATGCCCGTTCCACCGCCTTTCAACCAAGGCTCAGTAAGCTCGCAACAGAGCCTCAGTTAGCTCACAACAGAGCCTCAATTGTGACGCAACCAAGCCTCTGCTGCAAACCACTAAGAATCAAGATGTTACACAAACGGTGAATATGCATTTTCATGCGGACATGCAAAACGCATACACTATTTATCTGAGAAAAAGACGGGATTCTCACTGAAAAAAAGTAATTTTGCACAGCAAAAATCAAATCATCGCACCATGACGATAGGACGATTCGCACCCTCGCCCACCGGGCGGATGCATTTGGGCAACGTGTTCAGCGCACTGCTGTCGTGGCTGTCGGCCCGCAGCAAGGGCGGACAGTGGCTGCTGCGCATTGAGGACATTGACCCTGCACGCTCCCGCCAGCAGTGGGCCGACCTGCTGATGGCCGACCTGGAGTGGCTGGGACTTGAGTGGGACGGGCAGCCCGTGTACCAGAGTCAGCGCTCCGACATCTATCAGCAATACTTCGACCAGCTACGCAGCCTGCAGCTGACCTACCCCTGCTACTGCACCCGGGCCGACATCCTGGCCACGCAGGCCCCCCATGAGAGCGACGGCCGCGTGGTCTATCAAGGCACCTGCCGCCATCTGCCGCCGCAGCCAGGCCGCCAGGGAGCCACACGACTGGTGGTGCCCGACCGCGAGATGGCCTTCACCGACGGCCACTATGGCCACCAGTCGGTGAACCTGGCACAGCACGTGGGCGACTTCATCATCCGTCGCAAGGACGGCGCGTGGGCCTACCAGCTGGCCGTGGTGGTTGACGATGCCCTCATGGGCGTCAACGAAGTGGTGCGGGGCCGCGACCTTCTCCTCTCTTCTCCCCAGCAGATGTATGTCGCCAGCCTTTTAGGCTTCCCCTCACCGCGTTTCATCCACCTCCCCCTGCTCTGCAACCAGTGCGGCCAACGGCTTTCCAAGCGCGACCAGAGTCTTGACATGGAGCAGCTGCGCAACCGCTATACCGCCCCAGAACTCATCGGCCTTCTGGCCCATTTGGCCGGACAGCAGCCACAACCCACACCTGTCACTCCCACTGCCCTTGCCCAGTCGTTCGACTGGGAGAAGGTGCCGCGAGAGGACATCACTGTGAACTTATAGAAAGATTTACGTTGCCACCCTTTCTGTTCCAACGGGAACAATTGTATCAGTCGTAGACTTCTTCTTCAGGGCGGTCTTCTTCAATGACCAGGTTGTCGATGATGAAGTTCTGGCGCTCCATGGTATTTTTGCCCATGTAGTACTCCAAGAGCTTCTGCACCTGATCGGTCTTGTGAAGCGTGACCTGCTCCAGGCGGATGTCGGGACCGATGAAGCCGGCAAACTCCTCGGGACTGATCTCACCCAAGCCTTTGAAACGGGTGATCTCAGGGTCGGGACCCAGTTCGCTGATAGCTTTCTGGCGCTCCTCGTCGCTGTAGCAATAGCGCGTGATGAAGTCGCTCTTCTTTTCGCTGCGGGCTTTGGCATCGGCTTCGGCCACCACATCCTTCTTGCGAATCTTGTTGCGACGGTTGCGAACGCGGAAGAGCGGTGTCTGAAGCACATAGACATGTCCCTTGCGGATGAGTTCCGGGAAGAACTGAAGGAAGAAGGTGATGATCAGCAGGCGGATGTGCATGCCGTCGACATCGGCATCCGTTGCCACAATCACCTTATTATATCTTAGCGTGTCGAGACCCTCCTCAATATCGAGGGCTGCCTGCAGCAGGTTGAACTCCTCGTTCTCATAGACCACCTTCTTGGTCAGTCCGAACGAGTTGAGGGGCTTTCCTCGCAGGGAAAAGACGGCCTGCGTGTTGACATCGCGGCTCTTGGTAATGCTTCCACTGGCCGAATCGCCCTCGGTAATGAAGATGCACGACTCTTCCTTGCGGTCGTCCTTCACGTCGCTGTAGTGAATACGGCAGTCGCGAAGCTTGCGGTTGTGCAGGTTGGCCTTCTTTGCACGCTCACGTGCCAGCTTCGTTACTCCGGCCATGGCCTTGCGCTCCTTCTCGCTCTCCTGAATCTTCTGCAGCATCACCTCAGCCGTGTCGGGGTTCTTGTGCAGGTAGTTGTCCACCTCGGTCTTGATGAAGTCGCCCACGTATTTGTTGATGGAAGGCGGTGCCGGATGGTCGGCATCGACCTGTGTAGGCATGGGAGCCATGGTGAGCGAGCCCAGCTTGATCTTTGTCTGGCTCTCAAACATGGGTTCCTCTACGTTCAGGGCGATGGCAGCTACCAGTCCGGTTCGTATGTCAACATACTCAAAATTCTTCTGGAAGAACTCCTTGATGGTCTTGGCAATGTGCTCCTTGAAGGCACTCTGATGGGTACCGCCCTGCGTGGTGTGCTGTCCGTTGACAAACGAATAGTATTCTTCGCCGTACTGGTTGGCATGGGTAAAGGCAATCTCAATGTCCTCGCCCTGCAGGTGAATGATGGGATACAGCGAATCGCTGGTCATACGGTCCTTCAGCAAGTCCTCCAAACCGTGGCGCGACAGGATGCGTCGTCCGTTATACATGATGGCCAGGCCCGTGTTCAGATAGGTGTAGTTGCGCAGCATGTTCTCCACAATGTCGTCATGGAACGAGTAGTGCAGGAACAGCGAATCGTCGGGTTCGAAGAAGATGTAGGTGCCGTTCTCGTCCTGGGTGTCCTCCGTGACATCGCTGATAAGCTTGCCTTTCTCGAACGATGCACGCCGCACCTTGCCGTCGCGGAAGCTGGCCACCTCGAAATGGGTGCTCAGGGCGTTGACTGCCTTCACGCCCACACCGTTCAGACCAATGCTCTTCTTGAAAGCTTTTGAGTCGTACTTGCCGCCCGTGTTGAGCACTGAGACGGCTTCAATCATCTTGCCTTGCGGAATGCCACGGCCATAGTCGCGCACGGAGACACGCAGATTGTCGTCGACATTCACCTCAATGCGGTCGCCAGATTTCATCTTAAACTCGTCGATGGAGTTGTCGATGACCTCTTTCAGCAGCACATAGATGCCATCTTCAGCCAGCTGTCCGTCGCCCAGTCGGCCGATATACATGCCTGGGCGCAGTCGGATGTGTTCCGTACCGGTCAGTGTGCGTATGTTCTCATCACCATAATCCGGAGTTACCACACCCTCTGTTGTCTTGCTCAAATCCTCTTCCATATTCACTTGGTCAGTCTTGTCGTTTCTTCAGACACCCTTCCTGTTCGCTTAGGGAATTAGGGCTTTCTTGTAGCAGCGGCGACGCTTGTGCTGTTCGTTCTCCAAGTACTGCCACTGTGCCTGCACGGCAGTGTTGCTCTCCATGTGTACATGGGTCTCACCCCACTTGAAGCCGTACTTCTGGTAAATGGGAATGAGGTGGTAGAAGAGCAGCGCGTTGGCTCCCTTGGGGCGGTATTCAGGCAGCACGCCCACCAGCAAGCAGTCTACAATGTCGGTCTTCTTCATGTAAAGTGCCCTGAACAGATGCCACCATCCGAACGGCAACAGCCGTCCCTTATGGCACTTCTGCAATGCTTTGGTCAGTGAAGGGATGCTGATGCCCACACCCACCACTTTATGGTCGGGCGTGTTCCAGTCTTCGATGACGCACAGCATGTCCATTGAGAAGAACTTGAAGTATTCCTTCACGTAAGTATCAATCTGGCGGTCGGTCATCTGTGAGTAGCCATACAGGTCGCCGAAGGTTTTGTTCACCACCTCCAGCACCTTACGTCCGTAGCCGTCAGGCCCGAACACCTGGCTGCGCTTCAGCTTCGGACAGTGCAGGTTGTAGCGCTTCTCAACCATCTGTGCCACCTTCGAGAACTTCTCAGGCATGTCACCCTTGGGCACGAAAGCCTTGTACTCCACGTAGTCATTGTCCTTCTCATAGCCCGCCATCTGCTCCATGTGCTTCGGATAGTAAGGATAGTTGTAGATGGTTGCCATGGTACCAAGCTGGTCGAAGCCCTTGATGAGCATGCCCTCAGGATCCATGTCGGTGAATCCCAGCGGACCGATAATCTCCTTCATACCCTTCTCCCGGCCCCAGTCCTCAACGGCCTTGAGCAAGGCTGTCGACACTTCCAGGTCGTCGATGAAGTCAATCCAGCCGAAGCGCACGCATGGCCGCTTCCATTGTTCATTGTAGCGGTGGTTGATGATGGCTGCCACACGGCCTGCCACACGACCATCCTTATATGCCAGGAAAAACTCTGACTCGCAAAATTCGAAGGCAGGATTCTTGTCGCTGCTCAGTGTGTTCAGTTCGTCACTGTACAGGTTTGGGGCATCGAACTCGTTGCCCTCATATAAGTCGTAATGAAACTCGATGAACGTTTTCAGGTCATGCTTGCTGACCACTTTCTTGATTTCTACTGCCATGCTTTTTTTCGTCTTTATGAATAAAATCGTACAAAGTTAGCATTTTTTTGTTAGAAAGCCTCAGAAAAATTCGTTTTTTTGGACTATTAAACTTAATTTTGCAAACAGAATACCACTCCCACCAACCCCCTGCTTCTGAGCCACATTCGTGTTGCTTGAAAACTGAAAAGGCGGACTAAGGGCCCGAAAAATACTACAAATTGCTGATTTTGAGACTTTTTTGAAACAAAAAAACATATTTTTTTGCATTAAGTTACAAAATTATTTGTATCTTTGCAGCCACAACCTAACAGCAAAACAATATTTGATCAAATAAAAAACAAACTCTAGAGTAATGAAACACAAGAATTTCTTCATGACCGCAGCACTCTCGATGCTGATGGTCGGTGCCGTACAGGCACAGGACACGCGCGGCGCACTGAAGTCGTATTCAATCGTCGAAGCACAGGGTGGCGTGCAGCTCACTGCTACCAATGTGAAGATGGACAAGTTGATCACTCCGACCGCTGCCCTCTCGATAGGTCACTTCTTCAGCCCTGTGGTGGGTGCCCGTCTGCATGTGAACGCATGGGAGTCGAAGAGCGGCTTCAGCGACATTGACAAGTACTACAAGTGGAAGTACATTACGCCCGACCTCGACCTGCTTGTGAACCTCACCAACCTGTTCAGCAAGAAGAGCAACAACCTGCTCAACGTGATGCTCATCGGCGGTGTGGGTCTGACCTACGCCTGGGACAACGACGAGCTGAAGGACCTGAAGATGCCCGCCAACCGCATTCCCCTAGCCTGGGACGACAACCGTCTGAGCCACAACATCCGCGCAGGTCTGCGTCTGGAGACCGACGTGACGAAGCCCTTCGGCGTGTCGCTCGAAGTGAATGCCAACTCAAAGGACGACCGCTTCAACTCGAAGACCAACGATGCCGACGACTGGCAGTTCACCGCCATGCTGGGCTTGAGCTTCCGTTTCGGCCATCGCTACAGCAAGCCCGCTCCCGCACCCGTGCCCGTGGTTGAGGAGATTGTAGAGGAGCCCGTGGCCGTGGTGGCCCCCGCACCCGTGGTGGTGAAGCAGAAGGTGAAGAAGGAAGTGACTCGCGAGGAGCCTGCCAAGCTGCACAAGGAGGTGTTCTACGCCATCCGCGTCAGTGCAAACGAGACCCCCAGCGCCATTATGGAGCAAGTGGCTCAGTTCATCAAGGAGAACAAGAACGTGAAGGTGAACATTGTGGGCTATGCCGACAAGGGCACGGGTAACGCCCGTGTGAACAAGATGTACGCTGCCAAGCGTGCCGACCAGTTCAAGAAGGACCTCGTGAACCGTCACGGCGTCGACGCTTCGATTATCACTACCGACTCGAAGGGCGACACCGTTCAGCCGTTTGCTGAAAACGACAAGAACCGCTGCGTCATCATCGATGCAGAAGGCATCAAGGTCGTGAAGGAAACCATTGAAGTAGAAGAGTAACGCTCCCGACCGTCAGGAGAGTTTCTCACAGAGCATCAACACATGCTCGCCAGAGGCGAGGGTGGTAGCAAAGAGATAGTTGCTGCCACCCTCGCTCAGTTTCAGGCGGCGGCGCAGCTCTTCGGCTCCCATCGGGAAATTGCGCACACTGACGTTAGCCTTCTTTACACCCTGGAGCAGAAGGCGCAGCTCCTTCTTGTTCATCGTGGAGCAGGCCGACACCCGGAACCCACGGCCCGGGAACCACGACAACGGCTCACGGGCCAGGAAGAGATGGCTGTCGTGAGCCGCCTGCATCACTCCTAAACGACGCTCCAACGCAGCGAAGCACCCGGCTTTCATGATCGAGGCGTTCGGCTCGTAGAGGAAAACGCCCGGAGCAGGAACGACGGGAGCCATCGTGGGCACAGCCACAGGTTCGGCAGCATCACCGCTGACCTCAAACACCTCGTCGTCGTTGACACAGAAGAGCCGCAGGGAAGCCTCAACAGCACTGGACGAGAGCACCAGCAGCAGCTCCTTGCACTCACCGCCTGCGGACACGATATGTACTTCCTGCACATGATCCTGCCCCAAGTCGGCCATGGCCTTGCGCCAGTCGAGCATGGGCGACAGCTTGATGATGATCCACTGAGCCTTTTTCAGCAGTCGTGGCAGCAGCTGCACCACGTCGGGGGTACAGTCGCCAATGCCGTAGGTACGCCCGCCATGGGCATCGCGACGGGCGGGGTCAAGGAAGATCAGGGTTGCTTCGGGCTGTCGGTCCAGCTCCTCGGCACCATCGGCACACACCACCCTGGCCTTGATGCCCAACACGCTGAAGTTGTGCTGAGCCACCTGGCACAGCCGTTCCTGCCGCTCCACATAGACGGCCTCATCAAAACAAGGGGAAAGAAAGGAAAAGTCTACGCCAAAGCCGCCCGTCAGGTCCATCATCCTGCTACCCCGTCCGCCCACTAAACGGGCTGCGAGGGCAGCCTTATAGCGCGCCGTGGCCTCGCTGGAACACTGTTCCAACGCAAGATGGGGCGGAAACACCACCCCATCGACAGCTGCCCACGACGGCAGCTTGCGTCTGGCCGTCTGCCAACCGGCAATCTGCTCCAGCGCCAGGGTCATATCGACGGCCTCGTTCTTGCACCCGCGCAGGGCCAGCCGCCGCACGTCTTCCTCACGGTGCAGGCAGACAAACTGCCGTGTTGCGTCGTTGATCATCGCTTATTTCACCACCACTTTCTTCTTGTTGCGCACGTAGACACCTCGACGCAGGTTGCGGTTGGAGCGCATGCGCTGTCCCTTGATGTTGTAGGTGGAGCCTTTCTTCACCGTCTTCTGGGCAGCCATGTTGTTCAGTCCGGCGTCGTAGTTGTCGTAGTGGAACGCCTGTCCCACCTTGTTGCCCCAGATGTAGTCCTCCAGTCCAGGATAGTCAATGAAGGGGTTGCGGTTGTTCTGAATGTCGTAAACGGCATTGTTGCGGTCTATCTCCTTCTGGCTCACGGGGTCGTTCTTGGCCCAGCGCATGAGCATGTCGAGGGCCCATTTGGCCAGACCGGGGTACTGCGTGCCATCGAGCATCTCACTGTACCAGTCGGGCAGTTTCTCATCGTAGCAGGTGACCATATAAAAATAGGTTCGTGCGAAATCTCCCTTGTACTGGTCGTTGGGCTCGAACACCACGCCGCTGTAGCCCGGTGTCTTGCTGCTTCCGAGTTTGGAGAAGCCGCCGTTCGACTGCCATGTCACCTTATCCACCTCGCCAAAGGGATTGTCGCTGCGCTTGTTGTTGATCAGCTTGTCCGTGGGATACATGTGATGCAGGTCGGTGTACATGGGTGGAACCTTTCCGCCGAACCACGCCTTGGGGAAGGAGTGCTCGCGGTTGTAGTACTGTCCCTCCGAGCCTCCACCACTGCCACGGTCCTGGTTGACACCGAACTCGAAGTTGTTCGTGCCCGAATACATGTCCCACACCTTGCCGTCGCTGCGCTTGTCGGTCTTCTCAAAATCGGTCCAGAGGTCGCCGTAGGAGCGCTCCGTGCGGTTATAGATGCACTGGGAGAGAGCCGACTTGAGGGCGGCACCCGTCTTTCCGTCGGCATTCTTATAGTAAGTACCTGTGTTGTTAGGAGCCTGTGCCATGGCGGCAAGACCCATCGTCAAGCCTGCAAGGATACAGGCTGCTCTGTGATGCTTCTTCATCATGGTGCTGATATTTTTTGCAAAAATACAAAAAATTCAGCAAACAAGCATACAGTTATCGGATAAAATTTGTCCACACGCGCCGTTCCTGCTCCGGACAACCGCTCAACTGGCGCATCATCCAGGCCATGTTGCGGCCCAGCGTGCGCATGGTCTGCATGCCTTCCTCATCCTGAGCCACCTGTCCGGGCGTCTGTCCGTAGGCCAGGTTCCAGTACTGCGAACTGACCAGCGGCATGTTCATCATCGTGAAGTACTTGTTCAGCCGGTCGAAGGCAGCCGAGGCACCGCCGCGACGGCACACCACCACACTGGCACCGGGCTTGTACTGGAGGTCAGGACCAAGCGAATAGAACACGCGGTCGAGCAGTGCGCAAAGCGAACCGTTAGGTCCGCCGTAATACACGGGCGACCCGACTATCAGGCCGTCGATGCCGTCCTTCACCGAGCGCATCACCTTGTAATACAGGTCGTCGTGGAAAGTACAGCGGCCTGTACGGCCACACATGCTGCAGGCTATGCAACCCTGAACGGCCTGTCGGCCAATGCTCACAATCTCGGTGTCTACACCTTCGGCGTTCAGTGTGGCTGCCACCTCGCTCAGTGCCCTGAACGTATTGCCGTTCTCACGCGGGCTTCCGTTAATCAAAAGTACCTTCATGTCAGTTGGATATCAGTTTGGTTTCTATGTTTTCTTAGGGTACAAGCGGCGTCAGGGGATAGACAATGTTCACGATGAGGATGTTGGCTGCCAGGATGATGAGGTTCATCAGCAGGCCAATGCGCATGAAGTCGCTGAAACGGTAGCCTCCCGGGCCGTAGACCAGCATGTGGGTGGGCGAACCGATGGGCGTGGCAAAGCTGCTGCTCACACTGATCATCAGCGCAATGAGGAACGGATAAGGCTCATAGCCCAGCTTCTCGGCTGCCTGATACATGATGGGGAAGAACATGGCTCCAGCTGCCGTGTTGGAGATAAACTCGGTGATAAACGTGCCGACAAAGCAAATGGCTGTCATGACCACAAGGGGATTGCTGCCGCAAACGTCCAGTATACCCAGGGCAAGGCGCTCGGCAATGCCCGTTCTCTGAATGGCCAGACCCAGCACCAAGGAGCCTGCAAAGACCATGATGATGTCCCAGTTCACGGCCTTCATGGCCTGGTCGGGGGTGCAGCAGCGGCAAATCAGCATGGCAGCAGCAGCCAGGAAGGCGCACTGCAGCAGCGGCATGATATTGAGGGCCGAGAGCACCACCATGACAACCATGATGAGCGACGAGACAAGCGTCTTCATGCCCACATTGACAACCTCCTCGCCTACCACCAGGCCGTGGCTCTCCGTCAGTGTCAGGATGCTCTTGATCTGACCGGCATAGACCAGGCGGTCACCGCCCATAATGAACTCATCCTCGCTAAGGGGAACTTTCACGTCGTCGAAATGGCGTATTTTTATCAGTTTTCCACCCTCCACGTTAAAGAGACCTGCATATCCCAGCGTCTCGCCAATGAACTTGTTGTTCGACGGAACACGCAGTTCAACAGTGTAGTCCATGGTCTCGTCGGCATCAGACTCCGGTGCCTTGCGGTCGGGCAGCAGGCTCCGCAGCGCAATGACCGAGAGCACGCCTACCATCAGGCAGAACAGTCCGGGAATGGTGGTGGCCAGCACGTTCATGGGCGTGCCGGTATGGTCGGCATAGAGTCCGGAGATGATCAGGTTGGGAGGCGTGCCTATCAGCGTACACACACCGCCCATGCCCGAAGCGTAGCTCAGCGGAATGAGCAGCTTCGAAGGGGCAATGTGCAGCTTCTTCGACCACATCTTCACAATGCCCACAAACAAGGCTACCACCGTGGTGTTGCTCAGAAACGAGCTCAGCGCAGCCACCGGCACCATCAGGCGTACCACGGCCTTGGTATAGGTCTTGGGCTGTCCCAGCAGGTTCTTGACAATCCATTGCAACACGCCCGTATGAGTCAGGCCTGACACCACCACAAACAGCACGCCGATGACAATCACCGAAGTCGACGAGAAGCCGGAGAAGGCTTCCTTGGCTTCGAGCACTCCAGAGACAAAGAGCACCGCCATGGCTCCCAAGAACACCAAGTCGGTACGCAGTTTAGTAAACAGCAAAATGGTAAACATGGATAACACTGTGATAATGGTGATCCATGCATGAAGGTTAAATCCTAAAAAAATTAGCGATTCCATAACAACATAGTTCCTAATATCAACCAAATAGGTTGCTTTTGTTACTGAATAACGGAAGAAGAAGTGTTTTATTGCCTTTTTAGTTAACTAACAATAAAAATAATTCTACACGGTTAATAAACCCTTTTTTCCGTGCCTATTTTTCTTTCGTTTGCATATATTAATGTACATTTGCAATTTAAATCAATCATTAATACTTACGATATGAGAAAATCTTTATTCCTGGCATTTGTACTTTCTGTGCTGTGCCTTTCGGCTCAGGCCAAGAAGTATCCGTTCGACATGGACCATGGCTACCAGGTGGAACAGATTCGTGTGGCACAGGGCGAGTCGCGATTCATCAAGGTGTGGGGCATCAGTTCGGGTGTCGACAAGGCCATCATCCGTGCCCAGCAGGATGCCGTGGCTGCCTGCATATTCGAAGGCATTCCGGCTTGTCAGGTGGCAGGAGCCGTTCCCCCACTCTGTGCTGAGGGCCGGAAAGCGTATGAAGCCCACAAAGCCTACTTCGACGAGTTCTTCATTCGTGGCGAGTTCCTGAACTATGCCAAGAACACAAACACCCGCTATCCCACTGGCGAGAACAACGTGAGCACGCCAGAAGGACGCAAGGTGGCCATCTACGTGCAGCTCGACGTGCAGCAGCTGCGCAAGAAGCTGGAGGCCGACGGCATTATCAAGAGCTTTGAAAACGTATTTGACAAATAAACATGAGAAAATTGATCTTATCACTGCTCCTGTTGCTCTCAGCAGGCAGCAGCATGGCGCAGCAGTCGGCCCAGAAGCCGGTGGTAATGGTGGTGCCCGAGAAGAGCTGGTGCCTGAATCAGGGCTACACCAGCGACGGGCGCACCGTGGACTATGAAAAGGCACTGCGCAACGACGACGTGCTCAATGCAATCACCAAGATGGGTGCCATCATGGCCGACCGTGGCTATCCGCTGAAGCTGCTCAGCAGCACACTCGACGAGCTGCACAACGAGGCTGCCCTCGACATGGCACTGTCGTCACGTAACGACGGTGAAATCATGGAGGACAACCTGGATCAGCTGTTGCGTGTGGCCAATGCCGACATCATGGTCAATGTGGCCTTCACCCGCACCAACTACGGGCCGCGCCGGTTGATAGAGTTCCGCGTCACGTCTGTAGACGCTGCCACCCAGAAGCAGATCACGGGCGACGTGGGGCGCAGTTCGGCCTCGTCGGCACCCATCGGTGTGCTGGTAGAAGAGGCCGTTTCGGGCTTCATGGACAGCTTTTCCGGTCAGCTCATGCGCCACTTCAACAACACTGTGAGCAAGGGTCGCGAGGGAACCATTGTGTTTAAGATTGCCAGCGATGCCCCGCTGAACTTCGAGTCGGAAGTGACGCTCAACGGTGAAACGGGCGAACTGGCCGAAGCCATTGAATACTGGTTGCAGGAGAACTCCCTGAGCGAGTCGTTTACCACGCAAAGCAAGTCGCGTGTCCGACTGGCCTTCGAACAGGTGCGCTTCCCGCTTTACGGCAAGAGCAAGTTCGGCAATCGCCAGCGCAGCATCAACGCAGAGGGCTGGATCAAGCAGATCACACCCTTCCTGCAGCAGTTCGGCCTGTCGGTGGCTACCACGCCCATCGGCATTGGCAAGGTTTATGTGGTCTTAGGAGGGAGGTGAACCATGACCGTGAAACGATTCTTCCTCATTATGGCTGCGGCCATGCTCTTCACCGCAATGCCCGCAAGTGCTGCCGAACCCACACCGCGTCCGGGCCAGATAGCCCTGATTCCCTACCTGCCTGAAACATATCCTTCACAAGTGGAGCCACTGCTGCGCAACAAGCTTATGCAGATGGCCACTGAGAACGGCATGGCCGGGGCAGGATTCGACGACCGATTTATCATTACTGCCCATGTGCAACCTATTGCCCAGGAGCAGACGGCCACCATCCCGGCCAAGACGGCCATCAGGCTGAGCGTGACGCTCTATGTGGGCGACGGCATTGACGGTACGCTCTTTGCCCAGCACGAAGCAGAGGTGCGCGGCATTGGCAGCAACGAGAGCCAAGCCTGGCAGAACGCCCTGCGCCGCCTGCAGCCCCGCGATGCCCAGATTCAGGCTTTTGTAGAGAAAGGACGCCAACGCATTGTGGACTATTACGACCGCATGGCACAGACTATCATCACCAAGGCCAAGACATTGGCCAAGAGCACCCAGTATGACGAAGCCATCGCCACGCTGCTCACCATTCCCGCAGCTTCGAAGGCATACGGCGAAGCCCAACAGCTCATTGCACAGTACGGACAGCCCGCCATTGAGAATGCCAACCGCCAGCTGCTGGCCAAGGCCAACGCTGCCTGGAGCGCACAGCCCAACGAGGACGGTGCCGCCAAGGCTCGCGCGCTCTTAGCACAGGTCAGCTATCCTACGAAGGACATTGAAGCCCGCATGCGTGAACTCTGTCAGAAGATGGCCACCGCGCTCGACAAACAGCAGGACCAGGAGTGGCTCATGCTCATGCAGGAGCAGCAGAACTGGCACGAACGCGAACTGAAGCGCATTGAGGGCTACAACCAGCAACAGGTGGCCCGCATCGAGAGCGAAGGCATGCAGCGCGTGGCTTCAATCATGGCTGCCGCCGAAGTGGAAAAAGCGTGGATCAACCGTCCCCGCGTGGTCTATCACGTAAACTGGTGGTAAACAGCAACAACAATCTAAAAAACAAATAAAACAATGATGAGAAAAGCAAAACTTCACTCCCTGGCCATCGCACTGATGGGCGTGGGTGTGCTGTCGTCGTGCTTCACTGACTATGCCGACGATGCCGACCTGAAGGTCGTGCTCAACAAGAAAGCAGAAAAGGCCGTTGACTGGTCTGCCTACAAAGAAGAGGCAACCAAACTCGACAAAGACCTGCGTGCGTACTACGAAAACGAACGCCTGCCGAAAAACGAAAATGCCTTCACCACTGTAGACCACTGGGCTACCCTGCCCGACGGCTCAAAGGTGGGCTTCGTCGACTTGGGCTTGGAAAGCGGAACGCTCTGGGCAGTAGCCAACTTAGGCAGCAATGCCACGACGCAGTACACCAAGACCATTGATGACTTCTTTGATGAGCCATTCGTGATTCCCGAGTTGCCCGTGTTTGAGACGGCTGCCGAGCAAATCGACGAAAGCTCCCTTTCTCTGAAGGAATACGAGGAAAGGGTGAAAAACACCAAGACCGTGGCCAACTACGATAAAGAACAGGTGGAGAATTTCATGCAGGAATACAGGGAAAAGGTGTATCACTGCGACCACCTGATTTTTGTGGCTGCCGATAAGATGCGAGCCGACTACAACAAGTTCCTCGCCAGCAACTTCTTCGGCACCACCAACGGCGATGCCTATCTTTGGGGCAATGCTGAGCCTGTGACCGTCAACAACAAGCTCAAGGACAACCTGCCACTTGAACTGGGCGACGACGAAGACCCCGTGACCAAGTTGCTGGGCGAAGGCTACGCCACTCCTACCATCGCTCAACTTGAAGAACTGATTTTCTTGGGTGCAAGCAGATTTTATTTAGACGGCTCCTACGAAATGGCCGTGAGATTCGACAACGGGAAGAAGCATGAGGAGCTCAGGGAAGTGATCTTCCCCGTTTTTGCCGAAAACGGCATTACGGCTAAAGAGGGCTACTACCTTCTGGTAAAAGACCGTGGCATTGACGAAGAGGAAAGACCCCAGCTGAGAACCTATAAGATTAGCGACCAGCTGTACGAACAGGTGTTTGTGCCCATCACCGACAAGCAGGTCTTCTACGTGCGTGCCGTGAAGAACAAGCAGTAACCCCAATGTTTCATCAACCCGACAAACAATAACGACAATCATGAAAACAAATATATTCCTTTCCCGTAGTGCCAAGGCACTGATGCTCCTGCTGCTGACTATGAGCGTGACCACTGCCCAGGCAGCGAAGCACTTCTACGACGCGAAGAGCAACATCATCGGTATTACCGGTGACCTGAAGGTGCTGACCGACGGCTTCGAGAACAAGAAGTTCGTGGAGAACAACAACGGCTTTCGCCCCGCAGGTGTCTACAACGCCGACAAAACCTTCAACGGTCCTGCCACCGAAAAGGCCCTAAACGATGCCAACGTGGGCAAGCAGGTGCTCAACTACCTCTTCATGCGCACTGCCGACGGCAAGATGTCGGAAGATCTGCTCAAGGATCGTGCCGTGAAGAACGCCCAGCTGGCCGACCGTGAGCGTGCCCAGGCCGGACTCATCGACGCTGCCACCATCGTGCGTGAGGACTACATCAGCATTCTGAAGAACAACTACATCTTTCTGGCCGACAAGATCAAGCTTGGCGACAACGTCTATTACAACTGGGCCCTCTTCCACGTTGAAATCGACGAGAAGACCCAGGACGACGTCTTCGCAGCCTGGGAAGACCCCGCCCGCTACGATGCCATCAAGGTGAAGGTGCGCTTCATTGCCGCCAAGAGATCACAGTTGAAGAGCTACAACAAGGTGCTGCGCGACGTGTCGCGTTGCGAGGACGCTCTGGCCATTCGTGGTGCTGTGCTCAAAGACCCCTACTGCACCGACATCAACAACAAGAGTGGCCTGAAGAGGAACGACCGCATGTCCATCTACCGTCAGTACCAGAACGCCGACGGCACCTATTATTCCAAGTACATGGGTCACACCCGCATCATGAACCCCTATAAATATAAGGATAAGCTGCCCATGGCCGGCATCTCGGGCAACAGCGGTTCTGAGAAGAAAGGCGACTTCGCCGTGTTCAGCCCCGACCTGAACTGGTCGCACGCCGTCTACTACGGCATCAAGGGCAAGAACATCAGCTACGGCTACCAGACCGAGATTCCGCTGAGGGTGAGCCTCCTGCCACTGGCCGAACGCTTCATCTTCAGGGCCGAAATGGGTGAGTTCCGTGGCGACAAGGAAAGCCTTTACCTCATGAAGGGCAACCTCTACCACACACCGCGCACCTACACTCTCACAGCCGGTTTCGGCAAGCCGTTCTATATGCTCAACCGCGTCGATTTGATGCCTTTCTACACCCTGGGCTACCACATGATCAAGTTCAAGGGCTATGAGAGCAAAGCGGCAAATTCAAGCGGCAGCAAGGCCTCATCAGGCGGCTTCCTCGGCACCATCGGCCTCCGCCTGGCCATCAACCTGTGGTATCCTGTCCAGCTCATGGGTTCCGTGGAATACCAGTACCACTTCCCCTTCGAGAGCAAGAACGACGACGATCCCACCAAGATTACCTGGAAGACCGTTGAGAACAATTTCTACGACGCCCAGGGCTGGAAGTTCAACAACGTGAACTTCATGATGGGCCTGCGCATCGTCCTGTAATGTTCAATATTAACTACACCAGCCACGCCCAGACCTACATCTACGGCGAAGGCGAGTGCAAGTAAAGCGCAAAACTTAAGCACGCTTACGTGAGCCTTAAGCGCGTTTACGACTCACGTAAGCGCGCTTACGTTTTGCCTATATTTTGCAACCGACCTGAAATCCACCTTCTATGTCATGGACAGGGGCGCAGGCAGCCTGCTCACACAATCCTACAAACTGGAAGAGTCGAACGCAGCGGTAAAACAAATTATGAACAGTGTGTTTGTTGGTTATACGTACAATTTTTCCAACAGCACCATCGCCGTTGTCCGCACCCCAGCTTATTATTTGCCGCAAATTATTTTTTTTCGGTAATTTTTTTTCGCTCTTGCAATGTTTCGTCGTTTTTTTGCGTATATATGAATAGAAGACGAAACAATCATGACACCAACAGACCTGAACCTGATTGACGGATTGCGGAAACAAGATCCCAAAGCCCAGCAACAGATGCTCGACCGCTATGGCCGGGATGTGTTTGCACAGGTGGTGCGGCTCGTCACAGTTGTGGAGAATGCCGAAGAAGTGTATCAGGACGTGTTCGTGAAAGTCTTTACTAATATAAAGATGTACGACCCGCAGCGGTCGTCGCTACGCACCTGGGTGTCGCGCATTGCCTACAACGAGGCCATCAGCTTCCTGAGACAGAAGAGCCTGCCAACAGTGTATTTCGAGGACTACGGCCACGAGGCCGAAACACTGACCGACGCTGAGGTGGACGACACGCTGGGACAGCCCAACCAGGAGACGGTGCAGCTGATCAGGGCTGCCCTGCAACACCTGCCACCAGAGGAACGGGCCGTGGTGACGATGTTCTACTACGAGGAAATGAGCCTGAAGGAAATAGCCTTCGTCACGGGTTCGCTGCCCACGACCGTTGCCTCGAAACTGAGCCGGACAAGACGGAAACTTTGCAGAATCATCAAAATGTTACAGTCATGAACGAAGATATACTCAACACCCTGAGACAACAGGACGCGAACCTGCGCAACGCCATCCGGCTGAGCGAGGCGGAGCAGCCACCAATGCCTGCCGACCTGAACGCACGGCTGATGGAACGGATGAAGAAGGAACAGCAGCCGAAGTACACGCGGAGGTTGTGGCCATGGATGGCAGCAGCCTGCGTGGCAGCCCTGAGCGTGCTGCTGCTGACCCAGCAGAAGGAGACAACACCGCAGGAAGTGACTGCCCACGCAGAACCGCAGACGGTGGAACAGCCGAAGGAAGCGGTTCGCACCGAGACAGCCGTTCACACCGAGACAGTGGCACAGGCAGATCCGCAACCTGAGACAACTGCCACGCCGAAACGGCAGAAGCAGCCCCGCAAGTCCGCTGCAGCCAGGCAGCTGCTGGCCCAAGAGACGACAGCTGCCAAGGCAGTGACAACGGAAGAGCCGACCATGGCCGCAACCGAAGTGGCCCAAGGGGCCATGCCAAGCGCCAGCAACGGGCCGCAGACGCTGACCGACAGCGACATTCCCATTACGCGGCCCGAGAACTACAAGTACACCCGCGAGGAACTAGCCCTGATGAAGCGGCAGGCCACCGAAGCCTATCTGAAATGGGTGGAACTGGAACTGGAAATCTCAAAATACAACTTGGAACAAACAGCTCAGAAATAATCACAAAAAAACTACAACCATTATGAAACGCATTATCATCATGCTGCTCATCATCGGCAGCGCCGTCACGACAGCCAGTGCCCAACAACAGATGCAGAAAAACGTGCCGCATAACGTCAAGGCACTGTTCTGGATGATTACCCACGACTTCGCTGTGCCTGAGAACCAGGTCTACTCCGTGGTCAAGAACCCCAACACCGGCCTGTTGCAGTCGAGCGACAAGGTCACACACTTCGTGGCTCCTGTAAAGACAGGAAGCACGCGGCTGAACCTCAGCGGCATTAGCGAGGCATTTATGAAGGACGAGCCGGTGAGCTATCAGATCAAGCACATTGTGCCGGGCAGCAACAGCGAGAACTTCACGCTGGCCGTTCACACTTACGAGAACGACAAGGTGAACCACTATGCCATCCGCACCAAACAGACACAGGAGATGTGGCTGCTTTGTACCAAGAACCCGGAGAACCCGTCGCTGCGCGATGCCTACGCCATTGTGTGGGAACCCATAGAAAACGGCAACAAGGTGAAGGGTGCCGTCTACATGATCACCTCGCCGCGCCCCAGCAGCTACGACAAGGTGTTCGACAACTCGAAGAAGGTGTTCAAGATTGAGGGCCGCGTGGATGCCAACATCAAGGATTCGCTCTACAACATCTACATTGCCGACTCCTACGCTGCACTCAATGCCGTTGGCGACGACGACTACGTGGCCTGTGTGCCCGTGGTGAACAAGCGCTTTGAGTATCAGACCGAACTGGACCGCCCCATGGTGGGACGCCTGCGCTGCATATTCCCCGACGGTGAACTCTGCTCAGCATGGATAGACCTGGACTTTGTGCCGGGCGAAACCTACCACATCACCGTTCACAACGGCTATTATGACAGCGACAATGACTATGAGCGCCGCGTGGGACGCTACTCTGGCAAGAGCCTCATCAACAGGACGACTGTCGTGGACAACACTGCCATAGAGGTTGAAGATGCAGATGTAGTAACGATAGATGAAGCAACCTTAGATGAAGTAACGATAGGTGGAAAAAAGTACGTGAAGGCGCACCCAACACAGATTGGGTTCAAACCCTCGCCCGCACAGATGATACAAGTGGAACAGAAGGGAAAGGCCATAGAGGCCAACAAGGAGCTGATCAAGGCCACCTATCAGTCGCTGAAACCCTACTTCGAAGCCAAGACGCTGTCTTATACCGACAGAATCTTTGAGGAGATTGCCCGGCAGAACAAGGAACTGGACAAGAAATGCCAGGACTTCATTGCCATGACAAAAGGCTGGGACATTCCCCTTCAGGAGAAGTCAAAGGTCTACAGTGGACTCTACCAGGAAATCCTGAAGTTGTTCACCGAACAAAACCAGGGCTTCACCGAGCTGTACAAAGAGTTTGGCGTGCTGCCGAAATCAGCGCAGAAAACACAGAAGTACATCAACAAACTCACCGAGAAGTATGTATCGGAAATGAGCAAGTTGATGATTCAGACGAAATAGCCCTGACAACCGAGGCTCAGTTCTTTCGCAACTGAGCCTCGGTTGTTGTGTAACGGAGCCTCAGTTAGCAGACAACTGAGGCTCCGTTGCGCGTTGCAACAGAGCCTCAGCAAATGGGGTCTTGGCAGGAAAGGAAACGCGTCAGCGGCGCACCGTCTTGACGCCCTGGCTAACGACGATGCCACGGGTGGAGTCGGTGGCCTGCGTGCCGCCCAGCGTGTAGGCCGGAGCCTGGGCCGGGGTCTTCTGAACGTCGGTAATGGGTCGGGCGGAAGTGGTCGTGCTCTTGGCCTGGAACTCGGCACGGGCCTTGCGCATCTGCTCCAGGAAACGCTCGCTGGTGTGGAGCTTGGCGTAAGCCACCGAGGCTGCCAGACGGGCAGCGTCGGTGTCGCTCTGCCAGTGGGCACCCACCACCAGGCGGTTCTCGCCGTAGCGGTAGCCGCGCTTCATGATCTCATTGGCACGGTCGGGGTTGATCTCCATCATGAGCAGGGCCGCACTCCAGCCCAGCAGGGTGTGGCCGGAAGGATAGGAGCCGTTCAGGCGCAGGTCATCGTCGTCCTGCGGGAAGAGCGTTGGCTCGTTGAACCGCATGTAAGGACGGGCCCGCATGTATTTCTGCTTGGGCAGCGTGCAGATGTAGTCGCAAGTGTTTGTTCCCTCAAGGAGCACCTTGTAGATTTCGGGCGTCTCGCTCTTCGAGATTCTCATGCCAAAGGCTTCCTGGAACTCCTCAATGATCGTGGCCAGTCCGTAGACGGCATCGCGCTTGGCCTCGGCGGCACGCTCCGGGTCCTGGCGCATCTGCTTGCCCCAGAAGTAGCGGCTCACATCGTAGGCAAAAGCCACCGACGTGCTGTCGGGCGGAGCCGGCAGGAACACCATCATGTCGGGCATCTCGTCGACCGTGAAATAGGCGCTCTCCGTTTCCTCATCCTGTGCCTGCACGGCCATGCTCAGCCCCAGGCCAAGCATCATCATAAAATACTTTCTCATCATTTCGCGGGTCAGTTGATTTTGAGTGGACAAAATTACAACTATTATTCCGAATAAACGAATAAAGCAACAAAAAAAGTGGAAGCCGTGATGACTTCCACTTTCTGATGACTTGATTCTCGAATGTTTTTTCTAAAGATGCTTGTTGCGAAGGGTGGTACCCAGTAAGAGCATGTAGGCGCTGAACTGTTTTTCGTTTAGGACGCGCTGCATTTGCTCGGCATCCTTCTTCACGGCCTGGCGAACGTGGTGTCTCAGCTGGGGACCGCGCATGGAGGCCAACGACTGAATCTCGTTGTTGAAGCAGTTCTGAATGGCTTCTACGGCTTCCATCTGCCACTCGTTCAGGTTGAGCACGGCGGAAAGGCGGCGCATGTCACAGCTCATGTCAAAATCGATGGCGTAACTCCTGTCGAAGTGTCTTGCGTTTCTGTCGGCACCGTAACCCTTTGTCTCAGCAAAGCTGAATGTGAATGCCATCAAGGCAACCATTGTTAATGCAAACTTTTTCATACTCATTTTCTTTTTTAGTTTGTTATCCTGTTATGTTATCCTGATTTCAGAATCTTTTCCGTTATCCTGATTTCTGATTCTTTGACGCCAGGGCACGGGAAAGGTTTAATACTGAGGCTCACTTTTTTACTGAACTTCCTGGTTTTACTACGTAAAGATTTTAAACTTTCCCCATGAAAAAAGTGAATTCTGTGCAGAAAATGTGTAACTTTGCAGCCGAAGTATATAAACAAAAAACAGAAAAACAGTATGAACAGAATTGGTGAAGCAGCAATCCTGGCTATCGGAATGATGGTGCTGGGATGGTGTATCAAGAGCGGCATCGACAATTTTTCGAACAAAGACCGCAAAGTGACGGTGAAGGGACTGGCTGAGCGTGAGGTGAAGGCCGACAAGGTGACATGGAGCATCGCGACCAACGAGATGGGCAACGACCTGCCCACGCTCTATGAGAACATCAACGCAAAGACAGGCACCATCAAGACTTTCCTGAAGCAGAACGGCATAGAGGAAAGCGAGATTACGGTGAATCCGCCCACGGTGAACGACCTGGAGTCGAACCAGTGGAGCGAGAACCGCAAGAACTTCCGCTATATCATCAACACGACGCTCACGGTAAGCACACAGAAGGTAGACCTGGTGAACAAGGCCATCTTCCGTCAGGCTGAGCTGCTGAAACAGGGTGTGGCCATCGAGGGCAGCAATCCGCAGTACGAATATGTGTCGTTCCAGCAAATGAAGCCCGAAATGATGGAAGAGGCGATCAAGAATGCACAGAAGACGGCTGAGCAGTTTGCCAAAGCCAGCAACTCGGGACTGGGCAACATACAAACAGCTGGTCAGGGTCAGTTTGAGATTGACGACCGCGACCAGAACACACCGTATATCAAGAAACTGCGGGTGGTGGCCACTGTGACATACGCGCTCGATGACTGAACCGCATGAAAGGTTCAGTCATCGCAACCCATTGGCAACGACTTGAAATCCATAGTCGAGCAAGGCCGCTGCTTCCGTGAAACGGGAGGAGCGGCTTCTGCTGTTGAGCAGGACAAGGTAGAGCGTCACGCCATGACGGGTGGCAGCGCAAGCCAGACAAGCACCTGCCTGATTCGTGAAACCCGTCTTCACGCCAATGCAGCCCTCATAGCTCTGAAGAAGCAGGTTGGTGTTCTGAGAGTTGAGATGACGACCGTCGATCAAAGGGATTTTCATGAAAGGGGAGCCGACAATCTGGGCAAACGTGCTGTCGCGCATGCAATAGCGGGCCAAGACAAGCAGGTCGCGGGCAGAACTGTAGGTGCTGTCGTGCGGCATTCCGTTAGGATTGGCAAAATGGGTACTGTCCAGACCGAGGCTGGCAGCCCGCTCGTTCATCAACTGACAGAACGACGGGATGTCGCCTCCAATGTTCTTGGCAATGGCGTTAGCTGCATCGTTGTCGCTCTCCATCAGCATCTCACGAATCATGTTTCCCATCAGATAGCTGTCCCCCAGCCTCACACGGGAGTCCCTGGTCAGGAAAACATCCTCGGTAATCACGATGGAATCGCCCATTTTTCCACGTTCCAAAGCCAGCATGGCCGTCATCATCTTCGTCAGACTGGCGGGAAACATGCGCTGATGCGGATTCTTGGCACTGATGAGCAGACCCGTGGAATCCTCGACCAATATCCAGGCTTCGGCAGACAGTCCGTCGAGCAGTTCCCTCCCTGCTGTGGAGTCTGGATTAAGAACCAGCAAAGCACCCTGTGAGGCAGTTATCATCTGGTGGGAGATACTGTCAATGCATCGGCTGGCCGCAATTCTCATTTCCTCTTCGCTGAGCACACGCTCGCCCTCAGAACTGCCACACTGAATTGTTAAAGGCATTAGCAACAAGAGAACTGCCCACGCTGCTAATGCCTTCTTTCTCATTTTATCCTTCATCTTTCTATTGCATTAATTCTCGCGCTCCTTCGGTTGAAAAAGCCTGGTTACATTAAATTACTATTGATTTGTAACCGGACGGACTGGTGAGCCAAGGTATCGTTGAGCACCAGTGTAACCGATATTTTTCATGCCAGAACCACTACCATTATCTATCCAAATAGCAATTGACCATTCATCATTGTACTCATTAAGTGTTGCTGACCAACAGGTACATCTATACCAATCAGGGTCTTCTCGAAGTCCGTTTTCATTCCAATACCATGCGCCTGGAAGGAAGATACTCTTCTTATTAAATGTGCTGGTCAGAAGGAATCCATCGACTCCGTTCTGTTTTGTCGCAGTAATTTTGGTGTATTGCTCTAATTCCCCGATTTCATAGTGAGTAGGCATGCGCCAGACACTGCCCCATTTCAAGGTAGCCACGTCATAGCTTGCCGTCAAATCATATTCATAAGAGGATACTTTTTTGACAACGCCACGCGACACCAATTCATCGGTAGTGAGTCCTTTCCACTTGTAGTTGTCTAATGTGTAACTGGTCTTCGGTTGCGTCTCGCCCCACGCATAATAATCGCCAGACTCTTCAGGAGTCGATGCGCCAACATTCATTGTAGCCCACTTAGTACCACTCGGCAAGCCAAGATCCACGTATTCATGACCATTGTAATCTACCGTGTTCTTGGGTGTTGTGAAGCTCTTGATCTCTCCAAGGTAAGTCGTCTTATAGTCTTTGACAAAAGCCCGATAATAATAGGTGGTTTGTTCGCTAAGACCGGTTAACGTGATGGTGAATGTATTGCCTCCAGTAACCTCAGAAGTTTTCACCATATTACCTTTGCCACTCTCAAGTATCTCCCTGCTATCCGAGTATTGTACACCAAGCAATTCATAGCTTGCAATGAAATTATTCCTAAAACTGCTGGAGATAGTCGCCGATTTGTAGGTTATGTCGGTTGCAGTGCCTGTATTGACAAGTTCACTCTGAGAAGTCGTAAAGCTGTTCACGCTTCCATAGTAGGTGTTTTCACCGCTTACCATGAACGCACGATAGTAGTAGATGGTGTTCGAGGACAGGTTGCTAAGCTCTACTGTATAGGCATTTCCTGAAATATTGCTGGACAGACATAATACGCCCTGCTTATTGTCTACAACACTTCTTTCTGTAGAGAATATCACTCCAAGTTGGAGAGAACTTCCGCTTTTTTTAGAAGTAAAGTTGCAAGAAATAGTGGCCGAGGTCGTTGTTACGTCGGACACCATACCTGTAAAAACCTGTTCAGTGGAACTTCCGCTACCGTTTCCTCCGCTATTTCCACCACTATTCCCATTTGTCTCATCATCGTCGCCGCCGCATGACATGAATCCTGCACACATGAATGCCATAAGAACCATGGACATCCAACTAAATAAAACCTTTTTCTTCATAATTGTCTTTTTTGTTAACGATTAAAGGAGGGCCATATAAAAGAAACATGTTAACTATTTCTGATGGCAAATATACGGATAATTCTTGAAAGAACAAAGAAAGTGACAGTAAAAGTTGTAACTTTACTCAACAATTGCTATGTATAGAGCCCGTGGCGAAAAGTGGCATCAGTAAAGCGAGAAACGATAGCCAATGGTGAGTTGCAGCACACGGTTGTAAATCTTCACCGTCTCAAATTCTGTGGCATTGACGAGACCCAGATTGTAGCGCGCATCGATCTCGAAAGCCCCGATATTATAGGAAAGACCCATGGGGAAACTGAGGTCGAAAGTGCGGAACCACGTGTTGGTGTTAGAACTGTGGGCCCAGTTGTCGCCGCCCATGTGCTCGTCCTGCTCAATGCGACTGCCCAGGGCAAAGCCGGGCTGCAGACCGACGCGGAAAGCCAGGTTGGGGGCCAGATAGCACTTCAGCGTGAGGGGAACGTTGAGACAGTGCAGCGTGGCCGTTCCGTCGCGAAAGGCTGAGTTGTCCTTCAGGCTGTAGCCCTGATTGGAATAGAGCAGTTCGGCAGCCAGGGCCATGCGGCTGGTCCACTGATACTCGGCCTCGACGCCGGCAGCCAGGGCCACTTTGCCGCCATACTCCATCTTTTCGTCGCCGCCATCAACGTAAATGTCGGGGTTGGTCATGCGTGCAATGTTCAGTCCCACCTTGGGAGTGAGCGTCCACACGCCAATTTCTTCCTGTGCAGAACAGCACAGCGTGCTCAGGGCAACAACGGCCAGAGTGAATAAAATCTTCTTCATCGTTCTCTTTTGTTTTTATATAAAAAACGAAAGGAAATGCTAAATATTATGTGCTGATTTCAAAACAACAGCTAAGCGGGGGCTTTCTGCCTCAGCGACTGGTGTAGAAGTCGGTGATGTTGAGCTGGGGCGTGCCCTGCCAGACAGGGAAAGAGGCACAGGAATAAAAAAATAAAATATAACACACTACTTTTAGTCATCACATTTCCAAAAGCATGCTTCATGAGCCGAAGTATTCGAATATCTTAGGCATTGTTGTCAAGTATTCGAATTTCTTGGGCATGTTGTCGAGGTTACATTCACGAATAGATCGCGAATAATATAAGGTAGTGAGGCCACAATAAGCCCCACTACCTCAATATTGATACATTAGTCGGCGAGCTTGGCCTTGATCATCTCGCGGTTCAGGCGGGCGATGTTGGCGATGGTCTCGTTCTTCGGGCAGACGGCCTCGCAGGC
>CAMZBS010000002.1 GCA_947304695.1 uncultured Prevotella sp.
CAGAATCCTGAGATGCTGCCTAATAAGTTTAAGGCAACCGTTTATTATGTGGATAGCCTGGGGAAGTCGCAGAACTACAAATGTAAGGTTGGTAAGAGCTCCGAGTTCAGTAACAATCCCGAAATTGTCGATACCGTTGTGTTGGCAGAGGCTTTCCATTTCCCTGCCTGTAACTATGGTCAGAATGAGATCAAGGTGTCTATCAAACTTGCTTGTGACATCTCGAAGAAGGAACAGTCTTCTTACACTCGTGAGATGTACCTTGATTGCATCTATCTCCGTCCCCGTACCTCTAAATCCGAAGAACAATGAAGAAGCATATTTTATTAGCAATTGCACTGCTGGCCACTACATCGCTGGCCGCTCAGGAAAATATGAAGACTGTGACGGGACAGGTAGTCGATGCTGCCACCGGACAGCCATTGGCTGGTGTCATCGTGGCTGCCTATGGCGAGACCCGTTACACCGCCATGACCGACGAGCAGGGACGCTATGAGCTGAAAGCTCCTGACTATGTGCGTTCCGTTTCCATGCGTGTCGACGGTTACAACCTTCAGCAGTGTGCCATCGCCGATGGTGTGGCTGATGGCTGCCTCTATAACGAGGCCTTCAGTGAGACCTATAAGCGCAACACCATTGCCACGGTTAGCTCGGCTGCCGAACAGTTTGAAAATACCGCTGCTTTTAGCATCGATCCTCTCATTGCCCAGCGCCTTGGTGGCGACATGCGAAGCGTGTCCCATGGTGGTATTGCCGGTATGGGCAATCTGATGCTTATTGATGGTATCAACTCTTTGCAGGCCAATGCCCAGCCTCTTGTGGTCATTGACGGTGTTATCATGGACATGCAGTACAACCGTGTGATGCTTCACGACGGTTACTACAACAACCTGCTGGCCAATTTCAATGTCAACGACATCGAGCGTGTCGAAGTCTTGAAGAACGGATCTGCCCTGTACGGTGCCAAGGGAGCCAACGGTGTTCTCCTCATTCAGACTAAGCGTAATAAGAGCATGGCTACCAAAATTGACGTTACTGCCAATGGTACTTTTGAGCTGGTGCCTCGTCTGCCTGAGATGATGAATGCTGCCGAATACCGTCTTTATGCTACCGAGCTGCTGTCGGGTATGCGTAGCAACATCGGTACCATGAAGTTCCTGAACAACGATCCCAACTATTTCTTCTACAGCCGCTACCACAACGATACTGACTGGAGCAAGGAAGTCTATAAGAACGCGTTCTCCCAGAACTACGGCATCAATGTGCAGGGTGGTGACAATGTGGCCAGCTATAACCTTTCCGTAGGCTATTCTCTGGGCAACAGCACCCTCCGCCGCAATGACTACAGCCGTTTCAACATGCGCTTGAACACCGACATTGAAGTCATTCGCAACCTTGACGTTCGTTTCGATGCCTCTTTTAGCGATGTCGACCGCAGTCTCTACGACGACGGTGCACCTGCTGATCCCTTAGGCATCATCACTTCGCCGGGCTTCCTTGGATTGGCTAAGTCGCCTTTCCTGTCGCCCTACGCTTTCGATAACAATGGTAATGTCAGCCAGTATTTGGCTGGAGCCGACGACTATCTGAAGGTGGGTAACTCGGGTGTCGACCGCGACGATTACCTGTTCCAGGGCAAGGGTCGTCTGGCTAACCCCACTGCTATTCTGAAGTATGGTG
This sequence comes from uncultured Prevotella sp., assembly GCA_947304695.1. The sequence continues at coordinate 1,681 of CAMZBS010000002.1, forward strand.
ACGGTAAGAACCGCAACATATTTGGTAATCGTCTCGTTACCTTTGCTGTGACTCCTAAATTCAAGTTCAACCGTCATCTCAGTGTCAGCGAGCATTTTGTTCTCACGCTGGTCAACACCAATGAGATTTACTATCTGCCAATCAATGGTGTTCCCACCTTCACGGTCGACGGTCTGGAGGAAGGCGTACAGTTAGAGAACCTTGTTCAGAGCCGTGCATCCAGTCAGACCGCCATTCAGAGCGATACCCGCGTGGAGTGGCAGAACCGTTACGGTGCCCACAGCATCGACTTCAAGGGTGGCGTACGTTACGCCAGCAGCGAGTATAACCTTACTTCGCAGAAAGGTTACAACACTGGTAACGATAAGACGCCTCAGATGGGTACGTCACTTCGTTTCAAGGACACTACGGGTGCCGATGATGAGGTGCGTGATATCACCTGGTATGGCCTTGCTGATTACAACTATGCTAATCGTTTTTATGTCAATGCTGGTCTCTCGGCTCAGGCCTCATCCCGCTTTGGTGACGATGCCGACGGTTTGAAAGTCTTTGGTGTCGTTTGGGGTCTCTTCCCCAGTGTTGAAGCAGCTTGGGTGCTCACCAATGAGAAGTGGCTTGCAGGTGTAAAGGGCATTGATTACCTGCGTCTCAATGCCGGCTTCGATGTGACTGGTAATGACGACATTAACTACACTGCCTCACGTACCTATTTTGCTTCGCAGCGCATGCTGGGTAGTGATGCTGTGGGTCTTGTGCTCGGCAATATTGGTAATACCAGTCTGCAATGGGAAACAACCCGTCGTCTCACTGGTGGTCTGGAGGGCAACTTCTTCAACAATCGTTTGAATGTTCGTTTGAATGTGTTCAAGAGCTGGACTTCCAATCTGCTTACCTTGCGTCAGCTGGCATGGACCAGTGGTCTTGTACAGAACTGGAGCAATGCCGGTAAGCTTGAGAATGCCGGTTTCGATGTCAGCCTTGGAGTAAAGGTGCTCAACCTGAAGGACTTCCGTTGGGAAATGGGTGCTTCAATGGGTCACTATAATAATAAGGTGACAGCTCTGCCCGATGGCGACCGCTCCTTCGAGACCAATGTCTACGGTGCCACCATCCTCACTCAGGTAGGTCAGCCAGTGGGCTTGTTCTACGGCTACAAGACCGATGGCGTCTATGCCCGTGAAGCCGATGCCAAGGCCGATGGCCTCTATATCAAGAAGATCAACAATGAGAAGGAATACTTCCAGGCCGGTGATATGCGCTTCCTGGATCTCTACAATGATCCTGCTGATCCGGGACTTATTGATGAAAACGACCGTACTGTCATTGGCAACCCCAATCCTGATATCTACGGTAACATCTTCACAAAGTTCAACTGGAAGAATTTCACGTTGCAGGCCGTATTCAATTACTCTTTGGGCAACGACATTTTCAACTACCAGCGTTCATTGTTGGAGGGCGGATGCTACTTTATGAACCAGACCACGGCCATGAACAATCATTGGAGGGCTGAAGGCCAAGAGGCTTCTCTCCCCCGTGTCAGCTATGACGATCCCATGGGCAACTCACGTTTCAGCGACCGCTGGATTGAGGATGGCAGCTACCTGCGTCTCAGCAATGTTACGCTCAGCTACCAGCTGCCCATCCAGAGCACTTATCTGCTGGGCATCACCGTCTGGGGCTGTGCTTCTAACCTGTTCACCATCACCCGCTATCTGGGTAGCGATCCTGACTGTGCTATTGCGGGCAGTGCGCTCTGGCAGGGCATTGACCGTGGCACGGTGGCAGCAGGCCGTTCTTTCTCACTGGGTGTAAACATCAACCTCTAATCAATTGAAAAATTAAAGAATTTAAAAATTAAAGAATTATGAAAAAGCTCCATATTTTAATCTTTTCACTCTTTAATCTTTTCATTTTGAGTAGTTGTTCCGATATACTCAATACTGAGTCAGATTACATAGAGTATGCTGAAGACAATACGCTGGATCATCGTACCGACTCTGTTTACAGTGTCCTTGGTATCCTTGCCAAGATGCAGGTCATTGCTGACCGTACGGTGCTCCTTGGCGAGGCCCGTGGCGACCTTATGGTTACCACCCTCGATGCTTCGGCTGACCTGAAGCGTTTGGCCGCTTTCGACTTCCCTAAGGGTGTGCCCAATAAGTACAATCAGGTGAGCGACTATTATGCCGTCATCAACAGTTGTAACTACTATTTGGCCCATGTTGACACCGCCTTGGAGCGTCGTGGACGTAACATCTTCAAGCCCGAGTTCGCCGTTGTTAAGACCTATCGCGCTTGGACCTACTTGCAGTTGGCCAAGGCATACGGTAGGGTGCCTCTGGTTCTCGATCCTATCATGACTGAGAATGCGGCTATCGATGCCATGAACATGCCGAAGAGTGATATCGTTGCCATCTGCAACTATTTCATCTCCGACCTTGCTCCCTATGCGCTGGAAGATCTGCCCAACTTCGGTGAAATCGATGGTCAGCCGTCGACCAACTTCTTCCTGCCCACCCGTGTCGTTCTGGGTGACCTCTGCCTGTGGGCTGGTCGCTATGAGGAGGCAGCCCGCTGGTATCACGACTTCTTGGTCGACGAACCCAACAACCTGCGTCCGCGTCCCCGCAACGAGAGCAACCGTGTCTATTGGCCTTATAACACTTCCGAGCTTGTCACTCCTCGCGATGGTTACTCGGTCACGGGTTCAAGTGAGGTGCTGAGTTACATTCCCATGGAAGAACGTGTGTTCGACGGTGTGGTGAGTGATCTTCCCAACATCTTCAATTCCACTGCCGAAAACCGTTACTACTATCAGTTGGAGCCGTCTCAAGGCATGCGTAATCTCTCGGCTGCCCAGATCTACTGTATGGAAAACAAGTCATCCACTCAGACCGATACTGTCTATGTGCAGCGTGTTGGTTTTCTTGAGGAAGGTCTTGTGGGCGATCTGCGTTTATATTCTAACTATGATCACAGGAGCCGCTATCGTGATGAGTTTACCGATGAGTCAGCCTTCAGTCAGACCATCTACAAGATTCAGCGTCGTCGCATTACCACTCATCGTCTCACCATGGTCTACCTGCATTACATTGAGGCTCTCAACCGTGCAGGCTATCCGCAGACCGCTTTCACTGCTCTGAAGTACGGTCTTTGTGACGATAACATTGCTGCCCATGTTGATTCCTTGGAGCGTGCCCAGGCCGGATCGCTCATTGCTTTCGACAAGACTTACTTTGAGGCTGAACACACCATTGGACTGCATGAGATTGGTTCGGGCGACACTCGCGTTGATACGCTCTATGCCCTGCCCATGCCGCCTGCAGGTGAGTGCTCTTCGCGTAAGGACACCATTGATTACCAGATTCCGCTGGTCGAAAACCTGATTGTCAACGAGATGGCTCTTGAAGGAGCCTTCGAGGGCAGCCGCTACTACGACCTCATGCGTTTGGCTCTGCGCCGTGGTGACCCTGCCATCCTGGCTAAGCCCATCGCGAATCGCACTGGTACCTTCGATGCCAACCTGAACACACTGCTTATGACCCAGAGCAACTGGTATCTCCCCCTGCCCTGATTCATTAGTCCAACCCTATTTCTCCGCCACCGACTCCTTCTAAACCGAGTCGGTGGCGGTGTTTTTATTCAGAAAACCGCTATAATCTGCATGCTTTTGTAAAAACAATACGAAAATGAAAGTCTACGAAACATCCGAGATAGTCGAATCGGTTATTTCTTCTTACCTTTGCAACATCAAAAGGAAATAAGAGCTCATTGCTGGGAGCAGCGACAGAAAGCCTCCCTTGAAACAGACAAGTAGTAGTTTTCTTCATATATTTAATTGTATGTTAGTAGTTCGTTTTGTAGTATATTAGTTAGTTATGGTAAACTAATGTTGCGGTTGCTCGTATGTGAATACCAGCAGCCGCTCTTCTTTTTTCTACCTTTGAGACATGAAGAAAATAAAAAAAGACGGCAAATAGTTTGCACAATGTATATTTTCTTTGTATCTTTGCAACATATTTGCAATTTTACCATAACTATGAGACGTTCACTACTGATTTCCATAGCCACTTTTGTCCTATACGTTGCCGCTTTTGCGCAGCGCGGACAGTTCTTCCAGTCCGACCGTTTCTCTTCCAGTCTCATCTCTGAGCTGTGTCAGGATCGTCAGGGCTCCATTTGGATAGGCACTGACTATGGTTTGAACCGTTTTGACGGTTATTCCTTTCAGACTTTCCTCCATGATGATGCCGACACAACCACGCTTCGTGCCAATGTGATTGTCAGTCTGCTGGTCGACACCAAGGGACGCCTGTGGGTGGGCACTAACCGCGGTCTTGACCGCTTCGATGCCGCCACCGAGTCGTTTGTCCATTATACCTTCCCTGAAGGCTATCATCCCCGTGTGACCAGCCTGTTGCTGCGACGCGATGGCACCATTCTTGTAGGAACCGCTGGCTATGGTGCCTTCACGCTCGATGAAAAAGATGTACTCCACACTTTTGACTCCGGTGATACTGAGCAGTACTTCAGCCGTGTTTTCGAAGACTCCCGTGGCCGCTTGTGGCGCAGTGACTTCGACGACACATTCACCATGTATTCCAATGGTCGTCCCACCACGTTCCAGTCCCCTGTTGGCAGTCCTCTTGCCTTCCATGAGTGGGGCGACGAGATTATCATTGTTTGTCATCATGGTATTCTTTCCTATCGTAACAGCATCCTTCGCCCCGCCGATATTGACATGAGTTCCGTTGGTCATAAAGATGTTGTTTTCACCCGCATCAGTCAAGGTGACGACGGACGATTATATATAGGTACGCGCGGAAAGGGTGTCTTCTGTCTGACCAACAATCATCCCCGACGCCTTGAGCGGTTCGACATCAACGCCTTTGGTGTCAACTCGTCGACGGCCAAAATCAGCGCCCTGATTACCGACCGTCATGGCAACCTCTGGTTGGGGTGCCATCTCAAGGGTCTCCTGATGGTTCCCCAGCGTCCAGCTCAGTTCGGCAACTGGAGTTTTGATGCACAGGGCATCAGTCTCGGTTCCACCATTTCTTCCGTTTGCGAGGGCGATGGCGGCATGACCTGGTGTACTGTCCAAGGCGTAGGTGTCTACGGATTCGACCGTCAGGGGCACGTCACGGCCCATCCCTCAGCTCCCGAAGGAGTTGAGTTCATCTTCCGCGACCGTCAGCACCGCTATTGGGTGGGCACCGACGATGGTCTTTTTGCCTACGACCCCACGTCGGGCCGTTCCCAGCTGAAGGTCACCTTTGATTGCGACAAGTTCAGCGACATGACCAGCGATGCCTCCGGTCGCATCTATATTTCCACTTTTTCGCGCGGCTTCTGCGTCTACAATCCCCAAAGCGGCAGCCTCGTCAATCACAACTTCAACAAGCAGGACTCCGTCCGTGGCTGGCTCTGCAACAACTGGATCATGGGCATGTCAACCGACAGTAAGGGTCTTCTCTGGATGGCCACCTCGTCGGGAGTGTCCTGTTACGACCCAGAAGCCGACAATTTCCGTTCCCAGGGCTGGAACTCACTGCTCGACGGCATCGTCTGCTTCGATGTATGTGAGCTTCACAGCGGTACCCTTTCCGACGGTCGCCAGCTTGCTGGCTGCATTGCTATAGGTACAGAGCAAGGTCTTTACCTTTACGACCGACAGAGTGGAAAGGCCGAGCCTTTCCCAGGCAGTGAGCAGCTGACGAACAAGGCTATCAGCTATCTAGTCCAGGCCAATGACGGCGACCTGTGGTGTTCCACCTCCATGGGCATCTGGCAGTATCAGCTGGCCAGCCACACCTTCATTGGTCATGTCAGTGGCAACGGCCTCGCCAAGAAAGAATACCTCTACGGCGTGGGCATGCATACCGACGGTGACATCATCTATTTCGGCCACAACGACGGCCTCACCGTCTTCTCGCCGAGCAATGTCAAGGTCAGCCGTCCTACCATCGACCCGCTCCAGCTCATCGCCTTCCGTGTGGGCGATCAGTACGTTAATGCCCGCACTGTCATCAACGACGTGCGTGTCACCGACAAGGCCGTTGAGGAGAGCGACTATTTCACGCTCAGCTATCTCGACCACACCATCACCCTTGCCTTCTCGCAGTTCAACTTCGACAGCCCCATGAACATTGTTCTTGAGTATCAGGTCAACAGCGGTCCCTGGATCCGCAACCCCGAAGGCAAGAACGAATTCACCCTGGGTCACCTGCAACCTGGCACCTACCGCATTGCTGTGCGTGCCCAGGTGGGCAATGACTATACCCCCGAACGTGTTGTCGTCGTCACAATCCGTACTCCCTGGTACCGTTCGCTTCTGGCCTATTTCATCTATTTCCTCGTCCTGGCAGGTCTGGGCTATTATGTGTTTACCACCTATCGCCGCCGCACTGCCGAGCAGATGAACGAAGAGAAGATGAAGTTCCTCATCAATGCCACCCACGACATCCGCTCTCCGCTTACCATCATCCTTTCAGCTGTGAAGAAGCTGAAGCCGTCGGCTGTCGTCCCGTCACAGGATGGTTCTTCCACCGTTCTCGATACTATCGACCGCAACGCCCAGCGCATCCTGAATCTTGTCAACCAGATTCTCGATGTGCGCAAGATCGACAAGCAGCAGATGCACCTCCATTGTCAGCAGACCGACATGGTGGGCTACATCCGTGGCATCTTCCGTATGTTCGAGTACACCGCTGGTGAGCGCAACATCGAGTTCGTATTCACACCCGATGCCGAACAAATTGACGCCTGGATTGACCGCAGCCAGTTCGACAAGGTCATCTCCAACCTCCTCTCCAACGCCTTCAAGTACAGTCAGGAGAACAGCCGCATTGAGGTGCGTCTTACTCATGATCTCGAACAGCTCCGCCTGCGGGTCCTCGATACTGGCAGCGGGCTCGATCCCGACACTCAGAAGCACATCTTCGAGCGTTTCTACCAAGGTAGCAACTCGCGTGAGATGCATGTCGAAGGCACTGGTATCGGTCTGAACCTCTGCAAGATGATTGTCGACATGCACCACGGCACTATCGAGGCCAGCAACCGCACCGACGGTCAGCAGGGTGCCGTCTTCACCGTCACGCTGCCCATGGGCAACAGCCACCTCAGTAGTGAAGAGATTGAGAGACCGCGTCATGGTGAAATGAAGGATGCCGGACAGTCGCGCTCTGCCAGCAGCAAGCGTCGCGTGCTCATCGTTGACGATGATGCCGAGATAGGCCATTACATCTCCTCCGAACTGGGTAACTACTACCGCTTTGGCCTTAGCCCCAACGGTAAGGACGGCCTGCGCGAATTGCTCACCAACGAGTACGACGTGGTGATCTCTGATGTCATGATGCCCGAGATGGACGGCTTCACCATGCTGCGCATGATCAAGAGCAACATCAACATCAGTCACATCCCCGTTATCATGCTCACCTCCAAGGCCGACGTGGGCAACCGTCTCGAAGGTCTTGAGCGCGGTGCCGATGCCTTCCTGGCCAAGCCCTTCGACATGGAGGAACTGCACGTCACCATCGAGAACCTTATCCATAACCGTCAGCGTCTCAAGGGCAAGTACACGGGTGCCCAGCAGCAGTCCGACAAGGTTGTCCAGCCCGAGGTGAAGGGCAATGATGAGTTGCTCATGGAGCGCATCATGAAGGCCATCAACAAGAATATCTCCGACAGCGATTTCAACGTCGACATGCTCACCCAGGAGGTAGGCATCAGCCGTGCCCAGCTCCACCGTAAGATGAAGGAGCTCACCGGCATCTCGACCAGCGAGTTCATCCGTAACATCCGCCTGGAGCAGGCCGCCCGCTTGCTGAAGGAGCAGAAGATCAACGTCACTCAGGTGGCCTACACCGTCGGCTTCTCTAACCTGGCCCACTTCTCCACCATCTTCCGCAAGCATTTCGGTGTCGCTCCCTCCGAGTATGCCGAGCAGCATAACGAATAGAAGCGAATCTTAAGCGCGCTTAACTCACGCTTAAGCGCGTTTAACCAAGTCTTAGATGCGTGCTGCAACTGAGCCTCAGTTAACTGACAACTGAGGCTCAGTTGCGTCATTACTGAGGCTTAGTTGTATCGTTACTGAGCCTTAGCTTCACCATCGTCTTGTCTTGCTGGGAATCGTGGCGTTGCGCAAAGACATAATGAAAAGTCTGTGAGACAAAAAGAAAAACGCCTTTGCCATATCATCATTACCTTTGCACAAATTTTATACCTTATTTATTAACATTTTAATTATTAACTAAAAACGTTTAACATGAAAGTATTTACAAAAATGCTTTGCACTCTCTTGCTATTGGCGATGGGAGTGCTGAACGCTTCGGCAGAACAGGTGTCTGCTGACCTCAGTAAGTACGCTGATAACTGGGACGGCACGGCTGTGTCGTTCTCGTGGACGGCTCAGTGGGGTAATCAGCTTCAGCCTGCACTCGACCTGCCCACAGGTGACCTGCGTAGTTGGGAGAAGCTCGTCGTTGTGACCGACGAACTCACCAATGCAGACTTTTTCCGTATCCTGGTGTACAATGGTGATGATTCTAATCACAGCAACACCTTTAAAGTGACTTCAACGGGAAAGATGGAGTTTATTCTCAATGGCAATGTCGACTTCCTCGACAATGTCACAAGAATCGTCTTGTCTGGTAGTAACGGAGAAGACACTAAGAAGGATACTTGGAGCACTACCCCTGCTGCCTTCAAGGTGTCGTCTGTTTATTTGGAGCGTCCCGACGATCCCCTGGCTTTGCCGAAGGACAATCTGTCGAAGGCTATTGTCAAGGGCAAGCAGCAGAATCCTTTCGCTAAGACGGAGGCCAGCTTTGCAGTCCTGACACAGGCCATTGCCGATGCTGAGGCCGAACTGGCCAATGCAGCCGCTACTGCCGAGACCATTGCTGCCGCTCAGACTGCCATCGAGGAGGCCATTGCTGGTCTGCAGCTGCAGGAAGGCTATGTCAACCTAACCGCTGCCATGTTCAAAAAATACAACAGTTTGGATAATCCTGGCGAGGGAACTGATGTTTATTGTACCTATGAACTGGGTGTGCCCAGCGGTCTGCCTTATGGCGACGGCAACGTGGGTGAGCTGAATTGGGCCGACCTGTCTGCTTATGACCAGCTCATTACTACTACTGCTGGTAGCGTGAAGCCCCGCTTCTGCCTGAACCGTCTTGTGGCTGGTGGCCAGCAGGCTGCTACCAAGGAGGAGTCGAACATGATTGATATCAACCCCAACAATGATTTTACATGGTCTACAGAAGCTTATTTGAACGCAGAAAACAATATCTACACACTTGATGTGAAGAAGATTGTTGAGGATTACGGTTTTGCCCGTCTGCACAGCATCAAGAAGCAGGGCTGGGGCGATGGCGTCACTGTTCTGGACCTGCTGCTCTACAAGGCTGCTGCTCCCGTTGCTGCCGACGTAACGTTCGACTTCAACGCTTCTAACCATGCAACTTCTTCCAACGGCAATAATGCTGGTGACATTAACTCCGACGAGGTGAACACTGTCGACGGAGTGGTAATGACCATCACTCCTAGCAACGCTAGCAATCCCAACCGCTACTGGAGCACCAATAATGGTCCTCAGCTCCGCATGTATGGCGGCACCATGACCATTGTGGCTCCCGAGGGCAAGGCTATCACCAAAGTGGTCTTCAACAACGGTAAGTGGGAAACTACTAACACCATTAACGGCGAAGTGGCTGCTACGGGCGAATGGGAAGGCAACTCTACCAATGTGGTGCTGGCTGTAGCCAAGAACACCCAGATGAACAGTGTTGTCGTGACTCTCGCCGACGCTAACGAGGAAACCACCACCTACAGCCCCAAGACCATTGCCAACACGGCTGAGACGGCTTACACCGTGGCTGAGGCCATTGCACTGATCGATGCCGGTGAGGCTCTCACCGACGTGGTCTTCGTGAAGGGTATTGTTTCCAAGGTTGAGAAGTTCGCCGACGGCGCCATCACCTATTGGATTTCTGAAGACGGCACCGCTGAGGCTGCTCAGTTCGAGTGCTACAAGGGCAAGGGCATCGACGGTGCCGACTTTGCTTCTATCGACGACGTGAAGGTGGGTGCTGCCGTGGTTGTCACTGGCACACTGACCAAGTATGGTGAAACATACGAGTTCAACGCTGGCAACAAGCTCGTGAGCTACGACTATGTTGCTCCTGTGGAGTACTTCGGATACAATGGCAAGGCTTACATCATCGATGCTGAGAGTGGCAAGTTCGTAGCTGCTGGCCATGACTGGGGCACCCGTGGTATTATCAACGAGCTGGGTCTCGACCTGACCTTTGCTGCTAATGCCGAGAATAATAAGGTTACTATCGAAACGGGTCTGACCTATGGCAACAACAAGGCTGCCAACCACTTCCTGGGCTCAAACCTCTATATGGATTCACCCGCCTTTGAGTGGGGACTGCTTGAGCAGGAATTTGGTTTCTATATCAGCGATGGTGAAAAGTATCTCAGCGTTGATGCTGAAGACAACCTTGCACTGAGCGACGAGCCGCATCTGTGGATCCTTGTCACTCCCGAGGGTGTGCTGGAAGGCCGTCTTGGTGATTTTGCTGAGGCTTCGGCTACCAACCCCGTGGATGCCACATGGCTCATCCAGGCTTCTAACTTCAACCGCTACGACAGCCGCATTAATGCATGGCAGGTCAGCGCAGACTGCACAAACAAGAACCTGAACGGTGGTACTGATGCCAACCGTTGCGCCGAGTCGTTCCACTCTGTCTTTACCATCAGCCAGACGCTGGCCAATGCTCCTGCCGGTAAGTATCGTCTCACTGCTCAGGGCTTCTATCGTCAGGATGACGGTGAGACTGAGAATGCTCCTGTTGTCTTTGCTAACGACCAGACCAGTCCTATTTCTGAAAAGACCGGTTCTGAGAACAACATGAACGACGCTTCTAACTCGTTTGCTGAGGGAAAGTACACCATTGAACAGCCCGTTGAGGTCAGCGTGTACGCCGACGGTGGTCTCACCATCGGTGTCAAGGGCACTGCTACCCATCAGTGGGTCATCTTCGACAACTTCCGTCTGGAGTATCTGGGCGCTATTCCTGCCGAGGAGTACAAGCCCGCATTCGATGACGCTCTGGCTGCTGCCAAGGCCGCTCAGGCCGACGAGGCTAACGCCATCGTGACTGGCGAGGAAAAGACCGCTCTTGACAATGCCATCACTACCTACAGCACCGCTCCTGAGACTGCCGACGGCCTCAAGGAAGCTACTGCTGCCCTGACTTCTGCTACCAATGCCTTCACTGCTGCACGTAGCTCTTACCAGGCTCTTATCGATGCCAAGGCTGCCATGACAGCCTACAGCTTCCCCTATGCTTCTGCTGAGAAGAAGGCTGCCGCCGAGGCTTCGCTGACTGCAACCGCTACCAATGCTGCCGACGCTACTGCTAAGATTGCTGCCATGCAGCAGGCTTTCCGCCAGTATGCTGAGTCGAGCGCACTGCTCGAAGGCGTCAGGGGTTCTTCGGTTATGACCGATTCTATTGTGAACCCGGATTCTAACGATGGTGTCAATGGTTGGGAGACCGTTCTGAACAATGGTTCCGGCGGTTCTGTAGGCATCCTGTCTAACGAGCCGTTCACCGATGGTGACAACAACTCTACCCACAACTACTTCGACGGTGTGAACTGGGGTGCTTCTCAGTGGGATGCCAACTTCCAGCAGAAGATTGCCCTGCCCGCAGGTAAGTATCAGCTCACTGTTACCAGCCGTGCCGAGACTGGCCTGACCACCTTCGCACTCTTCGCAGGTACTGAAAGCGTGGAAATGACCAAGATCAGCTCTGTTGGCGGTCTGTTCAATCGTGGTTGGAACGACAACTCTGTAGAGTTCACCCTGGCCGAGGCCGATAGCGTGGTCATTGGCGTACACGGTGCTACCGAGACTGTCCACAATTGGATGTCGTTCACCCGCTTCCGTCTGGCTCAGTTCCCCGACGAGGCTACTACTGCCTACTATGCTGCTATCGACGACCTGGAGGGTATGGTTACCAAGGCTGAGAAGGCCGACACCGCCCGCAAGACTCCTGAGAGCATCGCTGCCCTGGAGGCTGCCATCGCCGAGGCAGAGGCTCTGCTCGCTAATCCTGAGGCTACCACAGAGGAACTCGTTGCCATGAAGGCTAAGCTGAAGGGCGCTTACGAGGCTCTCGAGCCCATCATCGTCTACATGGAGTTTGCTCAGACCACCGTATTTATTCCCACTGAGGAAGCAGTGAAAGAAGCTGTGGATTCATACTGGGTGAACCATGGTGGAACCTTCACCAACAACAAGACCCGCTTCATCAATCCTGAGACCGACGAGGCTGAGGAAACCAAGAATGCTCCGGGCATTGGTCTGAAGAAGGGCAACGACAAGAAGTCGTTCTTCACCTATGTCACTGGCATCGATTCACTCTTTGCCTACGGTTCTTCTACCGGTTCTGAGGAGCGCACGCTCCGCGTCATTGCAACGCCCACTGAGGGTGAGGCTGTGCAGAGCGAACTCACTACCGCACAGGCTACTGTGATTGTGAAGCTGGCCCTCGACAAGACCAAGAAGTACAAGGTGGAATACATCGGCACCAACGCCAAGGACGAAGGTAAGGACGTTGTGCTCCACGCTGTGAAGTTCGTGAAGAAGACCATCCAGAAGCCTGAGTATGCCGACGGTTACTATCCGCTGGTCAGCGACATGTATCATGTCTGGACCACCAACTATGCTGATGCTGAGATTACCGAAACTGCACCTGGATTCGAAAACCACATTGGTGAAGAACTCGGCGCTGGTAAGCTGGTCTATGGTAACGGCAGCGTTCAGTACCTGCAGTTTGCCGACCTCACAGGCTTCGACTCTCTGATGATCGTTGGTACACCTGGCATGCAGCTGCGTGTCCTCCTCAACCGTCTTGAGGTTGGCAACGGTGGTGGCGACGGCAACGGCGGCGCACTCGTCGAGGTCAATCCCACCATTGGCGAAGATGGCATCGTCTTCGTTGACCTGACTGGTTATGAATATGCTCACTTGAACTCTATCAAGACTGGTTGGGGTAGTGCCACTGGCACCATCTCTCAGATGGGCATGCTCAAGGGTGCATTCGATCCCTCAGTGGTGGTTGGCATCCAGGAGATGAAGGCTGTTCGCACCATGGCCGGTGCCATCTTCGACCTGCAGGGTCGTCGTGTGGCTCAGCCCGCTCGCGGACTCTACATCATCGAAGGCAAGAAGGTTCTCTTCAAATAATTTGACAAATCTTTTTGAAAATAGTGTTTCAAAAGTTGAAATACATTTTTGAAACACTATGAAACAAATGATAAAGCCCTTCCCAGCGAAGGGCTTTATCTTTGCACCGTGATTCTCGAATCAATTTTTCTTTAAACCATATTATTAACTAAAACTTTATGCACATGAAAAAAATGTACTATTCGTTTGTAGCCCTGGTGCTGACCGTACTGGGTGCTATCAATGTGAGTGCAGGTGAGCGTATTGCGTTGACGGCCGACATGGTCTACTCGTACGACGGCTTCGGTGCTGACGCACAGAAGACTGGCCCGTGCGAAGGTGCCACCTGTATCTTTGAAGAGGCATCAGGTTGTCCTTTCGGCGACACCCAATGCAATGCTTGGGTTGACCTGGGTGACTATGCCAAGCTCTATGTGAAGACAGAGAGCACCGATGCAAGCAAGGGTGATCCTCGCATCTTCATCAACCGCCTTGAGACTGAAGGCCAGTTCAATGAAGACAAGAGCGCATCTAAGCTGTTGCTCGTTCAGCCCTCAAGAACCAACGGTACTTGGGCAGAGGATTTCTACAAAGTTGATGAGGATGGTGTCATCATCGTCGACCTCATCAAGGTGAAGAAGGAGTTCGGTTTTGTCCACCTCCATTCAATCAAGGGCCCGACTTGGGATGCCCAGGCTATTCTTTACATGATCGAGGCTGAGAAGGCCGATCCGAAGCAGCAGGTGGGTTGGACCAACCTGATTAACAACAGCGATATGGAAGGCGATGACAACAGCTCGTTCTTTACGAAGGTTGCAAAGGGCGATCCTCTGCCTTCTGAGATTCAGGACGGTATCGGTAACGGTAACAGCCGTGGTATCATGATTGCCGCTACTGCTAAGGAGACTGATCCTTGGGACAACCAGTTCTGGTTCCGCTTCAATGAGATTCTTCCTGCCGGTACCAAGTATCGCGTGTCGTTCGACTACAGAGCTGATACTGCCACGGGCAACATCTCCACGCAGGCTCATGCTGAACCTTCTGATTACATCCATCACGAAATGCTGGGTGATTTCGCATTCGGTACTGACTGGGCAACCTTTAGCAAGGAAGGTGAAGTTACAAGCCAGCAGGCTGGCCCCAACAGCGGTGGCGGTCTGTTCCAGTCTATCGCTTTCAACCTGAACGACTTCGCTGATGCCAACAACTACTATTTCGACAACATCAAGTTCGAAATCTATAAGTTTGGTACTACCGTTACTTATTATAAGGATGTCATCAAGCTCGACTTCGGCTTTGGAACCAACATTCCTGAGCTGGTTGCTGCAACGGGTCAGCCCCGTCTCATCTATCCTGACGACTGCGCTACTGTGACCGTCGATGGCGAGGAATACGACATCGAGTCAATTGAGGCTTTTGCAGATGGACGCTTCTTCATCTTCCTCGAAGACCGTATCGACGGCGATGAGAGTGAGGTGATTGTGACCTTCAACAATCCCACCGATCCTGCTTTCCAGCTGATCTATGCTGACGGTGAGAACAAGGGTAAGCCCGTCGCTAACTACGACGACGCTGCCGACTATGATGAGGACATGGACGATGTGTTCCCCTACACCTATGCTAATCCTGTCATGATCAGTGCTGATCCTGAGCCGGGTTCGTTCAACCTGCCCAACAGCATTAAGGAATTCAAGGTGACCTTCGATAAGAACGTCAACTGCGAAAAGCTTGTGGCTACCATCAACAATCAGCCCTTGACCGTGAGCCCCGCCACTGGCCATGCTACTGAAATCACTCTGACCCGCACCAGCGAGGGCGACCTGTCTACTGGTGCATACAGCATCCACCTCACGAAGGTATTCCCCGAGGTGATTACTTCTGAGAAAGACTTCACTGACACCATTTACGTGGTTAACGTAGGTGTGGTTGAACCCGATCCTGATGATGTTTACGAAAGCGTGATGCCCGACTACTTCACTGCTACTAATGGCGGTGGTATCCCCGAGGGCTGGTACATGGTCTATGACGGCGAACAGCGCTTCACTGCTCAGAGCTATAGTTCTGGTGCCAACATGAAGACCTACAGCGACGGTGGTGAGTTTACCCGTGGCTTCTATACACGTACCAATAACAATACAGCTGACCAGTGCATCGTGGAGTACGGTAACATGGAAGGCTATGAGCTGCCGCTGAAGGGTGGAAAGAGCTATACCATCCACTACAACGGTATGAACTGGAAGGGTGACACCTGGACTAAGTTTGAGATCCTGAACGAAAACGATGAAGTTCTCTTCACTCAGGTTGATAAGAATGCAGGTACTGTCAATGGTGGTCAAAACGTTGTGGTATCAGGTTCTAACTCTGTTGATATTCCTTTCACTCCCGAGGCTGATGGCAACTATAGACTGAAGTGGACACCTGCTGCCAATGCCAATGGTGACCTTGGTGGAGGTATGGTCGAGATTCTGCTGGCTAATCCCAGCGTGGTGCATGAGCCCAACATACCTGGTCTGAAGTACACCAAGCTGCTCAATGCTTCTCTTGAAAATGCTAAGAACGTACGCGCAGCCAATGGCGACGAGCGTTACGCTGGTGAGGCTTACAACACCCTCGACGCTGCTATCCAGAAGTATGAGGCTGAAATGCCTGGCTACACCGCTCCTTCTAAGTATGAAGAGGCTGCTAAGGTTCTCGATGATGCTGCTAAGGCTTTGAACGATCACCGTGCTCTCTGCGATGAGTATGACAAGCAGATTAAGAAGGCTATCGACGTTGTTCGCCAGAACAGGGAGAACAAGTTTGCAGGTCACAAGCTCTATGCTGAGGTTAGCGAGGTTGTTGACAAGTATAATGGATCTTCTGAATGGCGCAACGTGGCCGACACGATTGCCGATCCTACCGCTGAGAATTGGCAGCTGTTCTACAGCTACGACGTGCTGATGGAAGACGCTGCTTTGCAGCCTGCCATTGACGAGTTGACGGGTATTGCAAATACCGCTACCCTGCTCTTCACTGAGGGCGTTTCTGCTCCTGAGAATGCAAATGGTGGCAAGGGTACTGGTGTGGCTGTCCTCGTTGACCGCCTGCGCCTGGGTGCCGATGCTCTGGTGAACTTGATTGCTCCTGATAAGAAGGATTCGGCTGCTGTGGCTGCTGCCGAGGCTCTGCCCGACGTGGTTGCTGCCCGCAACGCCCTGATCGATAGCGATCCTATTGCTGAGAAGCTGCAGCTGTTGCTGAAGCAGCAGCTCTTCACCCGCATCACTACTCCTGGTGATCCTGTGTTCGACGTGGTGACCGATACGCTGACTGGCGACGACAACTATCAGTCTTATGACATGAGCGTGTTCGTCAAGGCTCCTAACATCTACAAGCAGCAGGACAACTTGGACTTCAACGCTGAGAATGTTCCTGGCTGGACTACTCCTGAAGGATTCAACGCTCCTGGTCTTACTGTTGGATGGGGCAGCACTGGTTCAAACGAAGCTATTCCTGTTGATGTAATGTTCCAGACATGGGGTGGTAGCTACCGTGTTGAGCAGACCGTGACCGACCTGCCCGCAGGTATCTACACTGTGAAGGTTGCCTTCGGTGAGCGCGACAACGGCAATGTGAACTCGCACATGGAGAACAGCTTCGCTTATGCAAGAACTTCTGAGACTGTGCTTCCCGATGCTGGTGAGAGCGACATCGATGCTGAACTGCGCGACCTGTACTTCGCCGCTTGGGGTGAGGGCAAGGGCATTGGCCAGGCATTCCCCTTCTGCTCTAACGACGGACAGACCGTGACGATGACCAACATCCCCGTTGCCGACGGTATCCTGACCATTGGTGTAAATGCTGCCGACGGTTCGCACACCTTCTTCAATGAGGTTCGTCTCTACATCAACCTGCCGTACGAGGGCTTCGACTATGCTTCTGAGCTGGCAACTGTAAATGAGATGATCGAGTCGGGCATTGAGTCGAAGACCGTGGCTCCTGCCAAGGTTCGCGCTCTTGAGCTCTACGACCTGAACGGACGCCGCATCGTATCTGCTTCGCGTGGCATCGCTATCGTGAAGAAGTACATGAGCGACGGCACCGTCCGCATCGAAAAGGTTATCAAGAAGTAAAGACGCAACATAATCGTAACATTACGAGACGTGGCCCATGGTCACGTCTCGTTTTTTTTGTCTACTTTTGCACTATAAACCAATAACAGAAATAAATTATGAAACGTACTTTATTGTTTTTCTCGTTGATCGTTTCTTCGTTGTTCATTGGCTCCGCAGGAGCACAGATCAAGAACCCGATGCTGTGGGCTGACGTGCCTGATCCTGATGTCATCCGTGTGGACGACACCTTCTATCTGGTTAGCACTACCATGCACCTGATGCCAGGTGCCCCCGTCATGGCATCGAAAGACCTGATGAACTGGGAGACTGTGGGTTATATCTTTGACAAGCTCACCGACTCACCAAAGTACGACCTGCAGGAAGGTACAGTCTACGGCCGTGGCCAGTGGGCCACTTCACTGAAATACCACGACGGTAAGTTCTGGGCGCTTTTGGCTCCCAACGAGGCAGGTGCAATGGGCGACACTTATATTTTTACTGCTCCAAAGGCCGAAGGCCCGTGGACTATTCATTCACGTTTGCGCCACTTCCACGATGCCACTTTGTTTTTTGATGACGACGGTACTCCATACGTTTTCTTTGGAACGGGCGAAATGTGTCAGTTGACCCGTGACTTGAAAGGTGTTGTCGAGGGCAGTCTTCGCCATTATTTCCAGCGTGAGGACGACGAGCGAGGACTGTTGGAAGGTACTCGCGTCATCAAGCATCGTGGAACCTATTACGCCCAGCTCATCAGTCACACCTATGCTCCAGGACGTCACCGTCGTGAGGTGTGCTATCGTACGAAGGACTTGAATGCCAAGTGGGAGAAGAACGTCATCTTGGAGAGCGACTTCGGAGGCTTTTCTTATCTGGCACAAGGAACAATCGTCGATACGGAGGATGGCGACTGGTATGGCATTATGTTCCAGGATCGTGGTGGCGTGGGCCGTGTGCTGACGCTTTCCCCCGTACGCTGGATTGACGGTTGGCCCATGCTGGGCGACGAGAACGGCAAGGTGCCTGCCACCATGCGCCCGCTGAAGAGTGGAGAACCTGAGAAGCACATTGTCTGTGCCGATGAATTCTCATCCTCAGAAATGGGCCTGCACTGGCAGTGGAACCACAATCCTATAGACAATGCCTGGTCGCTGAAGGAGCGTCCTGGTTTCCTTCGCCTGAAGACCAACCGTGTGGTGCCCAACCTGTACCTGGCTCCCAACACGTTGACCCAGCGCATGGAAGGCCCCACATGTAGCGGAAATATTTGTATTGACTTTTCAAAGATGAAGGACGGCGACTGTGCTGGATTCTGTGCCTTCAATGGCGACAGCGGTGTGCTGACCTTGAAGAAGAAGGGCAAGAATGTCTCTCTTGAGATGAGTGAGCAGGTAGTCAGCCTGACCGACCGTGAAAAGGCTGTTACCAAGGTCGATGAGAAGGTGATTCAGGAAATAGCTCTGTCAAAGACGGCCCCTAAGGCCACGAAGATATGGCTGCGCATCGATGGTGACTTCCAGCCTGGCCACAACGATGCTGCCAACTTCTACTACAGTCTTGATGGCGAGAATTGGGAGCAGATTGGCACGGAGAACTATCGCATGCGTTTCGATTATCGCCGTTTCTTCATGGGTTCCAAGTTTGCCATCTTCAACTATGCCACGAAGAAGGCAGGCGGTTATGTCGACGTGGACTTCTTCCACTATCATTGTGATCCGAAATAATGAATGATCCATGAAGCGAGTAACAGCATTGTTCTTTCTCCTATTGGCCGTTGTGACCGTTTGGCCACAGCAGCCAATAGTCTCATTTGAAACTACACAGGGCTTCTGCCTGGCTAATGAGAAGGGCTTGGCTACGCTCTGTGTGGACGACCGCGATAACAAGAGTGTAGTCAGGGCTGTGCATGACTTAGCTGCCGACGTGGAACGGGTGACGGGACGGCGGCCTGCTATCGAAAAGAAAGCCAAGAAGGGTGGGGTTGTTATCGGTACCATCGGAGAAAGCCGCTTCGTCGATGCCTTGGTCAAGAAGGGCCAGCTCAGCGTTGAGGGCATCCGTGGCCAGTGGGAGTCGTTTGTCATCCAGACCGTGGGCGACCAGCTTGTCGTGGCAGGCAGCGACCGCCGTGGCACTATCTACGGCATCTATGAGCTGAGCAAGCAGATGGGTGTGTCGCCTTGGTACTGGTGGGCTGATGTGCCCGTGGCACACCATAATAATATATATGTACGCCCGGGGCGGTATGTCACCCCTTCGCCCACAGTGCGCTATCGTGGCATCTTCATTAACGACGAAGACTGGGGCTTAAAGCCTTGGGCTGCCAAGAACTTCGAGAAAGAGCTGGGCGATATCGGACCAAAGACCTACGCTAAGGTCTGCGAGCTGCTGTTGCGCCTCCGTGCCAATATGCTGGCGCCGGCCATGCATTCCTGTACGGGTGCTTTCTATTCGCATCCGGAGAGCAAAGTTGTTTGCGATTCGTTCGGCATTGTCATCACCACCAGCCACTGTGAGCCGCTGTTGCTGAACAATGCTGCCGAGAGCGAATGGAGTCAGCAGCGTGACGGCGACTGGAACTACAAGACCAACCGCGAAACTATTTGGAAGAAATGGGACGACCGGTTGGCTGAGGCAGCCCAGTATGAAAACATCTATACTGTGGCCATGCGTGGTGTTCACGATGCCGGCCTCCGTGGCAACCTGCCCATGGAAGAGCGTGTGCCGCTCATTGAAAAGGTCATCGCCGAGCAGCGTGACCTCCTTGAGAAACACCAAGCATATACGCCCCTCACTCTTCGTGGGATTCCCCAAATCTTCGTTCCCTACAAGGAAACGATGGACATCTATGAAAACGGTCTGCGTGTGCCCGACGACATCACGCTGGTGTGGGTCGACGACAATTACGGTTACATGAAGCGCGTGTCCAGTCCTGAAGAACAGAAACGGTCGGGCAGGGCAGGTGTCTATTATCACCTCTCTTATTTAGGTGCCCCTCATGATTACCTGTGGTTGAACACCACGCCCCCCGTGTTGATGTACGAAGAGTTGAAGAAAGCCTACGACAACGGTGCCGATCGTTACTGGCTGCTGAACGTGGGCGACATCAAGCCCATGGAGTTGGGCATCCAGACCTTCATGGACATGGCTTGGGACATCAACGCCTTCACCATGGAGAACGTGAACCGCCATCAGGCCGCATTTCTTGCCACTCTTTTCGGTTCAGCCAACAGTTCAGTGAAGGGCAGCACTGCCGCCGTCATCCAGGACGTACTCGACACCTACTACCGCCTGGCCTGGAGCCGCAAGCCCGAGTTCATGGGCTGGGAGTATGAATGGGACGATAAAGCTCATACCGGCCTGAAGTCCACTGAGTTTTCTTTCCAGAACTACGACGAGGCCCAACATCGCTTGGCCGACTACCAGCGCATCAGTGACGCTGTTGAAAAGCTTTCACTCGTCACTCGTCACCCTTCTCTTTTCCATCTCCTTCAGTTCCCCGTTCAGGCTGCCTGTCAGATGAACCGTAAGTTCCTGATGGCACAGTTGAACCAAGAGCTGGTGACCGAAGGACGTCTGGCTGAAGCCAACTGGGCCGCTCGGCAGATGGAACTGGCCTACGACAGCATCGAGACCTTGCATCGCCGTTACAATGAGCAGGCGGATGGCAAGTGGCGTGGTATGATGTCGCATGCCGTCAGTTTCACCCCCACTGCCCAATACTATCAGAAACCGCAGGTCATTTATACCGAAGGTGCGGGCGAGAAAAGCGTTTCGCTGATTCCCGCCAAAAGTGCAGAACAGCAAGGATGTTGTGTAATCGACCTTGGTTCTTTCGTAAAGAAGGACAGTGGTGTACAGCTGGTCAAGGGCTTAGGCTACGACTGGCAAGTGGTGCAATTGCAGCAGGGACAGGTGAGCTATGAACTGCCGTCCGTAGACCGCGATACGGTTGAGGTGTTGCTGTATGCTGTTCCCTTCTGGCCGATTTATAAAGGTAAGAGTAACCGTATCGGCATTAGCATGGACGGTGGGGCGATGCAGGTGTTTGAAAACAAGTTCAAAGAATACGACCGCACATGGAAAGACCAGGTCATGCGCAATGGCATAGCTTGCCGTCTGCGTTTTGCCGTTGATGCTACGCAACCACGTCACATCCTGACCCTTCACACTGTGGATGCCGGGCAGATGGTGCAGCGTGTCATGGCAGACTGGGGTGGCCTGCTGCCGTCGTATATTGGCCCCGAAATCAAGAAATAAGCATGTATGGGCTGGGTCTCCCAGTCTCTAAAAAGAAGAAACGATGAAAAGAATATTCTGTACTGTGGCGTTATGCCTGGCAGTCCTGATGGTTCAGGCTGCAACCGTGACGTTTGGAAAAGGACGGCTCACGACAACCATTTTGGGCAAGAATGCCGTGCGCATTCAGTATGTGGAAACTGGCCAGGGCGAGGCGGCTGTGAATGACCTGCCCGATTGGCTCTATGTCATTCACGACGAGGTGAAAAGCAAGGACATTGCCGTTAGCGTGGATGCTGAACGACAGATTGTTACGGTGAAGGACAAGAAAGGACACGTTGTCTTCACAGCCACTGGCCATCAGTTGCAGGGCGGTGAGGCTCAGCTGACGTTTGCCTCGCCTAAGGACGAATGTCTGGTTGGTCTGGGACAGTTTCAGGACGACTATCTGAACGTGCGTGGCCTCTCACGTCGGCTCACGCAGGTGAACACGCAGATCAGCCTGCCCATGCTCCTGTCGAGTAAGGGTTACGGCATACTGTGGAACAACTACGGCTTGACCGAGTTCAATCCCTGTGGTCAGCATGTTGCCTTGCAGAAAGGCGAAGGTGCAGGACAGAGCGAAGTGGTGAACGTCACTTCTACGGAAGGTGGAAAACAGGAAGTGCGCCAGCGCAACATCTTTTCTGCTTCCATTGAAGTGACCGAGTCTGGCGACTATGCCCTGTTGCTTGATGTGGGACAGAAGATGGCGCGTCGCCACCAATTGACCATTGACGGACAGCAGGTTATCAACATGCAGAACCTCTGGTTGCCGCCCACCGCCTCAAAGATAGTTCATTTAGAGGCTGGCCATCACACTGTGTCGGCAGAGCTGACGAAGGACGATAAGCCTGTCTTATATTATAATAAGGTGAAGGACCAGACCGTTTTCCGCTCACCCGTAGCCGCTGCCGTCGACTACACCGTGTTTGTCGGTTCTCCCGATGAGGTCATTGCCACCTACCGCCATCTGACGGGCCCCGCACCCCTCATGCCCAGCTGGGCTTTGGGTTATGTTCATTGTCGCGAGCGTTTCCACTCGTCGCAGGAGATTCTGGAAACAGCCAACCGCTTCCGCAAGGAGCAACTGCCTGTCGATGTGTTGGTGCAGGACTGGCAGTACTGGGGCAAGTATGGCTGGAACTCCATGCGGTTCGACGAAGACCATTATCCCGACCCGCGTGCGCTGACCGACAGTCTTCACCGCATGGGCATCCGACTGATGCTGAGCGTGTGGTCTAAGATTGACAAGAACAGCGAGGTGGGACGCGAGATGCTGGCCCAGGACTATTACATCCCCGGTACCGACTGGATTGATTTCTTCAATCCCGAAGCTGCAGCCGCTTACTGGCGCAACTTCAGTGAGCGGTTAGTGCCCTTAGGCATCGATGCCTGGTGGCAGGATGCCACTGAGCCTGAAAACGACGACCTGCTGGGCCGGAAGGTCAATCATGGGAAGTGGGCTGGTGAACTGGTGCGCAACGTCTATCCGCTTTTGGTGAATAAAACCGTGTATGAAGGATTGACGGGAGTCTCTGGCAACTCCGCTTCTCCCCTTATTCTTACCCGTTGCGGCTTCCCGGGCATTCAGCGTTATGGCTCGGCCTTATGGAGCGGCGATGTGGGCAATGACTGGGAAACTTTCCGCAGACAAATAGTGGCCGGACTGGGTGTGCAGGCTGCTGGTGTGCCCTGGTGGACCTACGACGCAGGCGGCTTCTTCCGTCCTGGCGACCAATACTCCAACCAGCAATATATTGAGCGCATGCTGCGTTGGATTGAGACCAGTGTCTATCTGCCCCTGATGCGAGTGCATGGCTACATGAGCAACACTGAGCCTTGGAACTATGGCCCCGAGGCACAGGCCATCATTGCCGACTGTTTGCGTGAGCGCCAGCAGCTGCGTCCCTATCTGGAGCAGTGTGCAAAGCGCATTTCCAAGGAGGGCTATACGCTGATGCGTCCGCTCATCTTTGATTTCTCCGACGATCCCGAGGCTTTGAAGCAAAAGTATGAGTATATGTTCGGACCGGCTTTGCTCATCAGTCCAGTTACGGAACAGGGCGTCACCACATGGCGCACTTACCTGCCCATGAACAAGAAGGGCTGGAAAGACTACCGTACTGGTCGTTATTACGATGGCGGCCAGTATGTCACGACGACGGTCGACAAAGGCCATATCCCCGTTTTCATCAGGGGTGGGGTGAAGTTCTTGTTCAAATAACATCGTCTGGAAATGATTCTCAAGAAACGTTGGATGCGCATTGCCGCTTGGACGATAGCCGTGTTGGCTGTCGTGGTGGGGGCAGTCACTTTGGTGGCCAACAGCAGTTATGTGAAGGATCGGCTCATCGGTCTGGCTACCGATGCCCTCTCAAAGGAACTGCATACCGAGGTGCAGATAGACGATATTGGCCTGAACCTTGTGTTGCAGCGGGCCAGCATCTATGGCATCACGCTCAAGGACCAGCAGCAGCGCGACTTGTTTCAGGCAGAGAAACTATCGGCCAGTCTGCGGTTGCCTACTTTGTTGCTGGGCCGTCTGGAACTGAAGAAATGCCAGGCAGAAGGAATCAACCTGCTGTTGGTCAAGCCCGAGGACGGTCCGGCCAACTACCAGTTCCTGATTGATGCCACGCAGAAGAAGAAAGGCGAGGCACCCAAGGTGGAAGGAGGAAAGAAGAAAGCCTTTAAGCTGAGCCTGCGCGATGCCACCATGCGCCAGCTGCATGTCAGCTACAACGGTGAGGATTATTCCATGGAGGAAGCCGTCTATAGCCATCGTTTCGGCAAGCATTCCCTGACCGTTCGCCATCTGAAGGGTGGCATGAAGAAAAAGACCCGAAAGTACAAGACCGACTGGCATTTGGACACTGGTCTGCTGACCGCCACCTTTAAAGATGACGGGCCGAAGCATATCGACATCAAAGGACTGAAACTCCAGAGCGACAACCACCGTCCGCGTCGCAACACCGGGCGCAAGCATCGTGGTGCCTTTGACTGGGGGCACATGGACTTGCAGGCCGATTTGGATTTCGATATCCTTCAGGCCGCCAAGGACTCCGTCAGCATCCGTCTTGACCAATGTGCCGTTAAGGACACAGTTGCAGGCTTCGACTTGAAAGTGTCGGGCAATATCGCTGTCATTGGCAAGGAGATGGACTTGACCGACGTGGTCGTTCAGCAGATTGACACGCGGATAGACATTGCAAAGGCCCACTTCGTGCTGCCTTCGAAAGCCGATTCAACAACCGCCACCCACATGACCTACACCGCCGACAGTGTTACGGCACGGGTCATGCTGAAGGACATTGCCCAGCCTTTTGCACCCGTGTTGCGCAACTTCTCCATTCCGCTGAACCTGAGAGTGAGCGTGAGTGGCACAGACCAGGGCATGGTGTTCCGTGGCGCCTATATCGATACTGACGACCGCAAACTGACCATCAGCGCCACGGGCGTTCTCCGCAACTTGCAGCAGGCCAGGGACTTGACACTGCACTTCGATGTGTATAACATGGTGGCCAAGCCCGGTATCAAGGACAAGCTTATCAACCAGTTCACAGTGAAGAAGTACATGATGAACCAAGTCTATGCCCTGGGTGTGGTGAATTATCACGGCAGCTTCGACATCCTTTGGAAGAAGGAACTGTTCCGGGGACTGCTGAATACGGAGATGGGCGATGTTGACTTCAACTTTGAACTCAACGAGAAGACAAAATACCTGACAGGTAGCGCCAGCACCGATTCGCTGAAACTGGGCAAGCTGTTCCAGTTGGAGAGACTGGGTAATATCGACTGCACGGCTAATTTCTGTATCGACTATTCTAAGATCCGCACGGCAGCCATGCGCCGTGAAAAAGGTGGCAAGCTGCCCATCGGCTCTGTACAGGCCGATATCAGAAAGGTACAATACCGGATGATTACCATCAGGAATATCATGGCCGACATTCAAAGCGACGGCGCCCTGGCTCAGGGCGACGTCACGTTGAAGGGCAGTCTGACGGACTTGGTCTTAAACTTCTCGTTCACCAACACGACCGAGATGCACAAGATGAAGGTAAAGCCGCGTCTGAAGTTCCCGAAAATCTTTGGAAAGAAAAGCGATGAGTGACAGGCTTCTCGCTGATTTAGCGGATGAACAGTAGTTCGCGGTATTTGGGCAGTGTCCACAGACCGTCTTCCACAATCAACTCCAGCTTGTCGGCCTCATAGCGTATGGCCTCCATCTTGGGACACACCGTGTCGTGGTACTCAATGGCCCGCTGGTGAATGTCCTTCGTGCGGTTGGCCACGCGGCGTGCTTCAGTCAGTTCTTCCACCAGTTGTTCTATCTTCTCCGTGCGCTCGGCAATCTCCTCAATGAGCTTCATATTGCGGGCCGAGAGGCGGTTGGCTTTTTCTTCTGCAAACACGCTCTTCATGCCCTGCACGTTCTTGATGAGCTGGCTCTGGTAGTGGGTGGCCACGGGAATGATGTGGTTCATGGCCAGGTCGCCCAGCACGCGGGCCTCAATCTGCACCGTCTTCACATACATCTCCCATTTCACCTCGTTTCGTGCTTCCAGCTCCTTGCGGTTCATCACATTGGTGCTTTCAAACATCTGGATGCTCGACTCGTCAAGATAGTGCTCAAAAATTACGGGGCACGACTTCTCCACGTCCAGTCCTCGGCGTGCAGCTTCCTTCACCCATTCCTCCGAGTAGCCATTGCCGTCGAAGCGTACGGGCTTGCACGTCTTGATGTCGTCTTTCAGAATCTGCAGGATGGCACTGATTTTGTTCTCGCCCTTGGCCATTCGCTCGTCTACACGCTCCTTGAACGACTGCAGGGCTTCGGCCATTGCCGCGTTCAGTGCAATCATGGCCGAGGCGCAGTTCACGCTCGAACCCGGAGCACGGAACTCAAACCTGTTGCCTGTGAAGGCAAAGGGAGAGGTGCGGTTGCGGTCGGTATTGTCGACTATCAGATCGGGAATTTGTGGAATATCAATCTTCATTCCCTGCTTTCCCTTCAGGTTGAACAGTTCGTTCTTGTCGCTCTGCTCAATGTGGTCCAGCAGTTCTGTGAGCTGTGTGCCGAGGAATGAGGATATGATGGAAGGCGGAGCCTCGTTGCCGCCCAGTCGGTGGGCGTTGGTGGCACTCATGATGCTGGCTTTCAGCAGTCCGTTGTGCTTGTAGACGGCCATCAGCGTTTCCACGATAAAGGTGATGAAGCGCAGGTTCTCCTCTGGTGTGGTGCCGGGAGCATGCAGCAGTACGCCCGTGTCGGTCGAGAGGCTCCAGTTGTTGTGCTTGCCACTGCCGTTGATGCCGTCGAACGGTTTTTCGTGCAGCAGCACGCGGAAGCCATGCTTGCGTGCCACCTTCTTCATCAGGCTCATCAGCAGCATGTTGTGGTCCACGGCCAGGTTGCACTCCTCGAAGATGGGAGCCAGCTCAAACTGGTTCGGTGCCACCTCGTTGTGGCGTGTCTTGCAGGGAATGCTCAGTTCCAGTGCCTGTATCTCCAGGTCTTTCATGAAAGCCTGCACGCGGTCGGGTATGGTGCCGAAGTAGTGGTCGTCCATCTGCTGGTTCTTCGCACTCTCGTGTCCCATCAGCGTGCGGCCCGTCATCACCAGGTCGGGACGTGCCGAGTAGAGACCCTCGTCCACCAGGAAGTACTCCTGCTCCCAGCCCAGGTTCACCTGCACCTTCTGCACGTCGTCGTAGAAATACTGGCAAACTTCGGTGGCAGCCTTGCCCACGGAGTGCAGTGCCCTCAGCAGCGGAGCCTTGTAGTCCAGGGCTTCGCCTGTGTAGGCAATGAATATGGTGGGAATACACAGCGTGTCGTCGATGATAAACACTGGCGATGTGGGATCCCAGGCCGAATAGCCGCGTGCCTCAAACGTGTTGCGTATGCCGCCGTTGGGGAATGAGCTGGCGTCGGGCTCCTGCTGCACCAGCAGCTTCCCGCTGAATTTCTCCATCATGCCGCCCTTGCCGTCGTGCTCCACAAAGGCATCGTGCTTCTCTGCCGTTCCTTCCGTCAGCGGCTGGAACCAGTGCGTATAGTGTGTGCAGCCCATTTCTATGGCCCATTGCTTCATGCCTGCGGCCACAGCGTCGGCTATCGAGCGGTCCAGCCCTGCCCCGTGGTCAATCACGTCAATCAGTTTGTCGTAGATGTCCTTGGGCAGGTACTTATACATTTTTTCCCTATTGAAGACATACTTGCCGAAGTACTCCGAAGGCCGTTCGCTGGGAGTATTCACGTCGAGTGCCCGTTTCATGAAGGCTTCCTCGACCACCTGAAATCTTAAGTTGTTTGCCATTAGTCTATATAGCGTTTCGTTATTTCTCCATAGTTCTCTATGCGGCGGTCGCGCAGGAAGGGCCACCAGCGGCGCACCTGCTCGGCACGCTCCATGTCGATGCTCACGATGATGCTTTCCTCTTCGTCGGTCGAGGCTTCATAGTGAATCTCGCCCTGCGGGCCGCACACGAACGAGGTGCCCCAGAACTCTATGCCGTTGGTCTGGTGGCTGGGGTCTGGCTCGTGGCCCACGCGGTTCACGGCCACCACGGGCAGTCCGTTGGCCACGGCATGGCCGCGCATCACCGTCTGCCAGGCCATGCGCTGTCGCTGCTGCTCGTCGGGTGTGTCGCTGCTCTCATAGCCAATGGCGGTGGGGTAAATCAGTATTTCCGCCCCTTGCAGGGCCATCAGGCGTGCAGCTTCGGGATACCACTGGTCCCAGCACACAAGCACCCCCAGCCGTCCCACCGAGGTCTGGATGGGGTGGAAGCCCAGGTCGCCGGGCGTGAAGTAGAACTTCTCGTAGTAGGCTGGGTCGTCGGGTATGTGCATCTTGCGGTACTTGCCGGCTATCGTTCCGTCTTTCTCAATGACCACGGCCGTGTTGTGATACAGTCCGGCGGCACGACGCTCAAAAAGTGAAGTCACGATGACCACGCCCAACTCCTTGGCCAGCTGGCCGAACACCTCGGTCGACGGGCCGGGAATGGGTTCTGCCAGGTCAAAGTTGTCCACACTTTCCACTTGGCAGAAGTAGAGTGAGTTGTGCAGTTCTTGCAGCACGATGAGTTCTGCGCCCCGGCGTGCCAGGTCGCTTATGCCGTCGCAGAGCCGCTCAATGTTGTTGAGCGTGCTGGCTGTGTTGTGTTGTTGTAGGAAACCTATGTTCAGTTCTTTCATTTTCTTGGGGGGACTTGAAGTACACCTTCGGGGAATTGCATGGTGCAGCAGTGCAGCGAACCGTGCTGCTTGATGAGCGAGCGGCAGTCTATGCCCACTATCTCCCGTTCCGGGAAAGCCTTGCCTATGGTGCTGAGTGC
The DNA here is from genome assembly GCA_947304695.1 of uncultured Prevotella sp. The sequence goes on from CAMZBS010000002.1 coordinate 30,649, forward strand.
CTCAGCGTCGAGGTCGGGCTGGTCGTAGGTGGGACACAACACCGCCCCGTTGACAATCAGGAAGTTGGCGTAGGTGGCAGGCAGCTTCTGTCCGTCTTCGTCGTAGATGGGGCGTGGCATGGGCAGTGGCAGCAGCCGGTAGGGCTGCCCGTCAAGCGTGCGGAAAGCCTGCAGGTCCTGCTCCATGAGCATGAGGCTTGCTGCCTCCTCGTCAGTGGCTTGCTGGCTCTTTATATATAATAAGGTGTCGTTGGGCGCAATGCGCACCAGGGTGTCTATGTGCCCGTCGGTGTCGTCGCCTGTCAGTGATCCGTGGTCTATCCACAGCACCCGTTCGGCACCCAGGTAGTCCTTCAGTCGCTGTTCTATCTCTTCCTTCGTCAGCGGCTGGTTGCGGTGCGGCGCCAGCAGACAGCACGACGTGGTGAAGATGGTGCCCTTTCCGTCGCTTTCAATAGAGCCGCCTTCAAGCACGAAGTCCAGGTGGTCCACATAGTTGCCCTTCACTTTGCCTTCATCATAGAGGCGGCGGTTGATGGCGTTGTCCAGCCCGGCCTCGAACTTCTCGCCCCAGCCGTTGAAGCAGAAGTCGAGCAGTTGGCTTTCGGCTTTCGGCTCTTGGCTTTCGCCGTCGTGAACAAGGGTGATGAAGCCGTGGTCGCGTGCCCAAGTGTCGTTGGTGGGCGGGCCTACGATGAGCAGTGGTTCGCGCTTCTCTATCTCGCGGGCCATCTCATGATAGGTCGCCAGCACCTCGTCGAGCATGGGTGCCCAGTCCGTATCAGCGTGTGGCCAAGTGAGCTGCACGCCGCTCTGCGGCTCCCATTCGGCTGGCAGACGGTAGTGATTATTTGTAAACATGGTGCAAAGGTACAAAATAATTGCAAATATCAAATTATGAATTATAATTATTTCGTACCTTTGCACACAAAAAACAGACAAGCATGATGCTGGAACTGAACGAAGTGTTGTTGGAAGACGAGCCTCAGACGCTTTCGCTGATGGCCCATGAGGGCGAACTGACCTGCCTGACGGGCAACAGCAGTCAGCGGCTCACGCGCTGGCTGTATGCCATGATGGGCTTTGAGTGGGTCAAGAGCGGCTATATCAGTATCGACGGCGAACCGCTCACCCCTTCGTCGGCAGCGGCTTTCCGGTTGCTGATGGCCTACGCCCCGGCACGGCTGGAGCCCATTGGCCAGGTGACTACCTACGCACCGCCCTCGGTGCAGGACGTCTTTGCCCTGAAGGCCAACCGTGACCTGCCCGTGTCTAACGGCATCCTGAGCGAGGAGATGCGGCGCATCTGTCCCGACAGCACCGACCCGCGCGTTCAGCTGCTGGCTGTGGCCAGCCTGCTCAGCCGTCCCATCCTGCTTGTCGACAATCCTCTTCCACAGTCAGCCAACTATCTTCATCAGCTGGCTTCTCAGGGCCGCACGGTCATCATGGCCAGTCAGAATGAGGCTGTGATGCGTGCCGCCAATCATATTGTTGAACTGTAAAAAAGAAGAACGATGATACAACAACTCTCAGCTTTTTCTTTGTGGGGAGCCGTCCTGGTGCTTGTGCTCTCCGGCATGGCCACGGCTGCTTTCGTCTTCGTCGACCGCCGTTTCGTGCTGCGTGTCCTTCAGGTGGCAGGCTATTTCACCGGCCAGCTGTTGGCCGCAGGAGCCTGTGTGTGGCTGCTGTGGCGACTGGACTGCTGGTGGGCCGACCTGTTGTGGGGGCTGCTCATGATAGCAGCCGTGGCAGCGGTGGCTGTCGACAAGGCCCGGTTGCCTTGGCAGCGCATGTTGCCGGTCGTGGCCTTCTCGCTGTTGGCCGGTATGCTGCTGCCTGTGGCGGCCCTGCTGCTTTCCTTCCACCCCAGCGGCATTGGGGTGTGGCGGCTCTTCGTGCCCATTGTATTTGTGCTCTTAGGTCAGCTCTACGGCTCCGTCACCCATGCCCTGCAGACCTATACCCGTCAGTTGCGTCACACCCGTGACCATTACCGTTACCTGCTGGCCAATGGCGGCACCCATCTCGAAGCCCTCATGCCCAGCATCCGTAGGGGCATGCGTGCCGCCGTGCTGCCGTTGCTCACCACGATGGTCAAGCCCCTGCTCATCGTCCAGCCCCTGCTGTTCTGCGGGCTTCTCCTCACCGGCACGCCGCCTGTGGTGGCTGTTGCTGCCACGCTGCTCATGGCTGCCGCCTCGCTTGCGGCTCAGGTGGCCTCGTCGGCCCTGCTCTTCTGGCTGGCCGACCGCCTTTTCTTCAATCGCCAAGGCACCTTCACCTTCTCTTAGTCTTTCCATGCAGATAGAACCCATTGCCCGTTTCCGTTCACCGCTGACCACGAAGTTCGGCATTCCCCGTCAGGGTGGGTTGGCCCGGTCGCTCTCAGGGCGCATCGTGTTCGAGCCGCCCTACCGCCATGATGAGGCCGTGAGGGGACTGGAACAGTTCAGTCATCTGTGGATCATCTGGGAGTTTTCGGCCAATCCCCACCAGGCTGTGGGCCTCACCGTGCGTCCGCCCCGTTTGGGCGGCAACGAGCGGGTAGGGGTGTTCGCCTCGCGTTCGCCCTTCCGCCCCAATCCGTTGGGGCTTACCTGTGCTCAGATTGTCAGGGTGGAACACGACCCCGTGCTGGGTCCGGTCATTCATGTGAGCGGAGCCGACCTGATGGACGGCACCCCCATCTACGACATAAAGCCCTACGTGCGCTATGCCGACTGCCACCCCGAAGCCCGCAGCGGCTTCGTCGACCAGAATGAATGGCAGCCCTTAGAGGTCATCATGGCCGACGAGTGGGCCGCCCTGTTCTCACCTGAAGAGCAGCAGGCCCTGCGCGAAGTGCTCTCCTTAGACCCCCGTCCGCGCTATCACGACGACCCGCACCGCATCTACGGCATGCCCTTCGCCTCCCACGACGTCCGTTTCCGTGTCAATGACAGAACGGTCGAGGTCGTTGAGGTTCGTTAAATAAACCAAATTAATAGCAGACTTTCCTGTTTTGTTAATCGTAGTTTATAGAAAATAGGCACTTTTGTAAACCGAACTTTATAAAATTGGGCTGATTTTATAAACTAAAGTTTAAACGATGAGTATCAGCAAGGACATCATTAAGCAATACTTGATGAACAAAACTGCCAAGGAGGCAGCATATCGTTCCCATATATCATGGCTTCACTAACGTCTGTTCTTGCCGAACAGGTCGGAGTGAGTACCTGTATTAGTCATCAACAACACAAGTTCCCGATCGTTCTGGTCCCAAACAAGAAGCCAGTCTGTAGTGATGTGGCATTCCCAGTAGCCCTCGTACTGGCCATGAAGTATGTGCGGCTTATATTTCTCCGGGAGTTTGCCTTCTGCTGACAGGATGTTAAGAACTTCCGTCAACAACTGCTCGTCGTAGCCCCGTTTGAGGCAACGCTTCAGCGAACGCTTGAACTCGCCAGTGTAGCGCAGCGTATACTTCATGACTTGCACTGCTTTATCAAATCCTCAACGCTGCTGGCCTCATAGACTCGGCCATGGTTGATGTCGTCGATGGCACGGTCCATGCCCGTCTTGGTCTGTCGCTTTAAGGTGACGCTGGTGACGCCACGCAGAAGGCTGATGGCCTGCCGTATCTGGTCAAGCATGGAAACATCCTCTACTGAAACTGTTAGTTGTGTCATATTCGTCTAATTCTCCTATAATCGATGGCAAAGGTACAAAAAGTTTTTCATAATTACCCAATTCCTCTATACCTTTTTTATATGTATGTGTAATATGCCTCCCTGGTAACCTGAAAGTACCAATGGTTTTGTAAAGATTTTTCATAGAAAAAGCACTCTCCCGACAGGTGCTTTTAGACGGACGGAGGGGCGGAAATAGGCTCTTTTATGGTCATCGGCCTGCTGCCACAGAGGCAGAGAGCATCTGCCTGCGAGGAAGTAAGGCTTAACCGCATCGGAAATAAGGCACTTCTGCATTGAAACCAAGGCACTTTTACGCCGAGACCAAGCCTCTTTTAGCCCGTAAAACGGCTATTCTCGGGGAGGGAAAAAGCCTTCAGAAATTCAATCCTTTGATTACCAACCACTTACGAAATCGCCCATAATTCGCTCATTTGCGACCAACTGACCACTTGGTGAATTCTGAGCGAATCTCAGAGGGGTCATTGTAAAAATTTTTCATAATTCTACTATGATCTACGCTCGGGCAAATGGCGAACGGCGTTGAGCACGTTTGGAAACTACTAACTTCATAATTAAACAGCAAAACTGTCAATCAACGCCTGGCATTTGGTATTGAACTCTTCATCCGTTAGCACCTCTCCACGCTCGAACTCTTTCTCCGATTCGTCAAGGTCTGACATTGCCTCCTCCCAGGTCTGTAACACAGGGTGACATTGCTTTTGGACTCTATAAGCCATTCTTCCAATCATTTGCTATTACTTGCCGTTGAATGTCCCATTTCAACTGTTCTGGCAGCACGAAGGTCGGCAACAATTTCTTCTGCCGAGCGGCTGTCTTGCCAAACACCTGCAAATCGGCTTGCCCATCCTTTGCGTGGCTTAGCCGTCTCCTTCTCGGATTTTGTCATGGAGCTGCTAAGCAAGGTGATGAGTTCCAGCTTTACGTTGTCACTCAAGTCTTTCAGTTCCGACCAGTATTTGGCACTGATGGGCGACGTTATAGGTGAAATGGAAGTGTTCATAAACTCGCTATTTTCTGTTTCTGTTTGCAAATATAAGGAGTTTTTCTGATAATTCCAAATTATCAGGTCAAAAATAAGGGCAAAAGCATTTACCGAACCTCAACCATAACGATAATATTTGCACGTTTTCGGGTGCAAAGATACGAAGAAAACCTGTAAAACGCGATATTTTACATAGGTGTACTCCTTTTTATCGCCCACCCAAAAATTTTTCTGCCAAAATATTTGGCGGTTTCAATTAATTAACGTAAATTTGCACCAAATCCCCTTTATGCTGATGCTGCACTCCGTCGGGAGGGCGGCGATTGAGGCGGGAGGGAAACATATAATTTGGAAAGCGTTTATCAGCGCTTTGTTCTTTGACCACTGAAATCTCGCAAATTTCTTTCCGTCAGAAAGCAAAGCAGCGATGAATGCTCATTGTTGGAGTGTGTTCCCGCATGTTCCGCGCCTTTGGCGTGGGGTTGTGCTGTGGGAATATGTTTCGGCGTGAGGATTCTCCGTTGCTCGTCTTTGACGGAAGGGCAATGCGAGAGCCTCAGTGGTGAGACGAGTAGCGATACAGACTCTCACGTCTTTTTTCTTTTTATATGGAAGCCGAAACTACTGAACCTGAATTAATGCCGAATCCGAAGAGTCTCATAGGCACTGAAAAAAGAACTACAACTATTCTATGAGACGATTTTTACTCATTTTGTCCCTATTCGGGCTGCTGGCCAACAACCTACAGGCCGGTGAAGCCACAACAGACCACTTTACAGTGAGTGACCTTGAAACAGATGAAGGCTACTATTATTTCGCTGTAAGTTTGGAAGGCTCACGCATCTACACTGCCTACAATATGGACATCCATTTACCTGAAGGTATCTCCCCTGTTTTGGATGAAGACGGCAATGTACAGGTGTTCCTTGTCAACGACGACGCAATGTATCCAACTACAGGTATCGGCTCAAACAAGAAATTCCTTCATGAAGTTGGTGGTACTTGGGGGGTAGTAGGTCATCAAACGCTGAGATTAGTGTGCAATAGTCAAACGAATGCCGAACTAAAGAAAACGTCTGGACTGTTGTTCATGGTCTATGTAAACGTCAGCCCTTACACCAAGGCTGGCAGCAACACAATGACCATTGACGTCATCAATCTGATTGAGAAGGAGAACGCCAAGCAGTACGACCCCGCCGACGAAGCCCACACGCTGACGGCTCCAAGCACGGCCACCCTCACCCTCAACATCTCCTCTGCCAACCAGTGGAGCACGTGCGTGCTGCCCTTTGAACTTGATCCACTGCCCGATGGTGTGCAGGCATATAGCTGCGGAAGCACCGACGGCGACTACCTGACATTGACCGAGGAGACCAGCATGCAGGCTTATACGCCCTACATCCTCTTTGCAGAGAACGGCTACAGCCAGTCGCACACGGGCACCGTGCCTGCTGAGGGCTACGCTGCCGTTGTCTCGGCAGGCTATCTGCGCGGGGCTGTTGCCCAGCAGAGCATCGCCGAGGGCTACGTGCTGCAGAACCTCGACGACGGCGTGAAGTTCTACGCCTGCGGCGGCCAGACCTTCGTCATTCCCGAAGGCCGCTGCTGGCTCGACCTCAGCGGTCTCAACGCCCGTAATGCCTACGGCCTGCAGTCGCCCGAAGCCGCTGCTATCACTGCCACGACGGCACAGACCGCCAACCCCCAGCCCGTCTACGACCTCAGTGGCCGTCGCGTGGCCACTCCCCAACCTGGCCATATCTATGTGGTGGAAGGTCGCAAAGTATTGAAAATCAAATAACTACATCAATAACTAAAAACAATATCGCCTTATGAAGAAACTATTCTTATTACCCATCCTGCTGTGCCTCTGCGTTTTGCAGGCATTCGCATTCGACTACACGGACGACAATGGCGTTACGTGGACGGTCAGCTATAATAATTATTATTATGGTGGTGCCTATCATTATTATTATACCATTACTGCCGCAGCCAACTATGGCGACGAAGTGGTGATTCCTGAAACGGTCTATGAAGACGTGAGCGGCACGCCAACAGCCCGTACTATCGAGGCTATTGGCACTGAAGTGTTCAAAAACAATCTCATCCTGACCACCGTCACCCTGCCAGCCACTATGAAGTACATTGGCGATTATGCTTTCTATGGATGTACTGGTCTGACCGCTGTCAACAACATGGATGGTGTGGAGTATATTTACTATAATGCTTTCCTGAACTGTACCTCACTTGCCAGTGTCGACTTGTCTTCTTGCCAAAGAATCGAATACAATGCCTTCTCTAATTGTTCTGCCCTAACGTCTATTGGCAGTCTTGCTGCCTGTAATTATGTTGGTAATAATGCATTCAACGGTTGTTCTAATTTGCAGACTGTTGACATTCAGGCGGGGACAACTATTGGTTATTACGCTTTTTATCAATGTTCTTCCCTCAAAACTGTCGGTACATTAAAGGATTGTACGATAGGAAGTGAAGCTTTCCGAGGATGCACCAGTCTCACCGCTGTAGATTTATCGGAGGCTACGTCTGTAGGCAGTTATGCTTTTTATGGATGCTTTAAAATGACATCGGCAGGCGACCTGTCAGCCTTTGAAGCTATTGCCGATGGTGTATTTTATGATTGTGAAAAGCTTGACAGTGCCAACCTTTCTAACTGCAAGACCATTGGCAACTCAGCATTCTACAATTGTTGGAAACTCAAGAATGTTGACCTGCACAATGTAAAAAGTATTGGTACGAAAGCTTTTGCTGGTTGTTCTTCTTTGGAGGAGGTCGGTGACATTTCTGCCTTTACCACCATTCCTGACTACCTGTTTAATGGCTGTACAAAGCTCAAGGACGTCAGCTTGCCCAATGTAACAACCATTGGTAGCGGTGCTTTCTCCGGTTGTCAGACATTTACTGTAGTGAATTTGCCCGAAGTGACTACAATTAGTGAATCTGCTTTCAGTAGTTGCCAGGCACTCACCGAGATTAATTTGCCCAAAGTGATTACCATTGGCACCTTTGCTTTCAGTGGCTGCACCAACTTGAATGCCCCGCAGATTACATCGACCAGCCTGACCAGTATTGGCAGCAGGGCTTTCTCAGTACCTGGCACTATTACGCTGATGACTACCACACCGCCCACGCTGGGTGGCAACGATGCCTTCGGTGATATGATGGTGATTCGTGTGCCCGATGCCGCCGTGGCTGCCTATCGTGCTGCCGATGTATGGAGCGATAGCAAAATAAAGCCGCGAATTTTGGGCATTGGCACCCAAATAGACTACGACGTCAATGTGACTGCACTGGCCGACAGCTCCGTTTTGCATAAGACTATCGGAGAAAATAATCTTGGCAATGTAGTGAGCCTGAAGGTTACGGGCAGCATCAACAGCTATGACATCATGGTGCTGCGCAACAAGACCGACAACCTGCACTACCTGGATTTGAGCGATGCCAACATCGTGGCCAGTAACTATGAATACTACACGGGCTATCACACGGAAGACAATGTGTTGGGTGGCTACAGCTTCTACGGACTTACAAAGCTACTGACCGTTAAACTGCCCCAAAGTATTACAGCTATAGGCAACTCTGCATTTTATGGTTGTTGCAATTTGAAGGAAGTAGAATTCCAGACAGGGATTGAGTCCATTGGTTCCAAAGCTTTTGTGGGATGTGGCAACTTGAGTAAATTGGAACTGAAAAGTGGTCTCAAGAACATTGGCTATGAAGCCTTTGGAGGCGATTACTATTATGATATTAACGGAAATTACATGTCAGGACGCGCCCCCAAATATACCGAAGTAATCCTTCCAGAAGGTCTTGAAAGCATTGGTTCCTATGCTTTCACATGCAACACCCAACTAAAGCGCATTGCCTTCCCCAGTTCGCTGAAGACCATTGGCAGTTATGCTTTCAGTTATTGCAGTAGCATTGACAGTATCAGCCTGCCTTTAAGTCTGCAAAATATCCCAACTTACGCTTTCTATCGCTGTAGCAACTTGGTGAAAATAGAAATCCCCAGCACCATCCAGTCAGTGGGTAACTATGCTTTCTCCGATTGCCCCAAGCTGGCCGATGTCTACACCTACATTGCCGAACCTACGCCTATCGAGATGAACACGTTCAGCACTTACAAGTCGGCAGACCTGCATGTGCCCACCACCAGCTACTGGACCTATTGGTACAACACGCAGTGGAGCCAGTTCCGTTCGCTGCAGGAGTTCGATGCCGAATACCAATATTTCTACATCAACAACGACTTCTCCATCAACGACAAGGACGGCGAAGGCCACGGCGGCACCATGCAGGGCGAGAACATCGATGCCGACCTGAACCCCGGCTCCGGCCTGATTATCAATACCGACCCGGAGAACCCGCAGAACCTGGACGAGGTACACATCAACGTGAACGACTCGCACTGCGGCTCCATCATTGCCAGCAACAACCTGAACGCACGCCGCGTTTACTTTGATATCACCGTGCAGAAAGGCCGCTGGTACTTCTTCTGTTTCCCCTTTGCTGTCCGCGTGACCAACATCACGGCTCCCAACCCCTACACCTGGCGCACCTACGATCCCAGCGAGCGTGCCAACGGCAAGACGGGATGGCAGAACTGGATTGGCGACTGGCTCTATGCCGGGCAGGGCTACATCTTCCACACCAGCAAGGCAGGCGTGCTCTCCGTCTGCGTGGAGCGTGAGGACGGAGGCATGAACTGGCAGGCCGACAACCGCCCGCACGACCTGCAGACCAATGCTGCCGAGAACCAGCAGGACGCTTCGTGGAACTTCATTGGCAACCCGCACACCAGCTACTACGACATTGACCAGACGGGATTCACCCAGCCCTTCACCGTGTGGAACGGAACGAGCTATGTGGCTGTGCGCCCAGGCGACGATGCCTACGCCCTGAGCCCCTTCCAGGCCTTCTTCATCCAGAAGCCCAACGGCAATGGCAACAACGCCATTAACTTCCCCGCCAACGGCCGCTACACGGAGAACCAGTGGGAAGTGGAAATGGAGAACAAGCTGAACGCCCGCCGTCTGCGCGGCGTGGACACCGAGCGCCAGATTGTGAACCTGACGGTGAGCGACGGAAAGACGGAGGACAAGGCCCGTGTGGTGTTCAACGAGAAGAAGCAGCAGGGCTATGAAGTGGAATGTGATGCCGCCAAGTTCATGAGCTCAGGCGTGCCGCAGCTCTACACGCTGGACCAGCGCCAAGCCCGCTATGCCATCAACGAGCGCCCCTTGGGCGAGGTGCGGCTGGGCTACATGGCTGCCAAGCAGGGTGAGCTGACCATTGCTGCCGTGCGCATGGATCAGCCCGTGCTGCTGCGCGACAACAAGCTGCAGATTACCCACGACCTGGCCATGGGCGGCTACACCTTCCAGAGCGAGGCCGGAACATTCGACAACCGCTTCACCCTCGTGCTCGATGCCAGCACCACGGGCATTGCCCAGCTGCGCGAGCAGACCGGCGTGAGCGTGCTGGCCGACCAGGGCGGCATCAGCCTGCAGGGCATTGGCACAGAGAACGTGAGCATCTACTCGCTGGGCGGCACACAGTTGGTGGCCCAGGCCACCGACGGCTTCGTACGCCTGCCCAAGGCTGCCTACCTGGTGAAGGTGGGACAGAAGACCACGAAGGTCATTGTCAGATAAACATGCACATTTAGTAATGAACCAAAAGACTATTCTCAACCTCGTCGTCGCCCTGCTCCTGCTGCTTCCGGCAGGGGCAGGGGCCGACGACGAGAATAACCCCCAGAACCCGCCCGACCCCTACGCCTACTTCAGGGTGACGGTCACGGCCAGTCCTTCGGAGGCTGGCTACACATCGGGCGGCGGCATGTTCTATGAGGGACAGCAGGTAAGCGTGAGCACCTCGCTACGCTCTGCCGACTACACCTTCAGCCACTGGACGCTGAACGGCGTGGCGATAGACCAGCCACAGCAGTTTACCTACACCATGGAGGCCCAGAAGCTGAACTTCGTGGCCGTCTATGACTTCACCCCGCTGAACCCGTCGGAGCCCACGATGCCCGACGACTACCGGCTCTACGTCAATACCAACGAGGAGGGCAGCTGCACGTTTAACGTGACCAACGGCGCCCGCCACAAGGCCGACAACTACGTGCAGGTGGCCGCGCAGAACGTAAGCCCCGGCTACCAGTTCCAGGGCTGGTATGAGGGCGGACAGAAGCTGAGCGACAACCTGTCGTTCAACTACATGATGCCTTACGAAGACGCTACGCTGACGGCCCGCTTCGTCTACGACCCCGTGAGTCCCGACGACCCCTTCTCGCCCGACGGGCAGACCAGCATTGACAACCACAAGCTGGGCGACGTGAACGGCGACGGCGTGGTGAACATTAGCGATGCCGTGCTGCTCATTAACCACTACCTGAACGGCACCACCGACGAGCTGCCTGCCTCGGCTGCCGATGCCAACAGGGACGGGCAGGTGAACGTGAGCGACGCCGTGGAGATAGTGAACCGTTATCTGAACAACCTTTAATCCTTATAGAACCAACGCAATGAAAAGACCTTACAAAAAGCCTCTCACCACCGTGTTCCGGATGCAACCGCAACAGATGATCTGCCAGTCGCTGCCCTACACTGAACAGCCAGGCGACCCAAGCCAGCCCATCCTGTCGCGCCGCAGCCGTGACGTCTGGGACGAAGAAGAGGAAGAATAAACCGAAGCGAGGGACCCCAACAAGGGTCCCTTTTTCCTTACAGCAGCGTGACCAGCAGCGGAATGGTGATCATGGAAAGGAGGGTGGTGACAAAGGTGGTCTCGGTGATGAGCGTGGTGTCCTTGCCATAACGCAGGCAGAGGATGGTGCCGTAGGTGGCTACGGGCATGGCGATGACCACCGTGTTGATGCCCACCACGAAGGGAGAAAAGCCCATGGGACGGCAAAGGAAATAGATGCCCAGGGGCAGCACGACGAGCCGCAGGAGCGTGGTGACGTAGACCACACGGTTGCCCAGCATGGCCCGCAGCGGCAGGTTTGACATGGACGAGCCGATGATGAGCAGGGCGGCAGGCACGGTGATGTTGCCCAGCATGGTGAGCGGCTGGCTGATGAAGGCGGGAATGTTGTCTATCTGCAAGGCCACAATGAGCATGGTGAGATAGGCGGCCAGCATGGGCGTGGAATAGAGGGTCTTCAGTTTGGCCCTAACAGTGGAGAGCTGGGTGTCCAGGCTCTCGTCTTTTGCAATGAGCATGTTGCCCACGGTGAAGACGGCAAAGGTGTTGACAACATTGAGCAAGGCGGCGTAGAACACGGCCTCATGGCCGAAGATGGAGGCCACGACGGGATAGCCCATGAAGCCCACATTGCCGAACATGAGGGCGAAGCCCACCACACCCTCATCGTCAGGGCGGCGCACAATGTAGCGCGGCAACACGAAGGCAATGGCCGCCAGCACGATGTAGGTTATCAAGCTGATGGCCAGCAGGGGAAGGATGAAACGGCGGTCGGGCAAGGTGCCGGTCATGGCCGACGACAGGATGAGTGCCGGGCAGGAAATGTCGATGACCAACTTAGAGAGGCGCTTGTCGAACGTGCCTCCCATATAACCCAGTTTGCCTGCCACGTAGCCCACTACGACAATGGCAAAGAGGGTCAGCATGACTACCAGCATGGTCAGAACTCGATGGGGAACTTATAGCCCAGCGTCAGCTGGAACACGCTGTTGTGATAGTCGTCGCCGCCTTTCAGAATCGGTGTGACACCCAGGTTGTAACGGGCATCGAGCACAATGTTGCGGTACTCAAAGGAAAGACCCATGGGCACGGAGAGCATGAACTTGCGCATCTCGACCGTCTCGCCCTGTTCCGTCGATAACTGATTCAGGAGCTGGTCTACATCGGCCGTCACACCGTCGGTACGTGCTGTGGCCTTGGTGCGGAAGCCGGGCTGTATGCCAGCCTTGAGGGCCAGTCCGGGCAGCACATACCAGTTGAGCATCACGGGCACATTGACAAAGTCAAGGTCGAGTTCCACCTTTCCGTCGTCGTCTTTGTCTACTGCGCCCTGGTCGGAATAGAGAATGGCAGCCGAGAAACTGAGATAGTCGGTCGTGTGATACTCCATCTCCATGCCGAAGACGTAGCCGAACTTGGCACGGTTGTAGTCGGTCATCGTCGATAGGTTCATGCCCACACGGGCCTGCACCGTGACGTCGCCCTCTTCGTGCTGGGCACTCGCGGAAAGCGGGAAAAGCGTGAGTAGGGAGAAGAGCCAAAGGCCCTTCGCCCTACCCAACAGTTTGCTTAGATTGTTTTTTCTCATATATGAAAGAATAAGATCAGGCTTTGTAGCACTGGAAGATCTGGTCTACCGTCTCGCGCTTCATCTTGGGCGACAGCAGACTGACAATCCACACCACGGGGAAACCGCCCACCATGGCGATGGCACCGCAGTTGATGGGGTTGATGGGATTGCCCAGGAGCATGTTGACCACGGTCAGGCCAACGCCCCAGATGAAGCAGGCCCAGACGGAGGCTGCCGTCACGCCACGCCAGTAGAGTCCCAGCATGAAGGGAGCCAGGAAGGCTCCGGCCAGCGCGCCCCAGGAGATGCCCATGAGCTGGGCAATGAAGGTGGGGGGATTGAGGGCGATGAGCAGCGAGATGGCAATGAAGAACATGATGAGCACACGCATGACCACCACCTTGCGACGCTCAATCTTCTCGGCCACAACGTCGTCGATGGTGCCTTCCTCCACCTCGCCGGGCAGCGACTTCTTGTCGCGATAGATCAGGTCGAGCGTCATGGTGGAGCTGGAAGTGAGCACCAGCGAGGCCAGCGTCGACATGGAGGCCGACAGTACCAGCAGCACCACCAGGGCAATGAGCACGTCGGGCAGGGTGACGAGCATGGCCGGCACAATAGAGTCGAAGGCAATCTTGCCGTTGGCACCGATGACGGGGTCGTACAGGCGTCCGAAGCCACCGAGGAAATAGCAGCCGCCTGCCACGATGAAGGCGAAGATGGTTGAGATGACGGTGCCGCGCTTGATGGCTGCCTCGTCGGTGATGGAGTAGAACTTACCCACCATCTGGGGCAGTCCCATCGTGCCAAGCGAAGTCAGGACGATGACACCCAGGAGTCCCCACGGGTCGGGACCGAAGAGATCGGTGAAGCCACCCGAACCACTCACCGTGCTGCCGTCGGCAGGCAGTGCAGCCAGCCGTTCCACGGCTTGTGTCAGTCCGCCCTGGGCATTGAGCACGGCTGCAATGACGGCCACGATGCCGAAGAGCATGATGATGCCCTGGATGAAGTCGTTCATGGCCGTGGCCTTGTAGCCGCCCAGGATGACATAGACAGCCGTGAGGATCGACATGATGACCACGCAATATTCGTAGGGAATGTTGAAGCCCATCTCAAAGAGCCTTGAGATGCCACTGTAAACGCCTGCGGTGTAGGGGATGAGGAACACGAAGGCAATGACGGAAGCCGTCACGCGCAGTCCCTGGTCGCCAAAGCGGGTGCCGAAGAAGTCAGGCATGGTGCGGCTCTCAATGTGCTGCGTCATCAGCTTGGTGCGCTTGCCCAGGATGATCCAGGCCAGGAGGGAGCCGATAAGGGCGTTGCCAATGCCAATCCAGGCACTGGACAGACCGTATTTCCAACCGAACTGTCCGGCATAGCCCACAAAGACCACTGCCGAGAAATAACTGGTGCCGAAGGCAAAGGCCGTCAGCCAGGGACCTACGGCACGTCCGCCCAGCACAAATCCGTCAACACTGCTGGCCTGCTTGCGGGTGTAGAGACCCACGCCAATCATCACGGCCAGAAAGATGATGGTTAAAAGTACTTTTATGACCATTGTTCTTTTACGATTTAAAACGCTACCTGCACCTGTGCCTGCAGCCAGTTATAGTCTTTGCCCAGCATGTCGCCACAGAGGCAGCGGGTGTACTGCAGCTGAAGGCGGCACTTCTTGTAGAACCAGTATTGCAGACCCAGTGTGAGGTTGGTCTGATCCCAGCCGTCGACATCGGTGTTGCGGTCGAACGTCTCGCCGCTGGCCACAATGTCGAGGGCGTCGTAGACGGGAATGGCCGTCGTGACATAGCCGCCACGTGAGCCTACGTCGCCGTCCTCGCCACCCAGCCACTCTGCACGGATGCTGGCTGGACGGGCCTCTTTGTACTGTCCGGGAGAATAGGGTAGGGTCTTATATTCGGCACCCACGCTGTAGCGGTTGCGCTTGTAGTTGTCGCCCACGTTGATGGTGGGGTTCCAGGCTGCCTTGTTCACGGCACAGCCCGTGCCTAAATAGCCACTGCCCACAATGCGCAGTCCGTCGAAGGGGCGCACTTCAAGTTTGGCCAGGAAGTCTTTCTGGTTGTTCAGGTCTCTACGGTTGATGCCCTGGCCACTCATGAGTGCCAGTTCGTAGTGCAGCAGGTGTCGGTTGTTGGTTGTCGGTAAAAGGTCACCAAAGACCATCAAGCCCTGGTCGCGACCGTAGTTCACACCGTTCAGCGGGTCGGGACCCTCACCGGCCAGATAGAGCACAGCCTGGGAATAGATATCAATCAGCTCCAGCTGGGTGGGCGACATGGGATTCTCCATCGTGTAGGAATGCTTGAACTGTCCCAGACGCACGGTCAGTGATTTGTCTTTGGTAATACGGTAGTCGGTGTAGAACTCCTGTACCACACTTGAAAAGTCATGCATGAACAGGAACGACCAGCGGTCGGTGATTTGCGCCTTGGCCCACAGCAAGGTGCGCTTCAGATTGTAGGAGTTGGTTTTCTGGTCGTTGGCATCCTGATAAGACCAGCCTCCCTGGGCATAGCCGTTGAAGGTAATTCTTGAAGTTAAGTCTTTCATCCAGTCGGAATCAGCTTTCTTGGCATTTTGCCCCATGGCCGCCGTACTGCTGAGAACAGCCAGCAGCAGCGACAACGTGGCCAGTTTCTTGGTTGATTTTTTCATTTTGACAATTGTTTAAGTTCAGTTTCGTTCTTTTTGTTGGCAAAAGTACACATTTTCCGACGTTCTTGCAAACTTTTCTCGGAAAATGTGTACTTTTCTTTATTTTAGTGGCTCTCTTTAATAGGTCTCTTCAATGATGCCGCCCCAGTCGGTCTCAGCCTTGAAAGAGAAGCTGTTCTCCTGTTCGAAGAACGAGCCGGAGTATTCGGTAATCATGTTGCGCTTCATTGGAATGCCCGTGAACTTGCGCTGCACAACGGTGTTGTTGTTGGCATCGCGGGCTGTCACCGTAACATCGAGTGTAGCTTCGTCGCTCTGAAGGAACGTGTAGAGAGGCAGCGTAAGGGGTGTTTCAAGTCCGTCGACCCTGTAGAGCCGTTCCTGACGTGAGTTCACATCGCCACCGTAGCCTGTCACCGCATTCAGCACCCCGCTGCCGCCGGTGTAGAGGAAGTGCATGCGCACCACATTGGCAGGCAGGTTGTCGTTCACGATAAAGCGGAGCAGCGACGAGGCACGGGCCAGTGTGATGTCGTGGGTCTTAGCCTCGTTGGTCACTTCTATGTCACCATAATAATAAAAGGTGTCGGAAAAGCCCGTACTGTTTGTGAACTGTATGGATTCAGGATGGGCCAGCGTGGGATTCGACGAACAGCTGTGTGCAATGACCAGTACCTGATAGGTGCCGGGAGTCAGGCGGAACGCCACCTGTCCGTAGTCGCTGTCAGTCTTTGACTGATCCAGGCTCTTCACCTTGTTGCCGTTCTGATAGAGCACATAGTTCAGTCGCTCGGAGTAGCCGGTGATGTCGACTAAAGCACGCGTCGTATAGGGCACCTGCCGGAAAGACGACACGCGCAGCACCAGGTTACAGTCGTCCAGCTTCTGTTCCGTCTGGCCTGTTGTTTCTTCGTCAAGCACAGGCTTCTCACACGACAGCAGGCACAATGCCCCCATCAATACACATCCAATAAGAGAAAAGAAAGTTGTTTTCATACGTATTAAGAATTGATAGTGGAAGTGGAGGGAGTCGAACCCTCGTCCGCACAAGGAAACCATACGCTTTCTACACGCTTATCTTGGACTTTGTTTTCGTGCTGCAACAAGACCCAAGCCACCAATCACAGCCTTATCTCCTAAATTTTCATCAACCAATCGGAGCCTTGGCCGACTATTCCCGATTTTCCTGCGCCGCCTGATCCGTAAGATTCGGGACAATATCCCCGGGGCGACGTCTCGTTCCTCTACCTTGTAGTGGAATTAAGCTCAAAATCTACTGTGCTTCGATTAAGCAGCGAGAGCATACTCATAGTTGCCAATTAATTTTCCTACAGAAGAGATTAAGGAGCCTCCCATAGCCCAGCTCCGCGTGCTTACGTACCATCTCGACTTGCCGTCAAATCCAGTCACCCCCAGATTGTAGATGTCGTAATCGGGTGCAAAGATAAAAAAAACCGAAAGAAATCCCGCCTAAGTCGGAAACTTTTTGAGATTTTTAAGCATTTAGAGTCAAATAGGCGGCAATTGAGAGTCAAATACCGCCTAATTATCGTAATTCCTTCTATGCTAAAGAAGAATTATTGCCATAATGGCTCCTGTTCCCAGTTCTGCGGAAAACCGAGCGCACCTACATGTACATTGGGGAACATAGAGAAAAGTTGTTGCAAGTCCAAAGTCAGCGTATTCTGAGGGTCAATTATGTTCAGCCAGTAGCGAATGATGGCTAGCACGAAATAGACGCGCTGAGTACCTATTGTGGGCTGCGCAATGAAAGTTCCACGAGGATGACGTGGCATTAGCGGACGAACGCCAAGAGTTCGGTTCCACAGGCGTGCATGGTGGGCACAGATGTTGCGTACATAGACCAACGTATGTAGCCATGAAGCAAACACTGTATCGCTCACCCCGAATACAGCAGCTGCCGCCTCGTTAGTGAACGTCAAACCTCGCTGCTTCAGGATGCCAATCTGGCTGGCAAAAGTCTGGATTTGTTTCGGATATAGAACCTTGGGCATAATTCTATTAAATGAAAAGGCTCACCCTGAGCGCGCTGATCTGACGAGAAGCGGGGTGAGCTTGTTGAGTGCAAAGGTACAAATTATTTTCGAACTACCAATGAAATCATCGAATTATTTGCATGTTTTTAAGGAAATTCACTACCCAACATTGGGCAATCTGTGCACAAATATAGTAAATTTGACAAAAATATAGCAGCAGGCACAAATAATAGCCAAGCATTCATTTCTCGCAGAGCCAGTATTCCTCGCCGTCCTTCGGCTTGCGGAAGGTCTCGTTGATCATCTCCACCAGGTCGACCGTTCGCTGATAAGGCACGTTCTCCTCAATCAGCGCCTGAATTTCGTCATCGTCTAGCCATAATCGCTCCCCTATATTAAATAGGTGCAGGGCCTGTGCATAAAGTTGGCGGTGGTCGAGGTTGTCCGTAAAGTCAATGTTCTTGCCTGCAGGGATGCCCACGCAGACGAAGCGTCGCAAACCCGTGGGATCCACCAGTGGCTGCAGCTGGTTCGTAGTGCCGATAAATGAGGTGTAGCGGCGATACTGCTTGATGGTCTTGCCGTAGGGTGGACGGAATTTTACGTCGCTCGACGACAGCAGGAACTTCAGTACAACCTGCTGCGAGTTGGTGGTCTTGTCGAACTCGTCGATGTTGATGAGCGCAAACGACGTCAGCGCGATGTTCAGGTCGAACTCGTTCTTGAAGTTCATTCTTCTATTTTTCTTCAATTAAACCTCTACTAACCATCTATTAAACTTCTACAAACAGAGTAGGTGTTCTTTAAGCGCGTTTAAGAACCCGTTAAGCGCGTTTAAGACCTCCCTAAGCGCGCTTAAGTCCCACCTGTTTTCAATAAAAGCCACTTCTTGTTTTGTGAGTTTATGAATTATTCAGGCAAAGAAAATCAATAAAATGAGTTCCTTTGCAATATTTTTGGCAAAAAGAAGTTATATAATTAAAAAACATAAACACCCTTAAGGAACAAGAAATGAGAAGAATCCTCACAACGTGGATCGTGACCCTGGTGTGCGTGCTGGGCGTCATGGCTCAATCGATGACCGACGAACAGGTCATCCGCTTTGTCGTGAAAGAGCAGAAAGCTGGCTCCTCACAACAGGAGATAGCCGCCAAACTGATGCAGAAGAACGTGAGCATTGACCAGATCAAGCGCGTGCAGAAAAAAGTGGAACGCCTAAAGAAAGGTCAGGGACTGGGCACGTTCGACAAGGTCGACGACGAACAGGATGGTCGCATGCGCCGTAACAACGGCAACTTGAGAAAGAGCGACGACGGCAGCGTAATCGGCAAGATGAAGGACGAGAAGCTGAGCAAGCGGGCCAGCAGCAAGAGCGACCGAAGGAAGAACCGCCAGCTGGAGGAGGAAGACGAACAACAGGAAATCAAAGGGCAGCTGGACGAGTTCATGCCCGACTCATTCGACATCTACGACAGAATGGTGATCAGGGATTATCTGAAGGCCAAGGACGAATATGAAAAGAAGTCGAAGAAGAAAATCTTCGGCCATGATTTGTTCAACAACGAAGACCTGACATTTGAACCGGCCATGAACATAGCCACACCGCGTGACTACATACTGGGACCGGGCGATGTTGTGTTTATTGATATCTATGGTGCTTCGCAGCGAACCATTGAGGAAACCATTTCACCCGACGGCTATGTGGTGGTGGAGGACTACGGCCCCATTCAGATATCGGGCCTCACCGAAGAGCAGGCCAACGCCCGCATACGGTCGAAGCTGGGCAGCCACTACAGCAGCTCGAGCATCAAGATGACGGTAGGCCAGACGCGCACCATCACGGTGAACGTGATGGGCGAGGTGAAGACTCCCGGCACTTTCACGCTCTCGGCCTTTGCCACCGTGTTCCACGCCCTCTACATGGCTGGCGGTCCGAACGACATAGGTACGCTGAGAAACATCAAGGTGTATCGCCATAACCGGCTGGTGACCACCGTTGACGTGTATGACTACATCCTGAACGGCAAGCTGAGCGGCAACATCCGACTGGCCGACAACGACGTGATCTCGGTGGGAACCTACGACTGCATGGTGAGCATCAAGGGCAAGGTGAAACGCCCCATGTACTATGAGATGAAGAAAAACGAGAGCATGAAGACGCTGCTGGACTATGCAGGCGGCTTCAGTGGTGATGCCTATAAGAAAACGGTACGCGTGATACGTAAGGCAGGCACGCACTATTCGGTGTTCAATGTGGGCGAGTTCGACATGAGTTCGTTCCGCATGGCCGACGAAGACTCTGTGAGCGTAGACTCCATCCTGCCACGCTATTCCAACATGGTTGAGATCAAAGGTGCCGTGTTCCATCCCGGCATGTACCAGATTGGTGAACATGTGAACAGCGTGAAGTCGCTGCTGGAACAGGCCGACGGTGTGACAGAGGATGCCTTTACTGCCCATGCCGTCATGCACCGCATGCGTGCTGACCGCACCCTTGAGGTAGTACAGGTGGACATTGACGGCATTATGAACGGCACCGTGGCCGACATTCCGTTGAAGAACGAGGACGTGCTGTTCGTGCCCACCCGCCAGGAGGTGATGGAAGAGCAGTCGATTACCATTCACGGTGAAGTGCAATATCCCGGAACCTACGTTTATGCCGCCAATGAGACACTGGAAGACTTCGTACTTCAAGCTGGAGGTCTGAAGGAAACGGCTGCCATGGTCAACGTATTTGTGTCGCGCCGCACCGTGAATCCCATGGCAACAACCACCGACAGCATTGTGGGCCAGTCGTTTACCTTCACGCTGAAAGACGGATTTGTCATTGATGGCGAACCCGGCTTCCACCTGCAGCCCTTCGATGAAGTATTCGTGCGTAAAAGCCCCGGCTACAATGAGCAGCAGAACGTAATGGTAGAAGGCGAGGTGATGTTTGGCGGCGAATATACGCTGACCAAGCAGAACGAACGTCTGAGTGACCTGATTCGCAAGGCTGGCGGCGTGACCAATATTGCCTACGTGGCAGGAGCACGTCTGGAACGTAAGTTGAACGAGGCAGAACGCATGCGCTACGAAGAATCTGTCAAGATGCAGCGCCAGCAGAACGAGGCTGCCATGATGGAACAAGCACTGAAGAGCGGCCGTTCTATCTCCGAGATTCAGCAAGGTATGAGCGCCACACAAGAAAAACTCGTCATACCTGAGACCTATCCCGTGGGCATTCAGCTCGACAAAGCCTTGACCAATCCTGGTAGCGACTACGACCTGGTGCTGCGCGAAGGCGACCGTCTGGTAGTGCCCGTCTACACCGGAACCGTGAAGATCAACGGTGAGGTGATGTACCCCAACACCGTGGGCTTCGAGGCAGGCAAGAAGGTGAGCTACTACATCAACCAGGCTGGCGGCTACAGCAGCAATGCCAAGAAAAAGAAGACCTATATTATTTATATGAACGGCGACGTGGCCAAGGTGAGCGGCAGCACAAAGGTGCGCCCCGGCTGCGAAATCGTGGTTCCTACCAAGGCACGTAACCGCATGACCACAGCCGAGACCATGACCATTGGCACCGGCATTGCTTCGATTGCCACGATGGTGGCCACCATAGCAAGTCTGATGAAATAGGAAAACCGTGCAATAAGCAAACAACAACCGTTATGGACGAAAAGAAGAAAATCGATATTGACTTCAAACAGATTGTACAGACCCTGCTAAGCAAGAAAAAGCTATTCCTGAAAGTCTGGATTATCACGTTTGTGCTATCGTGCTTGTGGATTCTGCCACAGCCGCGCTACTATACCACCAAGGTTTCTGTTGCACCCGAATCTTCAGACTCCAAGAATGCGGGAGATCTCGCATCGCTTGCTTCAAGTTTTGGATTTAGTATTGGCAACGGAACTTCCGATGCCATCTACCCCCAATTATATCCTGACCTGTTCAAATCTACCAATTTCTGCGTGGGCCTGCTCGACATCATGGTACAGACCAAAGACGGCGAGATCAATACCGACTATTACACCTATCTGACAAAACACCAGAAACAAAACCTGCTACTTCTGCCATACAATAGTTTCAGGAATTGGTTGAAAGAGACTTTCAGCGAACAAGAACCTGAAACGCCGGGAAAGAGCGGCAAGCGCTTCGATCCCTTCCAACTGTCGAAGAAAACAACAGACATCGTCCTTAAAGTGCAAAACAACATCACCTGTTCGTACAGCAAAACCACAGATGTTGTTACAATCAGCGTAACCGATCAGGACCCGTTGGTCTGCGCTCTATTGGCCGACAGCGTCCGTCAGCACCTGCAAGCATTCATCACCGACTACCGCACGAAAAAGTCAAGGATAGACTATGAACACTTCCAGCAATTGACAGACGAAGCCAAAGAAGCCTATGACAAAGCCCGCCAGCGCTATGCTGCCTTCTCCGACGCCCATCAAGATGCCTTCCTGCAAAGCATCAGGACAAAAGCCGAGGACTTGGAGAATGACATGCAATTAAAGTTCAACATCTACACTGCCATGAACACGCGCAAAGAGGCAGCAATGGCAAAGGTGCAGGAAAGTACCCCTGCTTTTACCACGCTGACAAACTCCACCGTACCCGTAAAGCCCGCCGGCCCCAAGCGCATGATTTTCGTGGCAGCAATGCTGTTCCTGGCTACCATTGGCACTATTCTACATTTATACCGCAAAAACGTCATAGAATGGTTCTGAAGCAACCGTAATGTCCGTATTCTATTTAATATTCATTGCGCTATCAGCCTACTTCTCTTTCCGCTATGATGGAATAGAAGAGTACAACAACCACAAACAGCACCGTTTGTGGCTAATGTGCATCTATCTGATATGCCTGACAGGATTCAGCTACGGACTGGGAGCCGACAAATTCACATACATGGATGAATTTGAGGAATATCCAAATACATTTGATGAAATTGGCGACATCATTTTTCAACAAATTGTTTTCAAAGGAGAAATGCCTCTATGGACTATCTTAAACTTGGCATGCAAGTCCTGGTTCGATTCCTTTTATGCAGTTCAGCTATTAGAAAGTGCCACCATCAACATAGCCGTTTGCTACTTAGCCAGCAAATACACACACCGTTATTTTCTCTTTCTTCTTGTCTACTTTTTCTCACTTCAATATTTCATTTTCAACACAGAAGTGATGCGTGAAGGATTTGCCTTAGGCATTATGCTGCTCGGCATGGATGCCTATGTCTGCGGAGAAAAGTGGAAATTTTTTCTTGCATTACCCTTGGCTCTTCTCTTCCACATTTCGGCTGCAGTTGTGCTTTTGTTCCTTTTTGCAAGATTCCGCATCACATGGAAAACTTTAATCTACGCGTTCTTCGCGTCGTTCCTTATTTGGTTCCTGAGCGATCATGTTTTAGGCAAATTCATGGTTCTGGCTTTAGGCGGAATGGGAGCCTTTGTCGGTAAGGCGCTTTACTACGCCATACAGGCAACGACCATTTTCGGTTTTTTGCGATGGGCTCTCATCTATTTGGTCTTCCCATTCATCATCATGTACACCTCAACAAAGCTTGAACCATCAGAAGAACTCAAAAAGCGTAAAGAGAAGTTCATTGCCTTTATGTTGATCCTGGGAGTTATTGCCAGTGCCATGTCTGGTTTTATCAGACTTTACAACTACACATACATCTTCTATTTAATCATGTTTGCAGACTTTATTTATATGCTGATTCGCTACAAAGAACACCTGATTGTCAGATTAGGAACTTTTGCAGGAACCTTATTTTTTATATCCCAACTGTATTTTGGACATTACAATACGACAGACACCTATTTCTATCAGTTTTTCTATCCATACACTTGCATTTTAGACGAGGATGCTGATGTTTTTTTCAGGCCAATTGCGCACAATGAAGCAACTGAGCTGAAAATGGAAGACAACAATACACGTGACATTGAATAACCTTCAGCCGAGCCCCATGAACAAGCAGAACAATCGCTCACAACTCATCATCAAAAACGTGATTGCCTCTTTCATCGTGAAAGGATGGTCGGCATGCATTGTTCTCATTATGGTACCACTGACTTTAAAATGTCTTGGAGCATACCAAAACGGTGTGTGGCTTACTATCAGCAGTCTGCTAGTATGGATAGACCAAATGGACATAGGCTTGGGCAACGGGCTTCGCAATTGTCTGGCTACTCACATTGCTCATGGCGAAATGGAAGAGGCAAGGAAAGCCATCAGTTCCACAATGGCTATGCTGGCATGCATTGTCATTCCCGTCCTATTATTGTTTCTGTTTCTCATTTGGCAAGCAGACGTGTACACATTTCTCAACGTCGAAACGGCTGTGATACCCGAATTACGTCTTGCACTCATGAGCGGAACCATTCTGGTATGTATGACCTTTGTCTTGAAATTCATCAGCAACGTCTACATGGGTATGCAACTGCCTGCCGTCAGCAATCTGCTCATGACATTAGGGCAAACAGCAGCCCTACTGGGCACATGGTGCCTTTATATTACTGACAATGCCTCATTCCTTCTGATTATCATTGTGAATACGGCTGCACCTTTTTTTATCTATCTTCTTTCATATCCTTATACCTTCTACATCCGCTTTCCCAAGCTGAGGCCTTCGCTAAAACTCGTAAACCTTCACTCTGCACTGGAACTTGGAAATCTTGGTGTAAAGTTCTTTTGGCTACAGATAGCAGCCCTTCTACAGTTCTGGACTGCCAATATTCTGATTTCAAAGTTCTTTACTCCAGAAATGGTAACCCCCTATCAGATTGCCTATCGCTACATGAGTCTGGTTATGGTAGCTTTTACTGTAGTCTGCATGCCTTTCTGGAACGCAACCACCGATGCTTTTGAACGTGGCGACATGCAATGGATAAAAAGGGCGAGCCGACGCATGAATCTTTTCACAGCCATAATCGCAACTGTCCTGATATTAATGACAATTGTTTCACCCTGGGTTTATGACCTGTGGATTGGTGACTCATGCCACGTGCCGCATGCTATGACAACAATGATAGCTGTCTATGTATTTCTCTTGGTGCTCAGCATGCGATATTCGTATTTCCTAAATGGAATAGGAGCCCTACGGCTACAACTTTACATGACGGTGTCGGCTATCATATTTATTCCACTTGCCTGGCTTGTAAGCAGCATTACCCATAGCATTATCTGGTTCTTGGCCGTGATGTGCCTGTGCAACCTGCCTGGTATCATCGTGAATATCATTCAATTCAACAAAGTACTAAATGGAAAAGCAAAAGGAATATGGAGAATCTAAGATATAAATATAAAATGCTGGGATTGGTGACACTCTATAATCCAGACGTTGAAGTCGCTTCTGACAACATCAAAAGATATATCCATGATTTGGATTCGCTTATTATTTGGGACAACTCTCCTTTTGAAGCCAACCTCAAGCAACTGCTACAAGCATCTTTAGAAAGCGCATGGAAAAAAATAATATGGATAGGTAACGGAGAAAACCGTTGTATCGCTCCCGCCATCAATCATGCATGGCAATATGCCAAGGAACACGCTTTCGACTTTCTGCTAATCATGGATCAGGACAGCAAGTGGGCCGATTTCCCGAACTATCGCTTGCAAATTGAACACTTTTGGACTAATGGCAAGAAATGGGTATACACGCCTTTTTTCGAGGGAGTCAAAGAACTGAGCCAAGAACAGCCTGTTCAGTTCATTCGGCTATTCATCAATTCCGGAACTGTCATTCCCATTGAAATACTTTCTGCAGTAGGCGGAGCCGACGAGGCAATGCCGCTCGATGCCTTAGATCATGATTTGGCCATACGAATACAGAAAGCGGGCTACCAAGTAGTATGCATCACATCATCGACACTTTACCATACTTTAGGAAACCCCAGCAAATCGGAATCACTGCATCTGATGACAAACAACTATAGTGCTTGGCGCACCTATTCCATTGCCCGAAGCCACATTATCAATTATCGTAAACACCACGACTGGCTAACATTTGCCGACAAAAAGCGAATCGTAAACGAATATTTCTTATTACGTTTCATTCGTATCGTCCTACTTGAAACAGACAAGGCAAACAAAATAAAAATGCTGCTGAAAGGAATAAAAGAAGGACTAACCTACAAACTGGAAACATGAAAAAAGACCATCTTGCTATTTTAATGGCCACATATAACGGTGCATCCTATATCAAAGAACAAATAGACTCACTGTTAGAACAGAGCTATCAGCAATGGACACTTTATGTCCACGATGATGGTTCTACAGACAAGACTCTGGATATTCTCCAACAATATGCCAGCCAATACGACAACATTCATTTGTTGGACTATCCCAGCCAGAAAGGGGCAAAGAACAATTTCCTTTCCCTTCTTCAACGGGTAGAAGCCTGTTACTATATGTTCTGTGACCAAGACGATGTATGGTTAAAAGACCGAATAGCCGTTTCTTTAGGAGAGATGGAGCAATTGGAGAGAAAGTTCACGACAGACAAGCCGATTATTGTCTATAACGACCTTCATGTCACCGACGACCACCTTAACATCCTTTACAACTCTTTCTGGCAGGAAATATGCGTTCATCCAGAATTTCTCACCACCTTCGATGAAGTCGCAGGCTGCATTCCTGTTACAGGATGTGCCATGCTCTTCAACCAGAAGGCAAAAGATGCTGTCATATTGCCAGCACCCCTTGCAACAATGCACGATGCATGGATTACATGCTGTACGCTAAAAGCAGGTGGAATAATCCACCCCATTAGAAAACAGCTTATTTATTACCGACAGCACGAAGGCAATAGTATAGGTGCGGAAGACCTGAACCACATTGACCTGGCATACAGGTTAAGCCACTTCTGGGAAATGCAGGGCAAAAACTGGCGGCAATATCGTATGATGCAATCACTGGGCTATGGCTCAATTTTCAAGTTCTTCCGATACAAATGGATCTACAAGAAACGAATACAGAACAAGACACACACAGCATGAAAAGACTTTCTATCATTATCGTTACCTATCAATCGGAACACGACATCTACGATTGCCTGAAGACGGTGTGGCAGTTCTGCGACATCGATAAAAGCATGCTTGAGGTTATCATTGTTGACAATTCTCCAGAATGCGAACCAATGTTTACGAAACTCCGACATATTTATGGCAATGATGTTACACTCATACACAACACTCATAATGGCGGCTATGGACAAGGCAACAATGTGGGAATTCAGCAGGCATCGGCTCCTGTCATCATGATCATGAACCCCGACGTCAGGCTTTGCCAACCTTTGTTCAACACTGCTCTCAAGGCCTTTGATGAAAATCCGGAACTATGTATGTATGGCATGAAGCAATGGCTTTCTGAACAGGCGAAAAGCCCACTTTCTTTTGATTGTTCCCGACGAATGAATGGCTACCTCATACCCTTCGTTTCCTCTATCTGCAACAAATTTGACCGGTATTTCTCCAAAATCATGTATCTGCAAGGATCATGCTTTTTCGTAAATAAAAAGAAGTTCTGCGATATAGGCCTCTTCGACGAAGATATCTTCATGTATGGGGAAGAAGACGACATACATTGGCGGTTCAAGAAAAGATTTGGCTCTCATTTTGCCTATAACCCAAAACTACGCTATCTTCACCTCACTTTAGAACGTCCCATGATGCTTGCAACTGAACTAAAAATGGTCAACTCGATTGCACTCTCTAATAAGAAGAAGGGCTATCCTGTCAGTAAGACCTATCAGAACTTTATTCGCTACTACAAAGTTAGGCTGTTCAGCGCGCAACTAAAGAAACTATTTGGCAAGCCATTTGCCCGTGAACATATTGATATTTTAAAGACTGTTATCAACGAACTAAAGCAACATCAGGCATGAAATCATTCTTCTCAGAAATACTCGTAAGAAAATACTTTTTGTTGGTATTCCTTTTATTTCAACTCGGACTATACTCTAAAGCCCAGGTTGCTGAGCGCGAAATGCCGATTATTGCCTACTGGGGCATACCCGAGAACAATACTACCGACACTAATTTCCAAGATTTCAAAGAATGCGGCTTCACGACAAGCCTCTTTCCGTATTCATCACTCAATGCTCTTAAAAATGCCTGCAGAGTAGCTGAAAGACATGGAGTAAAAGTATTGGGTAATTGTCCCGAGATTGCGACATCTCCTCAGAAGACGGCTACTACGCTGAAAGATGAAAAAGGATTCTTTGGCTACTTTATGCAAGACGAGCCCAACGTTCAGGAAATACAACTGCGACACAAGGAAATAGAACGACTCAAAAGCATTGACAATAGTCATTATTTCTATATCAACCTGCATCCTTATTACGAAACGGATCCGAAGCGTTTCTATGCCATCGCAAAAGTAAACACCTATCCAGAATACCTGAAAATTGCATCGCAAGGGCCTTGCCAGCAAATTTCCTTTGACTATTATCCTATTACGAAAGCGGGGATGCGGGAAACATGGTACAACAACCTGGAGATGGTCAGAGACCAAAGTCTTTCGACTGGCAAACCGTTTTGGGGGTTTGCCCTGTCGGTTCCTCATAACCACTACCCCGCCCCAACCCTAAGTTCCCTGCGCTTGCAAATCTACTCCAATCTTGCTTATGGAGCGCAAGCCATACAATATTTTACTTACTGGACACCAGGAAAAAATCCTCTTTACGACTTTCACGATGCCCCCATAGGCACCAACGGAAAGAAAACAAAGACCTACGCGCTGGTCAAGCAGATGAACAACGAACTGAAGTCTGTAGCCAAGCTGTTCTACGGGGCAAAGGTATTTTCGGTGCGCCACTTTGGAGTAGTGCCCGAAGGAACCACTCGACTGGAGTATGCTCCGCTGAACATTAAATCACTGAGAATCAGCAGCAAAATGGGGGCTATCGTCTCACAGTTCGAGAAAGACAATCATTACTACCTGGCCATCGTCAACAAAGACTACAAAAAAGCTATGACCATATATATTGAAGCAAAGAATGCCGCACCTCGGCGCATCACCAAGACTCTCAAAGAAGAAGCAATGAGCAGTTCCTACAAGGTGGAGCCCGGCGACATACTTCTTTTTAAACTAATATAAACTACCCTTGTCGTGAAAATTGCATATTTAGGAAAAATACAACTGTCGGATGTCGACATGTCATATTTGCATGAGGCACAACAACAGGCTGATATCACTTACCTGATGGAGGTGAATCCCCGATTCATGAAGGGACCAGCCTTCAACATTCAGCAGCTATACCCGAAATCGGGCATCTTCAAAGCTGTGGACGCCTATCCGGAAGTAAAGAAATTCGGCAGTTTTATAGATCTTGACAAATTCTATATTATTAACACCACAGGGAGATTCTGGCAACTAAAGTCGTTCTGGACCTACTTTCTGCTGCTACTGTTTCTCGTTCGACATGGATTCCAGGTGCTACATTTAGTCTGGCCACCTAACATCTATGAATTCTGCATCTACATCTTGAGGAAAAGAATGATTCTCACCGTCCACGATCCATTTCCACATTCAGGACTTGACACATTTATCGTACGCTTGCGTCGCAGAATGGCATTCCGACAGATTCCCAGATTTATTATTCTCAACAAAGCTCAGCGACAAGCTTTTATAGAATTCTATCATATCGACCCAAAACGGGTTGTCGATAGCCGACTTAGCTGCTACACTTATCTGAGAACCGTTCCTGACTGCCCTGATTTGACTGAAAAGGATAGAAGCTATATTCTTTTTGCTGGAAAAATTTCCCCATACAAGGGGTTAGACTATTTGTTGCCAGCAATGGAAAAGGTACATCAACAATGTCCTGACTGCAAACTGGTTGTAGCAGGAGGTGGCAAGTTCCATTTTGACATCTCCCAATACTTGTCACTCGACTATATTGACATTCGCAACCGTTTCATTCCCGACAATGAACTGACCGCACTCATCAAGAATGCAGCTTTCATTGTGTGCCCTTACACCGATGCCACACAGAGCGGCGTCGTCATGTCGGCTTTTGCCTTCAACAAACCCGTTATTGTGACAAATGTCGGTGGACTTCCTGAGATGGTCAGACACCAACACTACGGACTGGTCGTGAAAGAAAAAGACGCCAATGCCTTGGCAGAACAGATAATCTGGCTGTGGAAGCGCCCCGACATGCAAGAGGCTTTTTCCAGCAAAATCAGGCGTGACTACAGCACAGGAGCGTTGTCGTGGAAGAAAATTGCAGAAGACTTATACACAGAGTATAAGAAAAGCATACAATAACATTCTGAAAATTGCGTTATATTGTCATAAGACACATCAATCTCTCTATTATGACGGACATTACTTTATCTATTGTCATTGTTGAATATCACAGCATACAGGAAATAAAGGAATGTGTGGTCTCACTCAAAGACCACATTCATGTTCCCTATGAGATTATTGTATCTTCCAATTCTTGCTATAACGAAAAGCAGAAAGAGGAAATCAACCTTCATGAAGAGCACGTCAGGTGGCTGTTCAACGAACATAATGACGGGTTTGCATACGCCATGAACAACGGACTGAAGGCTGCGCTCGGAAAGTATCTGGTCATCATGAACTCTGACTGTACCATGGAATCTGAACTGAACAAGATGACTGATTTCATGGACTTACATCCCGAAATAGGTGCCATTGCCCCAAAAATGACAGACAAGGCAGGCAACATCCAGGACACCGCCCGACCATATGTAACGGTTCCCCGGTATATCTGGCGTCAGGTAAAGAGAGTCATTGGCCATAAGACCAGCATCCTCAACACAAGTATGGACTATAGCAAAATCCAGACGGTCGACTGGGTAATTGGTGCCTTCATCATGGTATCGCGCAAAGCATACGAAGCCACAAGCGGTCTCGACGACCGCTACTTCATGTATGCCGAAGACCTTGACTGGTGTACCCGTATCCGCCAACAAGGCCTTGAAGTAGTCTATTTCCCTGAATCCGTTATCATTTATAAAGGAACGCGCCGCGCACGTTCAAATTCCAAATACGCAAAAATCTTCATTGCCAGTCACATCAAATACTGGCGGAAGTTCGGCTTCTTCTATGGCTTCCCCAAAAGAAAAAAGATGACATTCTGATTTTTTTACTACACTTAAAAATTATTTCTTTTAGACAATATTATAACATTTTTTCTGTTATATACTTAAAGCACAATATATGACAGAAAGATTACTTATTGTTATTGCCTTCATCTTTAGCATAGTTTGTGGATTCATCTTTATTCCGATGATTCTCAACTTCTGCAAGGAGAAAAGGCTGTATGACATTCCGAATTCACGGAAGATGCATCACAACAAAGTACCGCGTCTGGGAGGTATCAGTTTCCTTCCCAGTATGCTCATTGCCTTTCTGCTCACCACATTTGTAATCAATCCCTTTACTGGGTACGAGGAGGTAAATCTTAGTTTGTGGTCGCTTTATTTCCTTGTCAGCCTCATGCTCATCTATGGTGTGGGCTTCATCGATGATTTGATTGGATTGGATGCCCGCACAAAGTTCCTCGTCCAGATTATTGCCGCCTCCCTGCTGCCTATGTCGGGTCTCTATCTGAACGACCTTTACGGCTTTCTGGGCATTCATGAGATTCCGTATGTCGTAGGTGCGCCATTGACAGTGTTTGTCATTGTGTTTATAAATAATGCCATCAACCTCATTGACGGCATCGACGGCTTGTCGGCCTGCCTGTCGTTCATTGCACTTACAGGTTTCCTGATATGCTTCATCCGCGAAGATATTTATCCATACGCTATCCTCATTGCAGGACTCATGGGCGTGATAGTGCCCTTCCTTTATTTTAACCTGCTGGGCAAAGCTGAAAACAACCGCAAAATATTCATGGGCGACTCAGGCAGCCTCACATTAGGCTTCATCCTGGGCTTTCTCACCGTAAAGCTTTCCATGGACAACCCAAATGTTATGCCTCTGAAGGATGATAACCGCCTGCTCATTGCCTATTCGCTGCTCATTGTACCGATGTTCGATGTGGTTCGCGTGTCATTGATCAGACTGCGGCATCATACCCCCATTTTCCAGGCCGACAAGAATCATATTCACCATAAACTGATTCGCGCTGGCCAGAATCAGCACCAGGCGCTGATTAGCATTCTGCTGTTGGCTTTGCTTTATATCGGAATGAACCTGTTGCTTTTAGGCGTAACATCGTCGACCATCATTGTAGCCATTGACATCCTGCTTTGGATTGGCTTCCACGCTTTACTCAATCGTTCTATTCTGAAAAACGGAAAAGCCGTCTTTCTAAATCCTCAAAACAATGAATAGCATTACCAAACGTGTCTTCGACATCATCGGCTCACTGGTGGGACTTGTTCTGCTTTCACCAGTGTTCCTTGCTATTTACATCGGTCAGAAGCTTACCTATAAAGGACCGGCTATTTTTGTACAGGAACGCATTGGGTTAGGCGGGAAACCATTTGATATTTTCAAGTTCCGCACAATGGTGATCAATAATGAGAACGACGGCGTTCCCCAGCTGGCCGAACCTGACGACGAGCGGCTCACCAAATTCGGCAAGTTTCTTCGCTCGCACCATCTTGACGAGCTGCCACAGCTGTGGAATGTGCTGATTGGCGATATGTCGTTTATCGGGCCAAGACCTGAACGTAAGTATTTCGTCGATAAGATCATAGAACTTGACTCACGATATACGGAGTTGTATCAGATTCGTCCTGGAGTTACCAGCTATGCAACCCTGTACAATGGCTATACTGACACGATGGCAAAGATGCTCCGCCGTCTGGAATTGGATCTTTACTATCTTGAGCACCGCTCCTGGTGGTTCGACATCAAGATTCTTGTAAAGACCTTCATCAATATTGTCTTCGGAAAGAAATTCTGATTGTTAACTGAAAACTGAGAATTGAAAGCTCAATTCTCAGTTCTCATTTCTCGGTTTTTTCAGATTTGATTAGAGCAGGTTGTTGCGCTCAATGTCCTTGAAGTAGCGATAAGTGCCCACCTTCAGTTCGTCGCAGGCAGCATCGTCGGCCACAATGATGCCGTGCTGATGCATTTGCAGGGCCGAGATGGTCCACATGTGGTTCACTGAGCCTTCAATAGCGGCACGAAGGGCGCGACATTTGGCGTGTCCGTTGACCAGAATCATCACTTCTTTGGCTGCCATCACGGTGCCTACACCTACGGTAAGGGCTGTCTTGGGCACCTTGTCGATGTCGTTCTCAAAGAAGCGCGAGTTGGCAATGATGGTATCGGTGGTCAGCGTCTTCTGACGGGTGCGGCTTGTGAGCGACGAACCGGGTTCGTTGAATGCGATGTGACCGTCGGGGCCGATACCGCCGAGGAACAGGTCGATGCCACCAGCTTCCTCAATCATCTGCTCATAGTGGGCGCACTCGGCTGCCAGATCCTTGGCGTTGCCGTTCAGGATGTGGATGTTCTCCTTCGGGCAGTCAATGTGATTGAACAGGTTGGTGAACATAAACGAATGGTAGCTTTCGGGGTGGTCTTCGGGCAGTCCTACATATTCATCCATATTGAACGTAAGCACATGCTTGAACGACACTCGGCCTTCCTGATAGGCTTTCACCAGTCCGCGATACATGCCAATGGGCGATGAACCCGTGGGCAGACCCAGAACGAAAGGTTTTTCAGCTGTTGGTTTGGCTGCATTGATACGTGTCACCACATAGTTGGCGGCCCATTGCGACATCAAGTCATAGTTTGGTTCGATAATTACTCTCATTTAGCTTTGAATGATTGGTTACTTATGATATACAATTACTTTTGAGTTATGCAGATAGAGCCTGCCCTCTATGGGATTGCCTACAGGCCGTCCGCTGAGGTCGTAATACTGCTGTGACCTGCTTCGGCGAGGCTCTGCTACAGAAACGTTCTGAACAGAGGCGGGTGTGAGCGTACCGCCAAGGAAGTCGAACGACACGGTTCCGTCGTCGTGCTGGAAGATGCCCGTGATGGGTTTCGACATCAGATACATTCCCGTAACGGTATTTGCGGTGAACAGGCTGGCTGGGGGCACCGACGAGTCGGTGAGTTCGCGATTGACACCCGATGCGACAACAGCCGGATAGGCCGATGTGCTGAGGAACATGCAGTGTACCTTGTTTTCCTCAGTGTAGGTGTACTCCAAGTCGTACGGCAGCTGTCTGTCCCAATCACCATAGTCCATCCCGCTGGCATGAATGATTTCATAATGGTGTTGTCCCTTGATGGAATTGATGGTGTTGTTGTCCCAGGCACTTTTCTTGTAGTCCACGTGCATGACAAGCAGTCCTTGTCCGGGCAGACAGTTGTCCCAACCGTCCCACTGGCGGTTTTCAAGCAGATAGTATTCGTTCTTGTTGCCCGGATTAGTGACCTTATAGACCTCGCCTCCTTGACTGACGGGCAGCATGTTTCTGACGCTGATAGTATCGGTCAGTTCAATGGGGTCAACCCATCCGAACAGCATTTTCTCATGAGCTGAGAAGTTGGGCGGGCACCAGCCCCAGTTGGTGTAGTTTCCACCGTCCATCACGTCCCATTCGTCGTTGATGGAAAACAGGGTCTCATTACCACCCACAGGATACACGTCGGGCAGTCCCAGACAGTGGCTGAACTCATGACAGATGGTACCGATGCCGCTCAGCCGCTGCACAGTAACCCCCCTTTCGTACCATTTCTCGTTGGTGATGCTGTAGAGCGACACTTTCGTGCCGCCAGCCGTCGTTACAGTCGTGGGAAGATAGCTGGTATGGGGCGTAATGCCGAAGGGAGAAGAGCTTCGGCCAAAGGCCGCTGTCACGAACAGCACCTGCTGCACCTCGCCCTTGCCGAACCAGTCGTACTGGCTGAAGTCAATCGAGTCGGACACCGAGCGTATCACGTCGACCAACATATCCCTGACCGTATTCTGATTGGGGTATTTGTAGGTTACGTTAATCTTGAATGGCCCAATCACGTCAAACTGAAGGTTCATCATTCCCCCTGACTGCTCACGGAAATAATCGGCCACACTGCCCTTTCCCTTGCCCTGATTGAAGCCCTGACAGTTGAAGAGACTGTCGTAATAGGCCAGCGGGTCTTTCATGGAGAAGGCCGAGTCCTGATATTCCAACAGGATGACGGGACTTTTGTAGACCTTGGTGGAATCCCACACGGTGTTGATGGGAGGCACCGTAGCCTTGCGGGCTACCGCAGCACGCGAGAAAGCCTCCGTCTCGTTCAGACGGCTGAGCGACGAAATGTGTCTGCTCTCATCGGCCGACCGCAGCACCTGCTCATGGGCCATGATGCCCGACGACCGCACGCTGAAGCCTAAGACGTCGGCATAGCAGAACATGTCCTTCTCTTCGTCTACCACCACGGGCACTCCGTCGCGGGTGACGTAATAATTGAACCACTCGTCGCCCCTTTGCTCCAACAGGACGGTGGTGCCGTCGGGTTGCTCATATTCAAACCATCCCCTTCTGACCCTGGAGGCCAGACTGGTGCTTGCCGCCAAGGTCAGTAGGGAAAGTATCAGGAACTTCAGTTTCACTTTGTTGCTATTCACTTGCTTTTCTATTTCTTACAGGGCGTCCACGGCTTCAGCTGCTTGAAGAAGTCGTTGCCCTTGTCGTCTACGAGGATAAAGGCGGGGAAGTCCTCTACGTCAATCTTCCAGATGGCCTCCATGCCCAGTTCGGGATATTCCACACACTCGATGCTCTTGATGCTCGACTGGCTCAGCACGGCAGCCACACCGCCGATGGTGCCCAGATAGAAGCCGCCATGCTTCTGGCAGGCCTGCGTCACCACGTCTGAGCGGTTGCCCTTGGCAATCATCACGAGCGAAGCGCCGTTGTCCTGGAACTCGTCCACGTAGGGATCCATGCGGTTGGCCGTTGTCGGGCCCATCGAGCCACAAGGATAGCCCTCCGGTGTCTTGGCCGGTCCGGCATAGAGCACGGGATATTTCTTGAAGTATTCGGGCATGCCTTCACCGGCATCCAGGCGGGCCTTCAGCTTGGCGTGGGCAATGTCGCGAGCCACGATGATGGTGCCTTTCAGGTTCACACGGGTAGAGACGGGATACTTCGACAGCTCCTTGCGCACGGCATCGATGCCCTGGTTCAGGTCTATCTCGATGGTGTTGGCACCCTCGCCGGGCTTTGCAAACTCGGCAGGAATCAGTTCGCAGGGGTTCGAGTCCATCTTCTCCAGCCAGATGCCGTCCTTGTTGATCTTGGCCTTGATGTTGCGGTCGGCCGAGCAGCTCACACCCATGCCGATGGGGCACGAGGCACCGTGACGGGGCAGGCGCACCACGCGGATGTCGTGGGCCAGGGCCTTGCCGCCGAACTGAGCGCCCAAACCAATCTTGTGGGCCTCCTCCAGCAGCTTGTTTTCCAGGTCAACGTCGCGGAAGGCACGTCCCGTCTCGTCGCCCGTAGTGGGCAGCGAGTCGTAGTATTTGATAGAGGCCAGCTTCACCGTCAGCAGGTTCTTCTCAGCCGAGGTGCCGCCAATGACGAAGGCGATGTGGTAGGGTGGGCAGGCTGCCGTACCCAGGCTCTTCATCTTCTCCATCAGGAAGGGCAGCAGTGTGCCCTCATTCTGAATCGTGGCCTTGGTCATGGGATAGAAATAGGTCTTGTTGGCCGAACCGCCACCCTTGGCCACCATGACAAAGCGGTACTCGGCACCCTCTGTGGCTTCGATGTCGATTTGTGCGGGCAGGTTGCAGCGGGTGTTCACCTCGTCGTACATGTTCAGCGGAGCATTCTGCGAATAGCGCAGGTTGTCCTGCGTGAAGGTATTGTAGACACCACGGCTCAGTGCCTCTTCGTCCTCGAAGCCCGTCCACACCTGCTGGCCCTTCTCACCATGAATGATGGCTGTGCCCGTGTCCTGGCAGAAAGGCAGGATGCCCTTGGCAGCCACGTCGGCATTGCGCAGGAACTGCAGGGCCACATACTTGTCGTTCTCGCTGGCCTCGGGGTCGCTCAGGATGGCGGCCACCTGCAGGTTGTGCTCGCGGCGCAGCATGAACTCCACATCGTGGAAGGCCTGCTGGGCCAGCAGTGTGAGTGCCTCTTTCGACACCTTTATTATTTCCTTGCCTTCAAACTCGGCCACGCTCACGCCTTCCTTGCTCAAAAGCCTGTACTCGGTCTTGTCTTCGCCCAATTGGAACATCGGGGCATACTTGAATTCAACTGGTGTTGCCATAATCTTTTAAGGTATTTTTGTTAGGTAATCTTAATATCCGAATATCTCCTCGGTGGTGAGCCTGCGCACGGGGCCCAGCTGCTGCAGGGCCTGCATGTCGAGCTCCTTCTCGTCGCCCAGGATGATGTAGCGGTAGGGCTTGCGGGCCATGTTCTGCTGCTCAAACGTCACCACGTCCTGCAGGGTGAGTCCCGGCAGGGCATTGTAGATGCGCTCGTTCTCATCATCCTCCAGGCCGCGCTGGCGTGCCCACAGCCAGGCGTTGATCAGCCCGAACTTGGTGGTGCGCTGGCTGGCCAGCCGCTTGGTGAGTGCGTCCTTGGCTATCTGGAAGGCAGCCTCGCTCTGCGGAATGCTGTCGAGGATGGCGTGGAACTGGTTTACGCAGTCCATCATCTTGTCGTTCTGGGTAATGATGTGGGTGAAGAAGTAAGGCGACTGCCCCACATACTCCGGCTGAGAGTAGAGTGCGTAGGCACTGTAGGCCAGTCCGCGCGTCTCGCGCAGCTCCTGAAACACCACCGTGTTCATGCCACCGCCGTAGTACTCATTGAACAGGGCCACGACGGGTGCCTCCTCGGCTTTCCATGGGCGTTGCTCGTTGTGATACATGCGCATGTAGATGTTCTTGGCATCGTAGGGCGCTATGAGAATCTCGTTCTGCGGAGTGGCTTGCTGGGCGTAGTGCTTGCCTTCGGGTGCTGGCAGCAGTGTGTTGAGTATGGGGTGGCTCTGCCTCACGGCATCGGCCAGCTCCTTTTCGCTCAGCGGGCCATAATATAATAAGGTGTGCTCATACTGCGACAGGTCTTTCAGCAGGTCGAGCAGTTCTTGCGGGTCGGTCTCGGCCAGCTGCTGGGCGGTCATATCGTTGCGATAGGGGTTGTAGGGGCCGTAGATGCCGTACTGCACCAGATACTGGAAGTTCTCCCGCTGGTCGGCCTTGGTGTCCATGCGCTGTTTTTCGCGTATGGCGATGTACTGCGTGTAGGCATCGTTGTCCACCTTGGCACACTGCATCAGATGCTCCAGCAGCTTCAGTGCTTCGGGCATGTTCTCGCTCAGTCCGTTCAGGCTCACGCTGATGCTGCGCTGCCCCACGTTGATGCTGTACGAGCAGGCCAGCTTGTAGAACTGCTGCTTCAGCTGTTCGGCCGTGAGCGAGTCGGTGCCCAGGTAGTCCAGATATTCGGCTGCATAATGATAGCGCAGGTCGCTCTCTTCGCCAAACTCGTAGCGGAACGACAGCTGGAAGCGTCCGTTCTCCTTGTTTTGCACATACACGTAAGGGAAGCCTTCACACACATTGCCGAAGGTGAGGTCGCGCTTGAAGTCGACGAAGCGTGGCTCAATGGGCTTCACCTGCGAGTTCTGGATGTCCTGCACATACTGGCTCACGGTGTCGCGGTTGGTGGGGATGGGCGTGATCTGGGGCTTGTCTATCTTCTTCTGCGTGAGGTCAACACCCTGACGCTTGTAGACGGCCACGTAGTTCTCGCCGAAGTGGCGGTTGGCAAAGTCCACAATTTGCTGCTTCGTCATGCCTTCCACGCGCTTCAGTGCGCCCACCTCCTGCTCCCAGGGCGTACCGTTGATGAACGCGTCCACATACATGCTGGCACGCGCACGGTTGCTCTCCAGGCCATTATAGTACTGCAACTTCAGGTTGTTCACCACCGACGGCAGCAGGTCGTCGCTGAAGTTGCCCTGCTTCAGTTTGCCAATCTCTTCGAGCAGCAGCTGGCGCACCTCGTCGAGCGTCTGACCCTCGCGGGGCGTTCCGCCAAGCACGAACAGAGAGTGGTCCATCATCGTCTCGGCACCAGCCCAGGCGTTGAGCATCTTCATCTGCTGCATGATGTCAAGGTCAATCAGGCCAGCCGTGCCGTTGCTCAGCATCGACGAGATCACAGCCAGCGTGTCGGCCTGCAGCGAGGCAGCGCGGTCGAAGCGGTAGGCCATCCACAGCATTTCGGCCTCCAGGCCCATCACGGTGGTGTCTGTCGGCGCGGTGATGGGAGCCAGTTCGGGGAAGGTGGGCTGTGCCACGTCGTCGCCCGGCTGCCAGTCGCCGAAATATTTCTCGATGGTGGCCACCACCTCATCGGGGTCGAGGTCGCCAGCCATGCAGATGGCCACATTGTTGGGCACGTACCACTTCTTGAAATACTCCTTGATGTTCGTAATCGAGGGGTTCTTCAGGTGCTCCTGCGTGCCAATGGTGGTCTGCGTGCCGTAGGGGTGGCCGGGAAACAGCTTGGCCAGCAAGGCGGTGTAGAGCTTGTCTACGTCGCTGGTCAGATGGATGTTATACTCCTCATAGACGGCTTCCAGCTCCGTGTGGAATCCGCGTATCACCATGTTCTGGAATCGGTCGGCCTGTATCTTGGCCCAGTTCTCCACCTCGTTCGAGGGAATGTCCTCCACGTAGCACGTCACGTCGTTCGACGTGTAGGCATTCGAGCCCTCGGACCCGATGGCAGCCATCAGCTTGTCATACTCGTTGGGAATGAAATACTGGGCAGCCAGCTGGCTCACCGAGTCGATGCCTCGATAGGCAGCGCGTCGCTCCTCGGGGTCGGTCAGCGTGCGGTACTTCTCATAGCGGGCCTCAATATCATCGAGCAGCGGAGCCTCCTTTTCAGCATCGGTCACGCCGAAGTGGTTGGTGCCCTTAAACATCAGGTGCTCCAGATAGTGGGCCAGTCCCGTGGTCTCGGCGGGGTCGTTCTTCGAGCCGGTGCGCACAGCGATGAACGTCTGTATGCGTGGTTCCTCCTTGTTCACGCTCAGATAGACCTTCAGTCCGTTCTTCAGGGTGTAGATGCGTGTTTCGGAAAGGTCGCCCTTCACCTCTTCATAGTCTTTCTTGCATCCTGTGAGTACAAGCACGGCCATCAGGCCGATAAGAATCATTTTGATTTTCATTGTCTTGTCGTTTAACCTTATACAACAGGTTGCAAAGTTACTATTTTTTTTCTGAAAGAAAAAGGAAAAATCCGAAAAATAAATGATTCGGAAAACAAGTAGGGCAATAATTCCTTTTCAAAAGCTTGGCGGAATGGCAGATTGCTCGACACCCTCGGCATACCTGAGCGTATACCGAGGGTGTCGTTAGAAGCCCCTTCTTGCAGGGTTTCAGCAACCTAGGCACGAAGCCGTAGTCAGCGTCGTAGCAATCGCCGTGAGAATCGTGATC
>CAMZBS010000003.1 GCA_947304695.1 uncultured Prevotella sp.
CACTACACCACCCAGAACAGCTCGCTGCTGTCCGACTATATTGAGTCGCTGGCCATCGACATGGAAGCTGGCGAAGTCTACATCGGCACGGGTCAGGGTCTCTGTTCCTACAACACCGACGCCACCTCAGCAGCCAGCGACCTGGTGAAAGAAAACGTCTACGCCTATCCCAACCCCGTGCAACCCAACTATACCGGCCAGATAACGGTCGTAGGACTCACTTTCGATGCCGACGTGAAGATTCTCAACACCAGCGGTCGTCTCGTGGCTCAGGGACGCTCTAATGGCGGTACATTCACCTGGGACGGCTGCGACGGCTCTGGCCGACGTGTGGCATCGGGCATCTACATGGTGGCTATAGCCAAGAGCAATGGCGACAAGGGTGTGGTTTGTAAGATTGCTATCGTCAACTGACGATGCGGAACCACTCTCACGATAACTGACATACATGCGTATTGTTTTCACGCTGTTTCTGATATGGGCAACGTGTCAGTCTGTTTTCTCACAGAACGACACGCTGCCCATTGTGAAAATATACGGTCAGTTCGGTTATGACTACCAGCCAGCCACGCTCGTCATCGAAGGCGACACCCTTCAGTGCAGGATCAAATGGCGCGGCGGTACTACCAATGGTGCCGACAAGCACAAGCGCAACTACAAGATTGAACTGAGCGAGGACAGGTCATATTTCGGCCTGCGCAGCGACAACCACTGGCTGCTCGACGCAGGACAGGCCGATGTGTTCCGCCTGCGCAACCTCATCGCCAACGAAATCTGGGGCAGCTTTGTTGCTTCTCCCTATTATTCCGATCGCAAACCCAAGGCCCGCAGCAGCATCAGCGGTAGGGTAGTGGAGGTCTATCTGAACGACCAGTACGAAGGCATCTACGCCCTGACAGAGAACATGGACCGCAAGCAAATGCAAATCAGGAAGACCGACCCCAGCGACGGCCACATCCGAGGCTGTCTGTGGAAATCGGTAGGCTACGGCACCTCCATGATGACTGCTTTGCCTCCAGCCTACGACAACAGCCTGGAAACATGGGATGTGTTCGAAGCCAAATATCCTGAACCTGGCGACGATGCAGACACCACCGACTACCGTCCGCTCTACGAAGCCATTAAGTTTGTAGCCCGTAGCAGTAACCAGGACTTCTGTGACCACGTGGAAGAGTATTTTGACCTGCCTGTGGTCATCGACTATTATCTGTTCATCTACGTGCTTAACGCGGTCGACAACATAGGTAAAAACGTTTTCTGGGCCATCTTCGACAAGAGCAGTGGCGACAAACGGATGACGCCTGCAATATGGGACTGTGATGCCACAGCCGGTCAACGCTGGGTAGCAAAGTATCAGGAGACGATGGCCAGCCCGTACTATTTCAAGTCGACGACCATGTACCTGCTGAACCGACTGATGTGGCTGAACGCGGCTGACTTCAACCGCAAGGCCATTCTGCGCTACTGGCAGCTCAGAAAGACCGTGCTGAGCACCGACAGCCTCTGTAGCCGCTATCGCCACTACAACGACCTGCTGCAACGCACAGGTGCTGCCCAGCGCGAACAGGAGCGATGGAGTGGTGACAGCGATGTAGACGGCTGCGAAATAGACTTCAATGCCGAGACAGACTACATCTGCGACTGGCTGCAGAAGCACTTGGACTTCCTCGACACAAAGCTACCCGAAACTATTGCCGCAGGCATCACTCCAAGCATTGTTGACCCACAGCCAGCCTCAAACTTCGTCTACACCCTCAGTGGCCAGCGAACGGACTACAACCGTCTTTCACGCGGCATTTATATTGTAAACGGAAAGAAATACATCAGAAAATAATTATGCGAAAAACTTCGCAACGAAATTTTTCGCATAATCCAAGTTATTGTAAATCAACAGCTTATTC
Source organism: uncultured Prevotella sp. (assembly GCA_947304695.1). The sequence continues at coordinate 1,902 of CAMZBS010000003.1, forward strand.
AGCTTAACTCCAACATTCTTTCAATGGGTTTCACAGCGTCGCGAGCCAAGTCCGGGTCAATCTCCACCTGTGGCCACTCATGACGCAGGGTGTTGTAGACTTTCAGCAGTGTGTTCATCTTCATGTACTGACACTCATTGCAGGAACACTCCAGACCACTCTCAGAGATTTCCGGCGGCACGGGGATAAACTCCTTGTCAGGACACGTGCGCTGCAACTCGTGCAGGATGCCAGCCTCAGTGGCCACGATGAAACGTGATGCAGTACTTTGCTTAGCATAACCTAACATGTCGGCCGTAGAACCTTTCACGTCCGCTAAGGCTAGCACGGGACCCTTGCACTCCAAATGAGCCATGACCACTGCATCAGGATACTGCGCCTTCAGTTCCACAATCTTCTGGGCCGAAAAACGCTCGTGAACATGACAGCCACCCTGCCAGAGCAGCATCTGGCGACCCGTCACCTCGTTGATGTAAGAACCCAGATTGTAGTCAGGACCAAAGATGAGCTTCGCATCCTTCGGCAGCTGATCCACCACCTTCTTTGCGTTGCCCGAAGTCACGACCACATCGGTGAGCGCCTTCACAGCAGCGGTGGTGTTCACATAGCTGATCACCTGGTAACCAGGATGCTCGTCCTTGAACTTCTTCAAGTCCTCTGCCTTACAGCTGTCGGCCAACGAACAACCGGCGTTCAGGTCGGGACAGAGCACCATCTTCTCAGGCGAGAGCAGCTTACACGTCTCGGCCATGAAATGCACGCCACACATCACGATGATCTTTGCATCGGTCTGTGCTGCCTTGCGGCCCACAAAGTCGGCCACATCCTGAATGTCGCCCACCGTATAGTAATGAGCCAGAATCACTGCCTTTTTCTCCTCACACATCCTACGAATCTCAGCCTTCAGGTCGGTGCCTTCGACTGCGGGCTCGTCAATGAACCCCTGTTCTTTCCACTCAGTTTTCAACATTGTATTATTATATTTTTATTTTTTCTTCTCTTTAAATAAAAAGAATGATTAGTATGATGTGACGTGGATAAGTGGATAACTCATCAACGATTTTCTTGGTCATTTCGTTATCCACCCGTGGTTTTCAGTTATTCACACCACGTGTTCATTCTTTCTTGCTGTAAATGAGCGCATAAGGTGGTTTATCCACCATTTCCGTTTTCGGTGCAAAATTACAAAGTTAATATTATTTTCTTGCATATTTGTGTGGAAAAGTGCTGAAAAAAGTAGTGATAACTATGTGGAAATCCACGATGCACAATCCAGGGCTGTGGATTTCCCATAGTTATCCACACACTTATCCACCGAGTTATCCACACTTTTCCACACCGCAACTGAACCTCAGTTGCATCACAATCGAGGCTCCGTTGTCGGCCAGTTGAGGCTCAGTTGACAATCAATTGGGCTGTGGTTGCAGGGCGGTGAAGAGTTAAATAAACTAAAATACGGAGATTTTTAACACTAAAAAGTTTAGTTGAGAACTTTTTGTGCACACTAAACGGCTAATTTTGCCGCCGATTCCAAGAATCAATTTTTTATTAACCTTAATGTATAACCAAAATTTAAACATGACAAGAGACATGGACAAAAAGACATTCACACTGAGTGACGAACAACGCCTCCGACGTGAGGCACAAGTAAGACTGGCCGAGGAAGTGCGTTCACTGCTCAAGCAAGACGAGCGCGAAAGGCTGCACTGGACGGGAACCACCACCGACCTGATCGAGGCGCTGCATGTAGCTTCGGAAACGGGACTGGTGACCGACGATGAAGGCAATCCGCTGAGCTTTATGCAGATTGTGAAGCGTGCCTGCCTGATTCTGCACCACCGCGTGCCGGGCAATCCCTACGACACGGCCATGCGCGGACACCGCCGCAAGGGCGTGCTGCGCCACAACTATGAGGACCGCTACTGCTATCTAGTGGGCACGGGCCGCGAACAACCCTTCTTTGATTGTATCATCTGACTTAAAACCAAAACAACCCATGAACAAACACAATTTTTCTGACGAGCATCTCACGGAGCATTTCACGCTTCGCGAGATGCTTCACTCCACTGTAGTCGACGAGACCCCTGGAATGGTGAACTACATGGATCAGCCCGAACTGATTGTCTCTAACCTCCGCCAGCTGTGTCAGCAGGTGCTGGAACCGCTCCGCCAGGCTGTGAACCAGCCCGTAGTGGTGAGCAGCGGCTACCGATCGGAGTACCTGAACTTTGCCGTGGGTGGCAGCAAGAAGTCTCAGCATCGACTGGGAGAGGCTGCCGACCTGCTGGGACCCACTGAGCGTTGCGCGCGCATGTACTATAATTATATACGCGCACACCTGCCCTACGACCAGTTGCTGCTAGAACACCGCAAAAGAACGGGCATGTGGTGGGTCCACGTGAGCTACACCACACGCCGTCCGCTGCGCCGTGATGCCCGTGAAATGGCGGTTTAGCAAGGTCATCCCCTGAGTTCTCGTATGCAGAGATATTGCAGCTGTCGGAAAAACGTCGTATCTTTGCATCGTCAATCGCGAGAGACACCATGAGAACACAAACAAAAGTAATTAACATCTAAAAAAACACACAACGATTATGGCATTGTACATTAAGAAGTATCAGAGTAAGAGAAGGAATTCCACCTCGTATGGCAAGTGGTATGGACGCCCCGTGATGCTGGGCACCGCCACCATCGACGAACTGGCCACCGAGATTGAAGAGAAGTGTACCGTAACCCACAGCGACATCCTGGCCGTGCTGGCCGCACTGGGTGTGAGCATCAAGCGCAAGCTGCAGGAGTCGAAGCGAGTGAGGATTGACTTCCTCGGCACCTTCAAGCTGGGCGTCAACAGCAGCGGCGTCATCAAGGAGAGCGACTACGACGTGAAGTCGAACATCAAGGACGTACACGTGGTCTTCCAGCCCGAGACCACTGTGGAGAACGGTCACCGAGTGAAGGAGCTGACCCGTGGGGCCCGCGTGGCCGAGCTGGCCAAGATGCTGAAGCCTGCTACTGCCACCAACGGCACTACCAATGGCACCACTCAGGGCGAAGAGCCTGGCGACGGCAACGAGACTGGTGGCGGCGACAACGGCGGTAACGATGGCAACCAGGATCCCATAGAGGAGCGTCCTTAAAAGTTTAACCTTAATATCGAAGTACCATGAAGAACACAAACAAGACAACTTTGAGCTTCATCATCAAGGTGATTATAGCCCTGGGCTCTGCCCTGCTGGGAGTCATCGGTGGAGCTGAAGCCTACTCAGCTATCCTTGGATAGTAGTAAGAAAGGCTGGTCGGTCTGCATCACAAAACGGTGCAGACCGACTTATTTTTTTGACACCAAAATAATTAAAAGTGTAAAAAATACAAGAAATAGGGTGTAAAACATGCACAATGTCATATCAGTTGTGCAATTTGGTGACAGTTTTTTGTTGAAAAGTTTGCGTAACTCAAAGAAAATGTGTTACTTTGCACCCGATTTTAAAGAAGACATTAATTATTAACATTTTAAAAAGAAAAAAATCATGTCAGAAATTGAAAGCAAAGTAAAGGCAATTATCGTAGACAAACTGGGTGTTGATGAGGCTGAGGTTAAGCCCGAAGCAAGTTTCACTAACGACCTGGGTGCCGATTCGCTCGATACCGTAGAACTCATCATGGAGTTTGAGAAGGAATTTGGTATCTCTATCCCCGACGACAAGGCCGAGAAGATCGGAACCGTGGGCGATGCCATTGCTTACATCGAGGAGAACGCAAAATAATACAAACCCCCAAAACGAGGGGGTTGGGGGTCTGAACAGACGAAGAGTTCTATTCAGACCCTCAACTTTTATAGAAAACTTGGGGTTTACATTTGTTCAGAACCCCATTCCCCTTAATTGATTCAGGGGGACTTAAAACCCAAAAAAATCCTATGGAACTGAAAAGAGTTGTCGTGACAGGACTGGGAGCCGTGACACCCGTGGGCAACACGCCGCAGGAAATGTGGCAGAACCTGCTGAACGGAGTGAGCGGAGCAGCACCTATCACGAGTTTCGATACCACCAACTTCAAGACCAAGTTTGCCTGCGAGGTGAAGAACCTCAACATCAATGACTTCCTGGACCGCAAGGAGGCACGCAAGATGGACCGCTACACTCAGCTGGCCCTCATCGCTGCCATACAGGCCATGAACGATTCGCAGATGAACTTGGAGCAGGAAGACCTGAACCGCATCGGCGTGGTCTTCGGCGTAGGCATCGGCGGCATCAAGACCTTCGAGGAAGAAGTGAAGTACTACGGACAGCATGAGGCCGACGGCCCCAAGTTCAATCCCTTCTTCATCCCGAAGATGATTGCCGACATCGCTGCCGGACAAATTTCGATCATGTATGGCCTTCACGGCCCCAACTATATCACTTCTTCGGCCTGCGCCTCGTCGAGCAACGCACTGGCCGATGCCTTCAACCTCATTCGTCTGGGCAAGGCCAATGCCATCATGGCTGGAGGTGCCGAGGCTGCCATCTGCGCCTGCGGTGTAGGCGGATTCAACGCCATGCACGCCCTCTCCACCCGTAACGACGAGCCCGAAAAGGCCAGCCGCCCCTTCAGCGCCAGCCGCGACGGATTCATCATGGGCGAAGGTGCCGGTTGCCTCATGCTTGAGGAACTGGAGCACGCCAAGGCACGTGGAGCCAAGATCTACGCTGAGATGGTTGGAGCCGGCATGAGTGCCGATGCCCACCACATCACCGCCTCACATCCCGAGGGACTGGGTGCCAAGCTCGTGATGCAGAACGCACTGGAGGATGCAGGCATGCAGCCCGATGAGATTGACTACATCAACGTTCACGGCACATCGACCCACGTTGGCGACATCAGCGAGGCCAAGGCCATCAAGGAAGTGTTTGGCGATGCAGCCTACAAGCTCAACATCTCGAGCACCAAGTCAATGACAGGCCACCTGCTCGGAGCTGCCGGTGCCGTCGAGGCCATGGCCACCCTGCTGGCCGTGCAGAACGACATCGTACCGCCCACCATCAACCACGAGGACGACGACCAGGATCCTGAGATTGACTACAATCTGAACTTCACCTTCAACAAGGCACAGAAGCGTACCGTGCGCGCCGCACTGAGCAACACATTCGGCTTCGGCGGACACAATGCCTGTGTAGTCTTTAAAAAGTATGAGGCTTAAAGATATCATTGCAAGAATAAGGCTCCCTTTCCGAAAGGATAAGGAGCTTTATTCGTCTTTATATCACATCATGGGCTTCTATCCGGAGCACATCGACCACTACCGTGTGGCCCTCACCCACAAGAGCACCGCCAAGAAGAGCGACAAGGGCAAACCGCTGAACAACGAGCGGCTGGAGTTCCTGGGCGACGCTCTGCTCGATGCAGTCGTGGGCCACATCGTCTACAGTCACTTCCCCGGAAAGCGCGAAGGATTCCTCACCAACACACGCTCAAAGCTCGTCTCAAGAGAGTCGCTTGGAAAACTGGCCGAGGAGATGGGACTCACCGAGCTCATCCAGAGCAGCCAGCAGACACGGTCGCACAACAGCTATATGGCAGGCAACGCCTTCGAGGCTCTCGTGGGCGCCATCTACCTGGATCAAGGCTATACAGCTGTCATGCGGTTCATGGAAAAGCGCATCCTGGCTCAGATGATCAACATCGACAAGGTGGCCTACAAGGAGGTGAACTTCAAGTCGAAGCTGTTGGAGTGGACGCAGAAGAACCGTGTGCGCATGGAGTTCCAGATGCTCAAGGAGGAGAAAGACCAGCAGGGATCGCCCATCTTCGGCTTCCGTGCGGTCATCGAAGGCATTGAGGGCAGCAGTGCCCAGGGCTATTCAAAGAAGGAGGCACAACAGCTCTGTTCGCGCGACACGCTGCAGCGTCTGCGCCGCGAGCCCCAGTTCATCGATGCCATCTTCCAGGCCAAGAGCGAACGCACCAAGATGGAAGAGGAACCCACCGCCGTAGCCCCTGACCTGGAGAAGGAAGACACCAGCTTCATCATTGAGCAGGAGCACACCCCAAACAATCTGGAAAGCGAAAAATCCTTAGAACCACAAGAACCTCAAGACTTCTCAGACGAGGAGTTCGACCTGAGCGACATCACTCACGTCAAGGAAGAGAAAAGCCGCGAAGACATCATAGCTGCGGCAGAGGAACAGGCATTCAGGGAAGAGGCGTAAATAAAGCGTCTCTTCCTTTTTTTATTCCTTCAACCCTTCCACATACTGCCACAGCTGGCGGTAGAAGGGATGGCGGCAGAGCGTGTGGCGGTCGCCCAGGATGATGAGTTTCATGCGGGCACGAGTAATGGCTACGTTCATGCGGCGCAGGTCGCGCAGGAAGCCTATCTGGCCTTCATCGTTCGAGCGTACCAGGGAAATCACGATGATGTCGCGCTCCTGTCCCTGAAAGCCGTCGACGGTGTTTACTGAAATCAGACTGCGGAAAGGCTTGAAGAACTCGCTCTTCCTGACCAGGCGGCGCAACAGCTGCACCTGGGCACGGTAGGGCGATATGATGCCCACATCGAGCCGTTCGTTCAAGATGCGCTGCTTGCCAATCAGTTCGTAGTAGGCCTGCAGGGCCAGCAGGGTGAGACGGGCTTCAGGCTCGTTGGAAATACTTCCAAACTGAGAACTCGTCACACCTTTCAGTTCTCCACTCTCCGTTGTGAGTTGACTTGTATCTATCCACGTCATCGGCAGATCCAGGTCGAGAATGCTGCGATACTTCACCTGCGGCGCACTTTCCACCATGTTGTGGTAGAACCAGTCGGAGGAGAAGCGCATAATCTCCTCGTTCATGCGGTACTGCATGGTGAGCAGCGTTACAGCCTCGGGATGCGTGTCGCACAGGCGTTCCATCAGCGTGCGGCCCAGTCCGCCTTTCAGGGCTTCGTAGCACTTCACGGTGGGCGGCAGCTGACAGTGGTCACCGGCAAAGACCACGCGGCTGGCACGACGGATAGGAATCCAGCAGGCAGCCTCTAAAGCCTGGGCAGCCTCGTCAATGAACAAGGTGCCGAACTTCATGCCCTCTAAAAGGCGGTGACCGCTGCCCACGAGGGTACAGGCAATGACACGGGCTTCGCCGAACAGTTGCTGGTTGATGCCAATCTCAAGGGCTGTGGCACGGTCTTTCAGTCGTTCCAGTTTCTGGTGGAACTTGTCGTCACCACGCTTGCGGTTCTTACGCAGCTCACGGATGGCCTTTCTCAGTGCCCACAGCTGTGGATAGTCGGGATGGGCTTCAAAGCGTCGTTCATAGGTGAAGGAGAGCATCTTGTCGTCAACGCGACTGGGGTTGCCAATGCGCAGCACCTGTAGTCCACGGTCTACGAGTTTCTCCGATATCCAGTCAACGGCCATGTTGCTCTGTGCGCACACCAGTACCTGCGGTTCGCGGCGCAGCGTTTCGTAGATGGCTTCCACAAGGGTGGTGGTCTTACCTGTTCCGGGAGGACCGTGCACGATGGCCATATCCTTGGCTCTGAGCACCTGGTTCACGGCCCGTTCCTGCGTCTTGTTCAGGTACTGGAAGCCCATGTCGGGGAAGGTGAACGTCTGGGCACGCATTGACGGCATATAGAAAAGATCGCGCAGGTAGCCCAGGCGGCCCTTGGCGCGCATGGTGCGGTCGAGGGCATCGAACATGGTGCGGTAGCTGGTTTCGTCGAAGCTGAGCTGAATGCCCACACCCTCCTGCTGCAGGTCGATGAGCGGAGCACCGTCGGGCACGGCAATGACCATGCGGTCGCCGTCGACAAAGGATACGGTGCCTTTCAGCATAGAGTTCAGCGTAGAGAGTTTGGAAAAGAAACTTACCGGTCGTCCGTACTCGAAGTTGTGGTCAATGTCTTCTTCGTCATCGTTTGTCTTTGTGCGGAACACTTCTACGCAAAGCTGGTTCAGCGAGTTGTAATAAGAGCGCCCCACACGTATCGGCCACCACGCATCGCCACGGGCAATGAGCCGCTCGATTCCGATGGCGTCGACCTTCTCCTGGAAGGCTTTTTTCTCTTCCTCATATTCCATCTGCAACAGCAGTTGTTGCTGCTGCAATTCCAGGATGGGCGATGTGGTGGGTTGGTTACTCATGGATGATAATCAGCAATTTTGTGGCAAAAATACGGAAAAATAATTAAAATACAATTGTTTTAGAAGTTTTTTTATACCTTTGCAGCCGATAAAGTGTTGTGTAGCAATGAAATATCCTAAATTGTACATTGAAAAGTGTAATTGATGATGATGAAACAAATACTCCTGATAAACGATGTAGTGGGATGCAGTCATGTGGGCATGGTGGCCATGCTGCCCATTCTGACCTATCTGGGTCATTCGGCTTACAACCTGCCCACGGCACTGGTGTCGAACACGCTCGACTACGGGCGGTTCAATGTACTGGAAACTACCGACTATATGCAGGGTGTGCTGCCCGTGTGGAAAGAGCTGGGTTTCAAGTTCGATGCCGTTTGCACGGGTCTGATGTTCAGTGAGCAGCAGGCACGCCTGGTGTCGGGCTACTGCAAGGAGTTGTCGGCGCAGGGTGTCACTATTTTCGTTGATCCCATCATGGGCGACGGAGGTCATCTTTATAATGGCATGGGACCAGAGAACATTGAGCAGATGCGCGAGATGGTTTCAGTGGCCGACCTCATCTTCCCCAATTACACCGAAGCCTGCTATCTCACGGACATTCCTTATAAGGAGGAGGGCATGACATGGGCTGAGGCTGAGCAAATGCTCGACAGTCTGGTTCAGATAGGAACGCGCAGTGCCATCATCACCAGTGCCAAGGTCGACGGGCGTCACTGTGTGGTGGGTCGTCGCAGCAAGGAACCGTTTGCAGGTTTTCAGCAGAACATCAGCGAGGGTCTTTATTTCTGTCTTCCCTACGAAGAGATTCCCGTCTTGTTCCACGGCACAGGCGATATTTTCTCTGCCGTGCTCATCGGCCACCTTTTGCGTGGCGAAGCTTTGAAGGCATCCACCCACACAGCCATGAAGGTGGTGAGCCAGCTCATTGAGCACAACAAAGACCTGCCCGACAAGATGCGTGGCATTCCCATCGAGCAGTGCTTGGATTTGTTGTAACCGTAGCTTGCGTTTTGTGTGTCGCGATTTCGTCGCGACAAAATCAGTCGTATTCTTTCGCTTCGCGCTTGCCTCTCAGCACGGCAAGGGCATTCAGAGCCAGAGCCTCCATTTCGTCTTCGCCGGGGAAGCAATAGACGGGGGCAAGGAATTCTATGCGCTGTCGCAGGCGGCTGATTACATATTCTGAACGGGCCAGACCGCCAGTGAGCAGGATGGCATCGACCTTTCCGCAGAACACGGCTCCCAGCCCCACAATGTTCTTGGCCAGATGATAGATCATGGCATCCAGGATCAGCTCGGCATGTTTGTCGCCGTAGTCATTAATGCGCTGTTCTATCTCCTTCACGTTGGTCGTTCCCAGATGGGCGTTCAGTCCGGCCTTTCCGGCAATACGCTTCAGCAGCTGTTTTTCATTGTATTTTCCGCTGAAGCACAGTCGTATCAGGTCACAGGCAGGCAAGCTGCCGGCGCGTTCGGGTGAGAAGGGGCCTTCGCCGTCCAGGGCGTTGTTGGCATCTACGGCCTTGCCATGCTGGTGGGCCGCCACGCTGATGCCACCACCCATGTGGCAGATAATCAGGTCCAGGTCTTCATAGCGTTTGCCCACCTCTTGGGCGAAACGACGGGCTATGGCACGCTGGTTCAAGGCGTGCCAGATGCAGATGCGGTTCATCAGCGGTGATCCGCTGATGCGGGCATAGTCGTTCAATTCGTCGACCACCCCCGGATCGGCAATGAACGAGCGGCAGCCAGGAATGGTCGAAGCAATCTCATGGGCGATGATGCAACCCAGGTTGCAGGCGTGGTTATGCAGGGCAATGCCCGAATAGGTATCGTCGAGCATGCGCTGGTTGATCTCATAGACACCGCCCGCAATGGGCTTCACCAGTCCACCACGGCCTATCACGGCATCGAAGTTCAGTTCGATGTCGCAGCGTTTCAGCTCGTCGAGCACCAGTTGTTTGCGGTATTCGCGCTGTTCCAGCACGTCGTCGAAAGAGGCCAACTCTTCCTGTGTGTGGCTAATGTTGCGCAGCACCAGCGGATGCTCGTCTTCATAGACGGCCATCTTGGTACTCGTCGAGCCAGGGTTGATAACAAGGATGTTCATTACAGAGCTGCCAAAGCCAGGGAGTAGAACTTATTGTCGATGCTGTCGCCGCGCGACGGGAGTACCACCGGCACCTGCGGGCCGCAAAGGATGGCGGCAGTCTGGGCTTCGGTAAAGAGCGTGATGGTTTTATAGAAGACATTGCCAGCCTGGATGTCGGGGAAGATCAGCGCATCGGAATGGCCTTCGAGCGGCGACACGATGCCTTTCTTGTGCAGGGCATGGGCCGAAAGACAGGTCTTCAGGTCGAGCGGTCCGTCGACAATGCAGGGGCCGAACTCACCGGCCTCGGCTTGGGCTATCAGTTCCTTGTATTCCACCGTGAAGGGGAAGTGCTTCGCATTGACTTTCTCCGTGCAGTTGATGAGACCCACGCGAGGTTCTGCAATGCCCATGCTGCGGCACAGCGTGAGCAGATAGCGCAGCTGTTCCACGCGCTGTGGGGCTGTGGGGTAGGGGATGACAGCTACATCGCTCACAAACAGCAGTTTGTCATAGCCAGGAATCTGTGCACACGTCACGTGGGTCAGCACACGGCCTTTCTCCAGCAGTCCCTGTTCCTTGTTCAGGATGGCCCGCAGCAGGTCGTCGGTGTTCAGCAAGCCCTTCATCATCACGTCGGCCTTGCCCTCACGGCATAGCATCACGGCTTTCAGGGCAGCCTCGTCGGCATTCTGGGCCTCCACAAAGGTGGCTTGGCCGGCAAAGGCATCGAAGTCGGCGCCCATCTTTTCACGCTCGCCCACTAGCAGGGCCTCGACAAATCCAGCCTCCAAGGCTTTCACTACGGCACCCTTTGTACCTTCGTCGTAGGGGCACACCACTGCCACCCGTTTCTTGGCCGTGCGGCCTTTCAGGTGGGCTATCATCTCACTGAAGTTCTGTATTGTTTCCATAAAGTTCTGGTTGTTTCGGGCAAAAGTACTAAAATTCTTTCAGACACCCAAGCATTTCAGTATATATATTTGTCAGTGCAGAATAAAAATACATATATCGTAAACTATTCCAATAAAAATGTGTATTTTTGCAGCACAAACGTTGAACGAATCCTGGCTAATAACTATGAACGAAGAGATTCACAACAGTGCGGAACTGATAGAGCTGGTCAGCCGCATTGGTTTTCTGCCCCTGCTCAATAGCGGTATTCGTGGCTTCTCGGCCGAAGAGATGGTCGACGATGATTGTCGTTATGTGCTGTTGCCTGACGGTGGTTGGGACTGGCCGCTGTGGAAGTGGAAGGGTTCGATTATCACCGAGGGCGGTCATGTCTACGGCAAGTTCTTTGCCGGTAAGGCGGGCTTCATCAGCCGTGAGTGGTGGCCTGACTTCTGCAACTATCGTCGCAGCAAGCATCCTGCACCGGCCGAAGGAAGCATTGAAGAGACCATCCTGCTCACACTGGCCACCCACGGCAGTCTCATCACCCGCGAACTGCGGGCCCTCTGTGGTTTCGACGGGCCAAAGATGCGCAGCCGCTTCGACGGCTACGTCACCCGTCTTCAGATGGCCACACGCATTGTTACCGAGGATTTTGTCTATCCCACCGACCGCCATGGGCGTGAGTATGGCTGGGGTTGGTCGCTGCTCACCACGCCTGAACAGCTCTACGATCGTGCATCCTTCAGTTGTGACCGTCAGCCTAATGAGTCTTTGGTCCGCATGTTCCGTCACCTGCGCCAGCTCTGTCCCCATGCCACCGACACGCAAGTGCTCAGAATGTTGAAATAATCATGATTTCTCATGGTGGATAAGTTTGGATACTATCTTATCCCAGCGCGAAGCAGAACTGCTGGTCGCGGTGCTCCATGACCGCTACCCCGTAACGCACCAGACGGGCCAGCAGGGCGATGACCTTGGGGCGGGGCAGGCGCGAACGCTTCACAATCATGTTCAGTGGCAGCTGTTCGGTGGCTGAAAGGGCTGCCAGCAGCTGCCGCTCGTCGTCGCCATAGCTGAAGGCGGTGCCGCGCTGCGACTGCTCGTCGCGCCAGATGGCCAGATGCACGGGCGAAGCCACGATGTTCTCGTCGGCTATGCGCACGTAAGCCCGCTGTCGGCCATCCTCGTCGACGGCGCAGACAGGCTTTCGCTTGCTGGGTGGCACGGTGCAGACCACAATGGTGCGGCCGTCCACACGGTAGTTGTCGAACTTGATGCTCGACGGTGGCACACAGTACTTCCACGCCGCCTGGTGCATCATGTACACTTCCTCTTCACTGCGCACGCCGCTTAGGTGACCGTCGTCGCGCACACCGATGAGCAGCCGTCCACCGTCGGTATTGGCAAAGGCCGACACCGACCGCGCCAGCTTCACGGCATCCTGCACCTTGTATTTGAAGTCCTGCTGCTGGTGCTCGCCCTGGGCAATGAGCGACAGGAGATAATTACGGTCGCTGAGAATCATGCGGCAAAATTACGAAGAAAACCGCACATTTGCAACTCGGTTGCACCTTTTTCTCTCTACCTTTGTCGGCGAAAAAAGACGGCTGGCCGTCGAGGCTGTTGCAATGGAGCCTTGGTTGCAGGACAATGGAGGCTTGGTTGCGAGACAATGGAGGCTCGGTTGGAACGCAGCTGAGGCTTGGCTGCAAGACGCTGAAAAAGAGAAAGTTATAAATAAAAAAGAGAATAAGATTATGTCACACCATCACGACCACGACCATCATCACGAAGGTCATCATCACCACCATCATGTGCATGCCGCTTCCATGGGCGGCTCGATGGACTGGATTTTCCTGTTCTGTATTCTGCTCAACGTCGCCTTCGTGGCCATCGAGGCTTTCATCGGGTGGCGCGTCGACTCGATGTCGCTGCTGAGTGATGCCGGTCACAACCTGAGCGATGTGTTCTCGCTGGTGCTTGTGCTCCTGGGCTTCCACCTGGCACGCGTGGCCAGCGACCATAAGTACACCTACGGACTGAAGAAGTCGACCGTGCTCATCTCGCTTGTCAACGCCCTGCTGCTGCTGGTGGCACTGGTGTTCATCTGGATGGAAAGCATCGACAAGCTCAGCCACCCCGTCAGCGTCGACGGTGCCGCCATCAGCTGGACGGCCTTTGCGGGCATCGTGATCAACGGCCTGACCACCGTGCTGCTCATGCGGGGGCAGAAGGACGACCTGAACGTGCGCGGAGCCTACCTGCACATGCTGGCCGACACGCTGGTGTCGGTGGGTGTGGTCGTCTCGGGTGTGCTCATCCTGCTCACGGGCTGGAGCATCGTCGACCCCATTGTGTCACTGCTCATCACGTTTCCCATCATCCGCTCGTCGTGGGGCTTGCTTCGCGAGAGTCTGCGCATGACGCTCGATGGCACGCCGGAGAATGTCGAGGTAGACCGCCTGGTGGAGCTGATGCTGGCCGACGAGCGCGTCAGCGAGGTACATCACGTACACGTTTGGGCCATTAGCACCACTGAGAATGCTCTGACCGCCCATGTGGTCATCGGCAATCTGAACGAGATGGAATCTGTGAAGCATGCTCTCAAACACGCCCTGGGCGAAGCAGGCATCGGCCACGCCACGCTGGAGTTTGAGACGGCTGACAGTCAGTGTGAGGAATCTGTTTGTAAATGAGGCCTCATTTACACTTCATGATTACATAAATAATCACGGGAGCTCCCATCAACGGCGTCACCGCACCCAGCGGAATGACGCCGTTTTCGCCTGGCAGGAAGCACACCAGGTTGCATACCAAGGCCACCACTGCACCACACAACATGGTGGCCGGCATGAGCACCAAGTGGTTGTCGGTGCGCAGCAACAGCCGCGCCATGTGGGGAACAGCCAGTCCGATGAACGACACTGGGCCGCAGAAGGCAGTGGTGATGGCGGTGAGAAGACCGGTGACCAGCAGCAGCCAGTTGCGCACCCGACGGATGCTTACGCCCAGGTTCTCGGCATAGCGGTCGCCCAGCATCAGTGCGTTGAGCGGCTTGATGAGCAGCAATGCACCCAGCAGTCCGGCTACGCAGGTGGTGGCAAACACGGGCATGTGGTTCATGGTGACGCCACCAAACGTGCCCATGCCCCAGACCATGTAGGACTTTACGCCTTCGTCGGTGGCAAAGAACTGCAGCAGGGCGATGGCCGACGAAGACAGGTAGCCGATCATGATGCCGATGATGAGCAGCATGACGTTGTTTCTGACCAGTGTAGAAAAGAAGAAGACCACGCCCATCACGGCCATGGCACCCACGAAGGCGGCCAGGATGATGGCCACAAAGCCGCTCACGGCCAGCGTTCCGGCACCAAACGAGCCACCCAGGAGCAGCATGACAAGTGCCACGCCCAGTGCGGCTCCGCTCGATATGCCGAAGATGCTGGGGTCGGCCAGCTCGTTGCGGAAGGCCGTCTGCAGCATGAGTCCGCTCACGGCCAGTGCCGATCCGCACAGCACGGCGGTGATGGTCTGCGGCAACCGGCTCTCCAGCACGATGTAACGCCAGGAAGCCTTGGCCTCCTGGGCGTTGCCGAAGAGAATGTCGAGCACGTCGGCTGCGGGAATCCTGATGGAGCCTACCATCAGGTTCAGGGCCAGCAGCAAGAGGATGAGTGCCGCAGAAAGCAGAAAGAACCAGCGCGTCTTCGTCATCATTGTTTACTCTTTCACCTTTTCATAATAACGCAGCGGCGGCAAGTTTGGTATGTCGGGATGCAGAATATGTATGAAGTCCTGCAACAGCAGGTCGGGGCGGAAGGGCGATTCTTCGTAGAACATCGATGTCTGGACGTTGCAGCCGTAGACTTGTCCGTTCCTGACGGGGCGCAGCTCCTTGTAGCCGGCCTGTTCGCTGAGCAGCTGCTGCATGGTCAGCGGCTCACTGCTGTCGTAGCGCAGCAGCCACACGTCGCAGTCACCGCAACGCTCCAGAATGGTCTCGAAGGGCAGCGGCAGCGATCCGCTGTGGTCATCGTTGGCAAACGGGTAGCGGCAGTGGGCATCGCTGAGCATGCGCCCGATGGTGCTCTGGCCGCCGGGAACATACCACACAGACCCCGTCTGCTTGTCCATGAGCACGGTGGGCTGCTCCGCGGTGGTTTTTGCCATTTCAGCCAGGGCCTGATAGCTGTTTTCCACTGCGTCAAAGAGCGAGTCGGCACGTTGTCCGCAGCCGTAGAGCAGACCGTAGAACCGCATCCACTCGGCCCGGGCCAGTGGCGTTTGTTCCATGTACTCGGCACACTCTATGAGCGGAATGCGAATGTCCTCCAACCGACCGTAGCCCCCGCTGTTCTCGAAAGGCGACAGCAGGATGGCATCGGCCTGGGCATCGATAATCTTTTCTATCACGGGACTCATGCCGTCGCCGCAGTCAACGAGTATGCCGCTGCGACAGCCTTCGATGACAAAGGGCACCTTCATGTACTTCCTGTCGGCCACACCGGCCACTTGGCCCTGTGCGCCCAATTGTGCAATGAGGGCAGCATGCACGCTGGTGAAGACCACACTGCGCTGCAGGGGCACGCGCACCACGGTGGCATGGCCGCTCATTTCTGGCACCTCGCTGCCCGTGGTGAGCAGGTAGCGGTGCAGCATTTTGCCGGGTTTCCAGGGGTTCTTGATGTTCACCTCGGTGAAGTCCCGGTGGCGCACCACCTCGATGAGGCGGGCATGGCGGAAAACGAGCGTATCGCCCGCCTCGCGGTCGGCAGGTGTTTGCCTGCCGCCACACGAGAGGAGCGATACGCCCGCAAGTAGAATAATCAGAAGTCGGGTCATAGGCTCGTTGTTATTTTACCATGACTTTGCGCAGCGTGCCGTCGGCCTGACGGACGATGTTCAGTCCGCGACGCACCTGTATCAGCTTGCGTCCGCCCAGATCGTAGACGGCCTGCTGGCCTGCTGTCTGACGGCTGATGAGATTGGCAATGCCCAGTGCGATGTACTCCACGGGTTCTTCCTGTTCGGGCTTAGTGCCGCCCAGATTGTCCAAGCAGAAGTAGGCGGGTGTGTTCATGTAGCCGTAGGACGTGTCGCTGCTGCTCATCTCGAAGGCCAGACGCTTCACCTTGCCCAGGCTGGTCAGGTCTACCCACCGCCAGTCACTGTGGATGTAGGCTGAATCGAGCTTACGCAGGTCGGCGAGATAGAAGTCCACGGTGCCCGTTTCGGTTCCGTCGGCAGCCAGTCCCTTGACGGTCAGCTTGAGCCAGTCGCCCAGGTCGAACTTCTTGGCGTAGCTATCGCCATTCTTCATGGACTTCATGGTGTAGGCAGCATTGGCCACGTAGAAGCCGGTGATGGAGTCACCGTCGGCGCTTGACAGCACCTCAATGCCCTTGTCGACGGCGTAGGGCACATTGAACACGGCGTAGGTCTTGGACCCTTCAGCTCCGTGACCCACACAGCTGTTGTACATGTCGGTGGTGTAGTCGGCAAAGGTGGTGTCGGTCTTGTTCGAATAGAAGAAGCCGTAAGCGTATTCTCCGTAGTCGTTCAGCTCATAGCCGTTCTCAAAGCGGTATGCACCCGAGATGAAGCTGCCGCTGCCGTCACTTCCGTTCCAGAAGCTGTTGTCGGCCAGCTCCAGTTCCTCCATGGTGGCAGGACCCTCATAGACGACGGGTTCTTCAGGAGCCGTGCCGTTGAAGTTGTCCATGCAGAAATAGAGCGGTGTGGTGTAGCCCCAGGCGTTCTTGCGCGAAGCTTCGAGCGAGAAGGTCAGTTCCTTGACCTTGCCCAGGCTGCTGAGGTCCACCCACTGCCAGTCCTTCACATAGTAATGCTCCAGCGAATCTTCCGAACGGTAGTCGGCCAGGAAGAATTCTACTTTCTTGCCGTTGTCGGCAAAGACTGTGAGCTTGAAGAAGTCACTCTTGCGGAAGCCCTCGTCGCCGCCCACAGAATTGCCGTTGGCATCTTTCTCGCTGGTCTGTCCGTCGCCATGCAGGATGGAGTTCACCGTCACGGCGGCGTTGGTCACGTAGAATCCGCTGATGCTGTCGCCATCCTCACGGTTGAGGACAGTAACGGTCATCGAGGCAAACTCGTCCTCGAAGAACACAGCGTAGGTGCTGCTGCTGTCAGCTCCGCAACCGGTCACGGCGTTCCATTGGTCAGTGGTGTAGGACTGGAACACGGTGTCGGTACGGTTGGCGTAGCTGAAGCCCGACCATGAACCCCAGTCAATGCTGTAGTTATTGGCAAAGCTGTAGCTGCCACTCACAAACGAGCCCTGATACTGGCTGTCGCCATAGAGTCCTTCTTCTATTGCTCCCTTTGTGTCGGGGCCGCGCCAGAAGCTGTTGGGCTCCAGGAAGAGGTTCTCAAAGTCGGCCATGATGGCCTGGCCGGTCACGATGATGCGGCAGGTGTCCTTGGCTTCGAACAGCTGTGCATCGGTAATGGTCACGTAATAGTCGCCCGACTGCTGCGGCAGGATGTTTACCATGATTTCCTCGCCCAGCTCAGTCACGGTGGTGTCGGCCACCAGTTCGTGTCGGCTGTCAGTCCACTTCACGTTGAACGGTGCCAGACCGCTGGCCACCATGACCTTCAGTGCTGCCTCACTGCCCTCACTGACAGTGGTCTGCGGAGCTGTGCAGGCAATGAGAAGGTCGATGGGTTCCATGGGAGTGGCAATGGTGTCGGTGAGCAGCAGGGCCGTAGCGTTGCCACGGGTGCTCACTGCCACGACGTAAGCTACATAGCTGGTAAGCTCCTGCAGCGTGTCAACCTTCAGTGTGGCTTCAGCCTCCTTGATGAGCGTCAGCGGTTTGCCAATGGCCATGAGTGAGTCGGCTGTCATAGCGGTGTTGTTGGCATCGGCACGCAGCACAGCCACATAGGCACGGCCGTTCATGTCGGTCTTCACGCTGACGGTGGCCGTGTGCCAGTCGTTGGCAGCTGCCTTCGGATAGCCGTCGGCCATGACGGGAATGCGGGTCAGGTCGGGGTCATATTCATAGGCACCTATCGAGATGGCCGAGTCGGGCCGCACGGTGCCGTTGATGTCGGTTGTCACGTAGCTGAGCGGTATTGCCTGAAGCAGCGTGTCGCCCAAAGTGGAAACGGGTTCGAGCACGTCGTCGCTGACAAACAGAGCCTGGCGGTTGTAGCAGCCAGTGGCAGCAGTCTTCTCAACGAAGAGTTCGAAGTCGCCTTCCGTACCCGACGACGCGCGGAAGAACGTCTCGCCCGTGGTCGAGATGAGGTTGTTCTGGAAGTTGATCTTCGTGAGGTTAACATCGTTGTATAGGTTCACGGCATAGCCGCCGGTCTCGTTCTGGATGATGTTGTTCACCACGTTGATACCAACGCCGTAAGCATCATCAAACTTCGACGATGCCCAGAATGCGGCACCACCGCTGGCACCCGTCATTCGCAGGGTGTTGTGGGCGATGTTCACATATTTCACCTTGGTATTGTTCAGCTTGAAGGGACTGTAGCTGGCATTGAGTGAAACCATGTTGACCACATTGTTGGCCACAATCACCGGCACATCTGCCGTACCTTCCAGCTGTCGCAGGTTCATGGCTACGCTGTAGGTCTTGGCAGCAATGTTGAAGATGTTGCCCGTAATCTCCGTGGGTTCGCTGTACTCATCGCGCAGTTGCATGTCGAGCCAGCCCACGCTGTTCTTCGTTTCGGCATCGGCTTCGATGATGACGGTGTTGTTACGAATCTTGGCTCCCAGTTCGTCCATGACGTAGATGGCCTTGGTGCCGTTGTTCTTGAAGGTATTGCCTTCAATCACGCCGCCCACTTCCTTGGGCAGTGCCACATAGCTGGTGCCGCCCATCGACACACCCATCTTGCCGCCTTCGAGCAGACAGTTGCTGACGGTGAGATAGTCGTTGTTCTTATTCTCCTCGTCAATGATGGTGTGGCCCACCAGACAGACGTCGCCCGAGGTTGTGACAGGTGCATGCAAGTAGCAGTTATCAATGGTTACGTGTCGGCTCTGGTCCTTCACCATCACCACGGCCTTGTAGGACACATCGGACGTGGTCACTTCCAGGTTGCGCAGCGTCACGTAGCTGGCCTCATAGAGCGTTACAACACCGTAATCCTTCTTGTGCTGGTCGTCGCTGTAACCGCCAGTGGTGTAGTTGTCGTGGTAGATTTTCACGTCGCGCTGGCCGCTCTCGCTCTCAATGATGAGCGTGTTGGCCGAGCCCATTCCCTTGATATAAGGAATGCGCACCTTCTCATTGTACTGTCCGGCTTTTACCTTCAGCACCACAGGGCCTTCCATGCCCAGCGTACCCAGGTCGTCGACGGCACCCTGCAAGGTGGCATAGTCGGCTCCGGCTCCCACGGTGTAGGTGCCGCTCTTTCCGCTGGCCACGGTGATGGTGGCACTGTCGGGAACCATGATGTCGACGGCAGAACCGTTGACCACCAGACTGGTGATAACGGCAGTGGTGGTCTGTCCAACCTCAGCGGTGGCCTTCAGGTCGTAGACCAGCCAGAAATAGTAGGTTCCTTCCTTGCGGATGACGAAGTTATCAGTAAAGGCTTGGTTGGCCGAGAACGAGGCAGCTGTGCCTGTGGTGTAGATGCGGAAGGTGTCGACGGGTTCGGCATTGAGTACACCGACGTTGAAAGCCGTGATGTTCAGGCTGTCGAGTTCGCCTTTGGTCTCAACGGCTATCTTCAGCATCTTCACGTCGGTCTGTCCCTTCAGCACCTCATTGACGCTGATGTCCTCCGTGGTGATGGCTGTGACGGCCAGCGACTGCTTCTTGTAGCCTTCGGCCTTGACGGCAAAGTTTGGCTTGGTATAGCTGCCCTTGCCCACATATTTGATGGTGAGCTTGCCGCCGTCAACGGTAGCATCGCTGACAATAGGCTCAAACTTGGCTGAAGAACCGCTCAGGTCGACAATCAGGTTGGCGTCGTCGGCCTCGCTGCCCTTATATATATAAAGATGTGCCGTGTAGGCAAAAGAAATGCCCTGGTCGGTCAGTTTGATGCAGTCAGCTTCACCAGTGGGGGCCAGCGTGACCGTAGCTTCCACGCCATCGGCACCGTCACCCTCAGGACCTCCGTCGTCGTAGACCATGGTCTGCTGTCCCAGTGCGAGCTGGAAGAGGCCGTGATCACCGGCAGTCATGAGTACCATGTTCTTCAGGGTGCGGCAGCCTTCGGGATCGCCAGCTGTTGCTGCGACGATATTATCGCCTACAGAGAGTGAAAGCAGGGCTGCGTCGATGGTCTGGCCGTCCTCGGCAGTGCCGCTGATGTCGGCCTTTACGGTGAAGCGGTTGTCACCCTCAGTCAGGGTCACGGCCTCGCTGAAGACTACCTCCACCTCAGCAGCCGCGGCAGCCTCGCCCAGTTTCGTGTCGTCCTGCCACACGCTCACAGTGGTCATATTGGTCTCAGTGCCTTTCAGAGATAGGCGCATGCTGCTGACGGACAGCGGGTTCAGGCCACCGTCGGTCTTCACGCTGACGTTGAGCAGCTCCTGAGCGGTGGCACCGATGGACACATCGGCCGTACTGGCCTGTGTAGCTTCGACAGCCGTAATATCCATGTCCTTCTGCAGATATTCCGACACAGTGGCCTTCCAGCCTGCAGCGGTGCTATAGCTTTGGTTCGGGTTGAACACCACGGTCAGCGCGCCGTCTTCGGCAGTAGAGCGTACGATGCGTCCGGGGCCTGTGGTGTAGTCGTCGGTGCTGGCAGGCTCCCACAGCAGTTCGCCCGTGGTACCCTGGCCGCTGTAGATCTTGAACTTGGCTGAAGACGAAGGACTCCAGCTGGAAGAGTAGATGGCAAACTCACTGAAGTCAATCTGGCACACATAGCCGCTGTGCTTGGGCTTGAACACATTGATGCGCTCGTCGGTGCCAGCCTCGTAGTTGTCGGAATATTCGCTCTTGGCCTTGGTCTCGAAAGCCATTGAACCGTTCACGGTCTTCGTCACCGTGCCCTGGTCTGCATGGCTCAGCACGATGTTCTTCACTGTGCGTGTGGCAGTGGTGGCATCGGCAGGAGCCGTTTCGGTCTTCCTGGCGTTGTTCACCAGTGCGGTGACGCTCACCAACTGGGCGGTGACTGTCTGGTCGTTCAGGGCCTCGTCGCTGATGGCGTACTTCAGGGTGAAGCGGTTGTCGCCCTCAGTGAGGGGCTGCGGAGAGGTTAGGGTGATCTCGAAGGCAGAACCGTCGAGCACTGTTTCACCCACCTTTGAGGAGCCAAAATAGAGCGAGGCACTGGGAACGAGGGCGTAGCCTTCGCCTGCTGAGAAGGCCATCTTGGTGACCTGCATGGCAGGCTCGGTGTTCTGGGCTTTGACGTTCACGGTGAGCATGTCCTGCGCCTCGTCGCCAGCAGCAACGGTTTCGGTGCTGGCAGCGGCTGTCTCCAGTCCGTTGAAGTCCATGGGCTGCGGGGTGAAGAGGCTCACAAGGGCTTCGAAGCCGTCGGCCTCAACACTGTTTGAGGCATCGCTGAAGAGCACCACGGTGAGCGAGCCGTCGTCGGCTGTGGAGCGGACAAGTCCCGTCTCGCCCTGTTGCAGGGTCTTGATGAGTTTGTCGGCTGCGGCTTCCTGACCGCTGTAGATGCGCAGCTCCTGGTTGTAGTAGGAACCATGCCAGATCTGGTTCTTCGTGAAGTCGACCATGACCTTCTGGCCGCTGACGCCTGAAAGGAACGTCACTTGGCCGTTGGTCTTTGAGAAGATGCCCCCGTCAAGGCCGCCTTCGTCGTAGAAATTCAGGGCAGTCTCGCCCACGGTGACGGTCTGCGGGGTGGCCGTCATGAGCACAATGGCCGGATTCTCGACCACAACGGACGTTCCGGCGGCAAAGGGTGTGATGCCTTCGTTCTGCAGGGTCGTTGCCACTTTCGTGATGTCGACCTGCACTTTGGCACCCACCAAGGCTGTGCTGAGCACGTCGGCACGCAGGGTGAATGTGTTGGTACCGTCGGCCAGTGCCTGGTCGAGCGTGAACTGATAGGTTCCCGTCGCAGCGTCGATAGCACTGACGGTTGCCTCAAGCTGCCTATCACCATAGAAGAGCTTCATGGCCAAGGGGTCAACGACATCCTCGTTTTGGGTCATCGTGAAACCGATGGCAGTTACGTGGTCAGGATTCATCACCCCCGTCGTGGTGACGTAGGCGTTGGCCAATGCCACGTTCTGCTTGGTCAGGGGCTGGGCCTTCACGCCGTTGTAGTCGGAACCGGCACCGGTGACGGTCATGTTTTCCAGTTTTACACACTTCACCTTGGCCACCCAGCCTTCGCACGTGTTTGAGTTGCGGTGCATGAATCCCACCGACAGTGCTCCGTCGGCAGTGCCCGAGGTGTAGACGGCGGGCATCGACGGCTTGTTGTCGTTGTTCACCTTCTCGGCCACGAGCGTGCCGCTCATGTCGTTGAGGCTCGACGAACCTGTGATGCCACTGGTCGTTGTGGGCCAGACGAAGGCATCGTCGGCATCGGCCACGCCGTCGTAGATGCTGAGGTAGAGGTAATAGCTGGTATTGTACTGGTTCAGGTCGATTTTCTCGAACGTGAGTTGTACGGACATGCCGGCCTCTGCCGGACGGAACACGGTAAGCGACTGGGCGTTGTACGAATTGTTGTCGACAATGTTCTCCGTGCCCCAGGGGTCGTAGAACGTGATGACTTCATCCGTGCCGACCTCGATAGTCTGCTTGCCGAACTGCGGCTGCAGCACTTCCCTGTCGGCCCAGGCCCCTAAGGGCATGAGCAGCAGCGAAAAGAGTAGCAGCAGTGATTGCTGAAATCGTTGTCTCATAATGATTTAATTTTAAAAGGTTATTGAATAATGATTTTTCTTGTGTTTCCGTCGGGTGTGCGCACGATATTCAGACCCTTGCTGAGTTGGCGGGTACGCAGGCCGCGCAGGTTGCAGACGACGGCCGGGGTGACGGCATTGGTGGACTTCAGGCTGGCGATGCCTGCACTGGCGTTGGGATGCAAATCCTCGGCACCAGTGATTTCGGTAGACGTTTCACCAATGGCACCGCACACCTGGTTCATGCCGTTCTGACAGCGGATGAAATCGGCGTGGGTCAGCGCGACAGGACGGCCCAGGCTGTCGACGGCCCACTCCAGGTTCATCGCACAGCCCTCACGGTTGGTGTTGGGCTGGTTGTCGGCATAGCCGTAGCTGAAGGCGGGAAGCAGGTAGAGCTGCGACCCGTCGTCGCCCACCTGTAGGATGGCATTGTCGGGCAGTCGGGTGCCGCTCAGCGTCAGTTCCTTTTGGTCAGTGAGCCACAGGGGGAAGTACTCTTGCTTGTTGTATTTGTTGCGCACCACGCTGCCCTCGTGGCCCTGGTTGTCAGTCCAGGTGACATCCTGCTTGCTGCCGCCGAAGTGATAGGTGAGCTGATAGCGATGCACGGTCAGCGGATGGTCGTACTCCGATCCGCGCAGCTCGTACCAGGCATCGTCGGGCAGCTGGTTGTGGTTCGCGTCAACGGATACCCACACTGTGGCCGGTTCGGCATTGTTCTCGAAGGCATTGCCCCATACAGCGAAGTCGGCCTGGCCCTCGACGTTGATGACGGGGTGGTCGAAGTGGAACGTGATGTAGCCGCCCCAGGCACCTAACGACACCAGCCCCTGGGCGTTGGCAGCCAGTTGCTCAGTGCATTTCTGTGCCATCGTCTCGGGCGTGTCGGCCTCGGTGGCCGCAGGGTATTTGTTGACAAACTGCCCCGGTGCAGGCACGTATTCATCGACTGCCTGCAGGTAGGGACTCTGCTGGGCTTGTGCCGTAAGGGTGGCGGTCAGCAAGAGGCTGAAAAGTGAAAAACGCTTCATGATCTGTCTGATTTCCAGTGGTTTATGACTGAGGCTCCGTTGCGATGCAATGGAGGCTCAGTTGGGGAACAACGGAGCCTTGGTTGTGCGGCAACAGAGGCTTGGTTGTGAGACTATTGGTTGGCGGTGGTTTCGCGGGTGGTGCTGGTGAGCCAGCAGGCGTGGCCGGGAATGTCGCCCGTGGACACCTTCCACTTTTTCCGTCCCTGGCTGTCGAAGCAGAAGAGCCAGCCCGACGACACGTAGTTCGTGGCGTCCATCACGTAGAGGTCGCCCGTCACGGGGTGTACCATCAGGCCGTAGGCTGTCTCGAACTCGCTGGCATCGGCAATGAGGTTGGTATTCAGCACGCGGTGGGTGCGTGTGTCGATGAGGCCGACCGTGGCCGATGCGTCCCAGTCGTCGTCGTAGACGGAGGCCACATAGCACAGCGAGTCGCCGCGAAAGGCCATGTCGCTGACGGGCAGTGGAAACGAGTCGCGCTTCTCATAGTGCCCGTTGGCATCCTTCGTGAGCAGGAACAGCTGTGAAGGCACGTCGCCATAATCGCCGCGCGAGGTCACCCACAGCTGACCGTGGCGGTCGGCACGCAGGCGGAACAGGTTGGGAGCCACGTCGATACGGCCCTCCTCGGTGAATGTCTTTAGGTCGATGACACTCACCGTGCGGTCGTAGCCCTTGCCCTGCATGGCACTATAGCCACCGCTGTTGGCTACGTAGAGCTTGCCGTCGACCACGGCCATCTCCTCAGGCTGGTGGCCCACGCTGACACGCCCTGCCACGCGCAGGGTCAGCGTGTCGATTTTATACACGCAGCCTTCGACCGACGTACCGCCCACCGGGCCCACATAGCTCGACACGTAGGCATAGCCTTCGTGGAAAGCCAGGAAGCGGCAGTTGGGCACGTCGGCATGACCTAAGGAGAAGGCAGAGTCGGCTGTGCATACTTCCACCTTGTTCGAGCGGTTGATGACCAGCCATAGGCGCGAGCCGTAGACCTTGCAGTCGTTGCCCACGTCGCCCAGCTCCTTCACTTGGCTGGGATTGCGCGAAGGAAAGATGTTCTTCAAATACTCGCCCGTGTGCAGATCCAGGAAGTCGAGCGTGGCCTTGTTCGACCCCATGTTGCCCTCGCAGAGCACGTAGAGACCACGGTAGTGGGTCACGGTCTGCTCCTTGGTGTCCTGACGGGTGGGCTGCACCACGTCGTCGTCGGTGCGGCAGGCAAAGAGCATGCCTGCAGCACAGACGGCAAGGATGGTGCGCAAGAGTGTTTTTTCTATCATAAGCTGTATTCTAATCCGATGGCGAAGTTGCGGCCCGGCATGGGATAGTTGGCTATCACGTCGTACTGCTGGTCGAGCAGGTTGCGGGCCTCCACGGTGAGCCGCCAGCCACGGTAGCGCCACGAGGCCGTGAGGTCACTGGTGTACCAGGGCTGCATGTAGTTATAGGCAATGTTCTCCTGTTCGTTCCAGCGTTCGCCGGTGTACAGGAAACTGTAGTTCACGGAAAACTCGCGCCAGTCCAGACCCACGATGAGTGAGCCGGAGTGGTGGGGGATGTAGGGAATCTGATGGCGGTAGTAGGGCTTCGAGGCATCGGTCACGTCAATGGCCCTCTGGTAGGTGTACTGGGCCTTTAGGGTCGTGGTGATGCTACGGCCTACGGGACAGGAGGCTGAGGCCACCACGTCGAGGCCACGGATGTCGACGCGCCCCAGGTTGAGCATGGTCCAGCGGAACTGCTGTCCCTTGGGATAGGCAATGATCTTGTCTTTCACCCGGTTGTAGTAGGCGTCGGCATGCAGGCTGATGAAGGAAAGGATGCCACGCTCCAGGTGTCTCTCCATGGTCATTCCTATGTCAAACTGTGTCGCTGTCTCTGGCCGGAGCGTGGCGTTTCCTATGTCGGTGTAGTACAGGTCGTTGAAAGTGGGCAGACGGTAGCTCTGCTTGACAAAGGCACGTAGCGAGAGCCAGCGGCCCCGCAGTGGCCAGAAGTTGGCAAACAGGGCCGGTGTCAGTTGGCTCATGTTCTTCGAACGGTTGTCTTTGCGGGTGTGGTCGTGGGCCAGGATGCCCACCACGGAGGCCTGCACCTTCACCCGCGAAAGGTCGAGTGCGGTGGCAGCGGAGAGCAGTTGGCTGAGACGGGTGGGGTAGGCGAAGTTGTAGATGGCCGCATTGAGCTTGTTCCAGCGCAGGTCGTAGCTCAGCGATGCACTCCAGCGCGGCAGCAGTTCCACGACATTGGCCGTCGAGAAATACAGCTCCTGCTGGAAATAGGTGTTGTCTATGGGCAACTCCGTGGTGTCGCGGTTGCGGTAGTGGGTCTTGTACCAGGCGTATTTGGCCAGCCATCGTGTGCTGAAACGGTCGCCCACTGATTTCTGCCAGGATGCCTGACAGAAGGTGTTCAGGTCCTGTTGCCGTTCGCCCCGGCTCCACACGTTGTTTACGATGGCTCCGGGAATGCCGCGCGACGAGTTGTAAAGGTAGCCTTTCAGCTGCCACTGGCCGCGGCTGAGCACTCCGTGCAAGTTCAGCTCGGCCCGCTCGGCATGGATGTCACCGTTCTGGCGGGTGGCAGTGGTGTCCCATGCCACCGTGCCGTCAAGGTTCTTGCGGCGGTAGCGGAACTTGTATTTGCCGGAGGCGGTCATCACTTCGGCGTTGGCTGAGAGACTGATGTCGGTGGTCAGGCGTCGTTCGTAGAGCAGCGAGGTGCGCAGCATGTCGCTGCCGCCGTACTGAACGCGGGCTCTTAGGTGCTGCTTCTCGCCCACCTGAAACCGGGGCAGACGGGTGCGGATGTACACCGACGAGGCAGAAGCAAAGTCGCTGGCCGACTGGAAGATGGCGCTCTTCTGACCGTTGCACAGCATAATTTCTTCAACATTGTCCAACGAGAACTGCCCCAGGTCTGTCTGTCCGTTCTGAGCGTTGCCCAGCACGATGCCGTCGTAGCTCACGGCCAGGTGGTTGGTGCCCATGCTGCGCACGTCGACGGTCTTCACGCCGCCCACACCACCGTAGTCTTTCAGCTGTATGCCGGAAAAGTAGCGCATGGCATCGGCCACGCTATGCGAGGCGAGACGCTCCAGTTCGTCGCCGCTGAGCTTCTGCGTGGGGATGACCTCACGGAAGACCAGCTTCGACGTGACCACCACTTCGGCCACATGCTGCATGGAGTCCATGCGCGACGGGCGGTCGTTAGTTTGCGACATGGCCGTAGCACAACCCGTCGTGGCGCATAGCCACACCAAAAGCAAGCGTCTTGTCATGCTTCTTTCTTGTTCTTTCAGGTCTCGGCTGTCGTGCCCTAACCCCAGAGGTGCGCAGCAGTCATCGTTCATCGTGGCAGGTATTCTGACTCGTTGTCGGTCGCAAGCGTCTTCCCGAAAATCTCAGTGACGTTAGTGCTTGCGCCCTGTTAAAGGACAACTCACAGCTGCGGGACAGTCGAGGATTCTCACCTCATTCCCATATTAATCGGTCGTCGAACCACAATTACGGCTGCAAAGGTACTAAAGAGTTAGGAGTTAAGAGTTAGGAGTTAGGAGTTATTTCACGTTGCTTAATCATTTTTAACTCGCAACAAACAACTCCTAACTCCTAATCCCTAACTCCAATCTTTTTGAATTCCTAATTCCTAACTTCTAACTCTTAACTTAATAAAGGTACACGCGGAAGTTCTTAACCGAACCGGGGGCACCCTGTTCGGCGCGGGGCAGGTATTCAAGGGCGGTGACGGACTGCTCACTGCCCAGGTCGATGACTAGCAGGTGGGGGGCCTGTGCGCCTTGCTCGGTCTGCCAGTAGGTTGATTCCTGCAGATCGTAGACCTTGTCTCCCGTGTGATTGCCGTTCTCGTCCTCTGAGTTGGCGTACTTGGTAGTCCAGGGTTCACGGCTCAGTCGCTTGCCGTCCTGGCCCTGCACGTAGATTTCTGCAATTGCCACGCGGTCGTTGTCCTTCTGTGTTGAGAGGCATTCGATGGCCAGGTAGCGGCCCTTCTGAGGAGCATTGAACTTGATGGTCTGCCAACCGTTGCCGGCTTTGAAGGCTCCAGTCATCACAGGAGTAGCACTGTTCAGGTCGGGCTTGTCGCCAATGTTGTTGTGCTTGTTGCTCTTCTCCAGTTGGAGTTTGTTGAGTTCGGGCTGAGCCTGTCCCCAGACGATTGGCTCGCGAGGACCGACCACGTCGAGCACCACGACCTCGTTCTTGCCCTTCTTCAGCCAGCAGCCGGGAATGTAGAGCGTCTGTTGCGGGCCAATGCTCCAGATGCGTCCCATGGCATGGCCGTTCACATAGACCTGACCCTTGCCCCACGTCTCAAAGTTGAGGAACGTATCACCTACCTTCGAGAGGTTGAAGTAGCCACGATAGTAGCCACGGCCGCCCATTATCTTGGCGTCATCCTTGAATATCTCAATATACTCATTGTCTTCTGTGGCCGTTGCACGATGGAAGGCCACCAGTGCGGTTTTGTATTCATCATCAACATAGTATTGCTCCCAATCGTTCAGGGTGTAGGTGACATCGTGCTTGCCAGCCTTGGAGCTGACGGTCACGTTGCCGACAATGCCCTTGAAGTCCTTGATGGCACGGCCGAAGTTGATGCGGCCCATTGCCTCGACCACAATCACAAGAGAGGCTCCTGCCTTTGTGGGTGGGATGGTGAGGCTTTTCTCGTTCTTCACACGGTCGATCTTACCAACGTACTTGCCGTCGACGAACACCTGTGCAAAGTCGTGGAAGTCGGCTGTGAGCACACTTGAAGTGGGCAGCTCAGGCAGCGAAGTGTAGTAGGCGGCATAGCCCCAGCCCAAGCCATGTGCCTCGAAGGTCAGGTCGTCTTGGTTGCCATCGGTGTTCAGGCCGCCATTGGCATACATTAGCGGTGCGAACTCCTTCAGCTCGAACTTCGGCACGGTGATGATGGGCATGGGAGCCTTGGGCACGGCGGGCAACTTCTTGCCGTCGTTGTACTTCTCCATCATCTTGCGCAGTTCCCAGAACTTCGGGGTGGCAAGTCCGTACTCATTAATGGGTGCGTCGTAGTCGTAGGAGGTCACGTCGGGGGCGAAGCCGGGGCTGTTGGCACCGGCCCAGTGGCCGAACGAGGTGCCGCCGTGGGTCATGTAGAGTGAGAACGAGATGCCCTTGCTGAGCATTTCGTCCATGCCTTCGACCATGTCCTTGGCCGGACGTGTCTCATGTCGGGCTCCCCACTTGTCGAACCATCCGCTCCAGAACTCGGAGCACATCTTGGGCGCATTGGGACGCAGCTCACCGAGGCGGCGGAACTGGTCGTCGATGTTGGCACCCGTGCCGAAGTTCATGGTCCACACCAGGTCGTCGAGGCCGTTCTTGGTGAAGTTTGAGCTCCAGTCGCACTGGAACAGTGCCACCTTGTCGCCGTAGATGCCGCGCAGGCAGTCGCGAATCTCAGAGACGTAGGGCTTGTCCTCGCCATACGATCCGTATTCGTTCTCCACCTGGATCATGATGATGGGGCCGCCGTTTTGGATGGTCAGGCCAGCAAGCTGCTCACCCACCTTCTTTTCAAAGATCTTCACTCTTTCCATGAAGTACGGGTCACGCTCGCGCAGTTTGATGTCCTTCTTCTTCAGCAGCCACCAGGGCAGACCGCCCATCTCCCATTCTGCGCACACGTAGGGGCCGGGACGCACGATGACGTACATGCCGTTTTTCTGAGCCAGGCGGCAGAACTCAGCCACATCGTTGTTGCTGGTGAAGTCGAACTCGCCCTCCTTCTGCTCATGGATGTTCCAGAAGATGTAGATGCACACGGCGTTCATGCCCAGCGACTTACACATCTGGATGCGGTGCTCCCAGTAGGGACGCGGGATGCGAGGGTAGTGGACTTCGGCTGCCTTCACCACGAAGGGCTGGCCGTTGAGCAGGAACGTCTTGTCGCCCACGGTGAAGGTGCCGGCCTTCGGGGCTGCACTCATCATGGCAGGAGCCGCAAGAAGCAGGGCTGCCAGGGCCATTTTTCTGAATAGTTTCATAGTCGTATTATAGTTGTTTGGTTATGAATGTCGTGATACTGCGCCCCGAGAGCGTCGTTGTCCCGTCGGTGGCGGGCAGCGGGCGGAGCGTCTCACCGTCGGCATCGCTGGTGCGATAGGGATACCAGGTGGTCTTCGTAGCACTGTCGCTGAAGCTCAGGCTGAAGGGCTGGTCGTCCTGGCTGTAGTTGATGGCCACCACGGCCCATGTGCCGTCCAGGTTCTTATAGGCCGAGACCATCACGCCGTAGGGGTCTTCGCGCTTGCTGCCTGTCACCTCATGGCGCACGGCTCCCGGACGAATGAAGCGGCTGTAGTTGCCCATGCACCACAGCAGTCGCGAGTCGCGCGAACGGTGCTGTCGGTCGAACACGCGGATGAGGCCGTCCTTGTAATTGCCGCCACAGGCACGCCACCAGCTCCAGCTCTCGGCATCGGCATAGCACAGGTCGTGGTGGATGACCCGGGCCACGTAGAGTCCGGTCTTCATTGTGAAGTCATAGCCGCCACCGCCGCCAATCTCCTCGTCGTTGCTCATGATGCAGATTTCGCTCTGCCAGAACTTGATGCCGTACTGTTGGCAAGCGTCGCGCAGTTCCTGACGGATGCGCTTCATGTACCTCACGGGTGTGTTAGTCCAGTAGCTGTGACCCAGAATCAGCCGGGGCACCTGTGGCGTCTCGCCCAAGTAGGTGTCGGTGCTATCGCGGGAAAACAGCGTGCGAATGGTGTTACCGCGCTCCCAGGACGTTTTGTAGATGCCCAGCAGGCAGCGCAGGTCGCTCGACTCGTTCACCAGCAGCTCGGTGCTCACCCCCTCCTGCTGCAGGGCCTGGCTCGTGGCGCGGGCCAGACGGGCTATCTCGCGGTTGGTGGCAGGCGATCCTTCCTGCTTGGGTCCCTGCCAGTTCCAGTGGCCGTCGGGCTCGTTGACGGGACAGAGGTAGTCGAAGTGGATGCCGTCGTGCTCCTCAAGGCCCTTTACGGCCTTGGCCATGAACTGGGCAAAGTCGTCGTAGCAGTCGGCCTTCAGGTTCAGCGTGCCGTCGCGGCCAGTGTTGGTGGCCAATCCGTTTTGCGTGAACTGCACGGGCGGTGAGTTCAGGAAGGCCAGCATGTGGGGTACACCCCGCTCACGGGCCATCTTCAGGAAGCGGCGCTGCCCTTCCTGTCGGCTCCAGTCCCATGTGCCGTCGGCCTGAAGCAGGCACTCCGTTCGCGTACCTTTATTAATATAAGAGCTGTCGCCCTGCTCACTGCTTCCAGCACCGAGGTTGAACCGCCAGAGGCTCAGTCCGATGCCCCGTGGCTGTCCCTGATGGTCGGTTTCGAGCGAGAAGAGCCAGTCGGCAATCCGCTCCTGTTCCTCTACTTCCGGCCACAGGCCGATGTTCTGCATGGACCAGGCATCGCTGGCGCCAAAATGGCGGATGGTCTGTCGCGCTTTTGCCGTCTCTACGACAAAGGTCTCGGCCAGCACTGTGTTGGCTGTGCAGGCAAAGACGAGCGCAAGAATCGTGTTGCGGGTCATGTTTTGAAGTCTTTATAGTTTTAGTGTTTGCAAAGGTACGAAAATTTTTTGAATAGCCATGATTTTCAGCCGAAAAAAAGCACTCCGCTAACTGAGCCTCCGTTGCGTCGTAACTGAGGCTTGGTTTGACGACAATTGAGCCTCAGTTGCAAGCTGACTGAGCCTCAGTTGGAAAGGCTGAAAAAGACTAAAAGGGAATGGGGTTGGCAGTGAAGCTAACGCGCTGATTACTAACAGGATGCGTGAACGACAGCTGCCAGGCATGCAGGCAGAGCCTGCGGTCAGGCCGTCCGTAGAGGTTGTCGCCCACAATGGGCGTACCCAGCCCGTCCTGGTGGGCACAGTGCATGCGCAGCTGATGGGTGCGGCCCGTCTTGGGAGTCAGTACTAAGAGCGTCTGTCCGTTGCGGTGGGACAACACCTCATAGTGGGTCACAGCCTGTTTGCCGTGCAGCAGGTCGACCACCTGGCGCGGACGGTCGAGCGGGTCGGGCCGCAGTGGCAGGCTGATGATGCCGCTGCCCGTGACAATGCCGTCGACCAAGGCCACGTATTTCTTTTCCACCGTGCGCTCATAGAACTGTTGTTGCAGCAGCTTGTAAGCCTCTTCGTTGCGCGCGGCAAGGAGCAGTCCCGACGTGTCCATGTCCAGCCGGTGGGGCAGCAGCACCGTGCCGTAGCGCTCAGTGAGCAGGCTCTGCACCGAGGGTGCCCCCGTGCGGCCAGGCACCGACAGCAGTCCCGACGGCTTCTCGACCACCACCACCGCCGCGTCCTCATAGACCACGCGCAGACGGTCGGCTCCGTTGCTCTCCGAAGACCCTGCTTCATCGGCAAAACGGCCTCCAAGCATATACGTCAGCACGGGCAGGCACTTGCCCCGGCAGGCCGGATAGAACCGACCGTCGTGGCGCACTTCACCCTTGGGCGAAGCCCCCATCCAGAACTCTGCAATCTGCACGGGTCGCAGCCCGTGGCTGAAAGCATACTGCAACAGCTTCGGCGCACAGCAGTCGCCAGTACCCCCAGGCGGCAACGGGAAGCGCCGCCGTATCTTTTCCGACTGATGGTAGTCGCGCCAAATCTCTACCAAGTCCTTCGTTTCCCCCTTTGCATTCAGCATTCTGTACTGTCGGAACAGCCACAACTGCAGCTCTTCCGACATCTCCTTGCGCCTTCTTTTCAGCTCCGCCAGCCTTTCCTTCGGTTCGCTTTCCGCCTCTTCTTGTCCCGTAGGCTGCGGCACTGCCGCAGCAATCTCAGCGTTCAAGGCCGAGATGGCCCGCTCCGTCTGCTTGAAATGACCCTCCGGCTGCTGCGCGTCGAACACCGGAGGCACAAAGAACCCCCAATCGTTCCTCCCTGCCAACAGCCCCGAGTAGGCCGCCAGGAACCCCAGCGACGATTGCTGTGACCCACTGTCGCCGACGGTTTCCACCACCAGCACCCCCAGCATCTTGCCCTTTCGGGCATCATCGGCCAGTACCGGCACGCTCTCCACATACTCCCTCACTTCAGCTGCGGCCTGTAGGCACATCTCGTGGGGCTCATAGCAGAACGGGTTGTTCAGGCTCTGAGGAATGTTGCAAGCGCTATGTAAAGGGTGAAAACACATAATTTGTCGCAAAAGTACAAATAAATCTCCGTTTCCAAGCCTTAATTCTCAATTATTTCGTATCTTTGCACCAATCATTGACTACTAAGACAAAAATCTACAACGTGAAAAGAATTCTTTTGATGAGTGCACTCCTGGCAGCCGTAACAGCCGCCAACGCACAGCGAATAGACATCAACAACAGTCAGAACAAGACCGAGGACGGTTTTGAGGGATGGGTCATCAGCACCACGACAAGGGCCACCATCACCGCAGAATCAGCCCAAGGAAAGGTGACCGTTGTTGCCACCATCGACGGCCAGCAGCAGGGACGCACGCTGAAGGGCGAATGGTGGAAGGACGGCGTGAACAAGTTTTCGAAGCTCACCAGCGATGGCGTGGGTGTCTACGGGCTCGACGCCCAGGGCAACACCCCGCAGATTCAGTCGGGAGAGACGGGCATCAAGCTGACCATCAGCGGACTGTCGTCGGGCCAGCATTCGCTCATGGCCTATCACAACAACCCCTCCGGCTATCAAGGTCCGAAACTCGACGTCTACGTCGATGGCAACCGTGTGCTTGAAGGGGTGGAGCAGACCAACCGTGCTCAGTCACCGGGAACCAGCGGCCAGAGCTACATTCGCTTCCAGGCCACCGAGGGTCAGGACGTTGTCGTGACCTACCGTACTGTGCCCGATCCTGCTTTCGACTACACGCAGGGCTACAACACCACGTCACTCTTCCTGAACGCGCTCGTCTTCGACCGTCCCAATCCGAAGACAACGGCCGATAATCCCACCCCGACTCACACCGACGAGCATGCCGACTGTGACGGCGGACAGTGTCAGCTCAGCTGGACGGCAGCAGAAGTAGCCCGCCGTCACCACGTCTTTGTGGGCACCGACCCGCAGCAGCTCAGCGAGGTGGCCACCGTCACGGCCACCACTTATCTGCTCACGGGCATCGACGTGAGCCGCACCTACTATTGGCGCATCGACGAAGAGGATGCCGACGGCACCGTGTATGAGGGCGACACCTGGACGTTCAGGCCCCGCCGGTTGGCGTTCCCGGGCGCAGAAGGCTACGGACGCTTTGCCATTGGCGGTCGCGGAGGCGTGGTTTATCACGTAACGTCGCTTGACGACGATGTGACCGACCCACAGCCGGGCACCTTCCGCTACGGAATCCTGCGGGTGAAAGGCCCACGTACCATTGTGTTCGACGTTGCCGGTGTCATTACCCTGAAAGGACGGCTCACCTGCAGCGACAAGTATGTGACCATTGCAGGCCAGACTGCACCGGGACGGGGCATCATGCTGCGTGGAGCTCCCTTCGGCATGCAGAGCGACGGCATCACCCGTTTCCTGCGCATGCGGCTGGGCTATCACAACGGTGAGACCGACAAGGGTCTCGACGGACTGGGCATGGCGGGCAATGACCACTCCATCATGGATCACTGCTCCATCTCCTGGACAATTGATGAGGGCTTCTCTTCGCGCGGAGCCAAGAACATCACCCTGCAGCGCACGCTTATCTCTGAAGCATTGAACGTTGCCGACCACCCCAACTACTCCACAGGTACGGCCCACGGCTATGCCGCTACCATCGGAGGTGGAGAATACGGAGCATTGGGTTCCAGCTTCCACCACAACCTGCTGGCCCACAACGAGGGAAGAAACTGGAGTATGTCGGGCGGCTTGGATGGTGCAGGTGCCTACGACGGACACCACGACATGTTCAACAATGTGGTCTACAACTGGGGCGGACGAGCCACCGACGGTGGAACACATGAGGGTCAGTTCGTTAGCAACTACTACAAAATGGGCCCGTCGACCACGCAGAAGTTCCTGCTCAATGCGCAGATTGAAGGCACAGGCCAAGGCTCACAGGCTTACTATGTGAGCGGCAACATCCGCGAAGAACTGAGTGGGAAGAAGACTGCTGACCAGTTGAATGAGACTTATAAGTACACCCTTTCCGGCGGACAGAAGCTGGACTGGACTGTCTTCCAGAGCAAACCTTTCTTCGAGTCGTACGCCACCGTCGAGACTGCTGAGACTGCCTTCAAGACCGTGTTGAGCGACGTGGGTTGCAACCAGCCTGAACTGGACAACCACGATCAGCGCATGGTCAGCGAGACCCGGGCTGGAACGACGTCGACCAAGGGCTGCAAGAGTGGAAAGAAGGGACTTATCGACCGTGAAACCGACGCTGAGGGCTTCGACGGCCTGAACATCATTACCGCTGAACGGCCGCAAGACTGGGACACCGATCAGGACGGCGTACCCGACTGGTATGAGTTGGCTGCCGGTACGGATCCCTCCATTGCCAACCATAACGAGGACCGCGACCAGGACGGCTATACCGACTTGGAGGAATACCTGAACTTCATGGCCATGCCCCACTTCGTACTGAAACCGGGCGAGGAGCGCCAGATTGACCTGAAACCCTACTTTGCAGGCTTCAGTAACCCCACGTTTATCTTCGACAACAGCATGCAGACAGACGACGGTGTGAGCTGCACCGTGACCCCACAGGGACTGATGACGGTGTCAAGTTCGCTTCGGAAATTGTGGATAAGAAGCGTTGAAGTCGAAGAAGACGGCATCCGCATGACGCGCACCTTTGCCTTCTGTCTGAGCAAAACCGAGTCGTTGGGCATCCATTCGGCCCCCGTTCTTTCTCCCATGTCGCCCACTGCCCTCTATAGCTTGGGTGGTCAGCGCCTTCATGCCGCCCACAAAGGGCTGAACATACAGCAGGGACGAAAATTCATGAAATACTAATCAATAAAAAAGCAAGATGAAATAATAAACGGGATGAGCCAACTCATCCCGTTTTCGTACCCAGAGCCGGGGTCGAACCGGCACGGGTTGCCCCACTGGTGTTTGAGACCAGCGCGTCTACCGATTCCGCCATCTGGGCCTTTTAAGCGGTGCAAAGGTACGCATAATTTTTTTAATTGGCAAGAGTTTGTCATAAAAAATTAAAAAATACTTGGTCAAGTCGTGGAATATGTGTATCTTAGTGGCCGCAAAAACGAGCGAAACGAATAAATCTGATAAGATGAAGACCAATTTAAGTGAGAACTACTGTGTGATTCTTGCAGGTGGAAAAGGACGGCGACTGTGGCCGTCAAGCCGGCTGGAACGCCCTAAACAATTCATGGATTTCTTTGGATGTGGCCGATCACTGTTGCAGCAGACGTATGACCGTTTTGTGCAGTTCATGCCGAACGACCATATTTACGTGTGTACTTCGAAGGAACACCTGGGCCGCGTGCGCCAGCAACTGCCGGATCTGCCAGCCGATCATGTGCTGGCTGAGCCTGTGAACAGGAACACGGCACCCTCGGTGGCGTGGGCCGGTAGGCGCATTCACCGCGAAAGTGACGATGCAAGGATCATCATCACCCCTTCTGATCAGTTGGTGTTAGATGAAGAACGCTTCCGTCGCAACGTGCTCGACGCGCTGGACTACGTGGCCGACAACGACATTCTGCTGACCATGGGCATACAGCCTACACGTCCGGAACCGGGCTACGGTTACATCCAGATGGGTGAGCCGACGCTGGTGGAGGGCATCAGCAAGGTGCAGTCGTTCACCGAGAAGCCTGAGCGTGAGTTTGCAACGGTGTTCATGGAGAGCGGAGAGTTTCTGTGGAACACGGGCATCTATCTGTGCAACGTGCGCTACATGCGCCATTTCTTCCTGAGTATCATTAAGGACATGTCCTACCGTTTGGCCTATCTGCAGGGCCGTTACACGCTGGAAGAGGAGGAACGCTATGTGCAGGAGCACTTCCCTTCCTATCCGAACCTGTCGTTCGACAAAGCTGCTTTGGAACTTTCTGAGGATGGTGTCTATGTGAAGAAATGCGACTTCGGGTGGGCTGATATCGGAACGTGGCACGCCTTGTATGAATGCATGCATAAGACGGAGGACGACAACGTGGTGCTGGGTGCCACGGATGTGATCATGGAGGACTGCCGCAACAACATTGTCTGTCTGCCGAAAGGTCACGTGGGTGTGATCAACGGTCTCGACGGCTATATTGTAGCTGAACAGGGAGATGTGTTGTTGATTTGTCCTAAGCTGGACTCGTCGGCCTTGATTCGCAAGTATGTGAACGAAGTGGGAATCAAGTACGGGGAGAAGTTCGTTTAAGTTTAGCGTTTGCTACCGCTTCGCAGTAGAACAATTGCAGCGGTAGCAAACGCTAAACTTTATATCATTCAGATTTCTTTCAGAATCTTATCGGCTATCTGCTTCATTTCCTCGGCAGGGAGCTGTAGCTTTTCCTTACGGAAGTCAACGTCGGCCTCGCTCTGCATGGGGATGAGATGGATGTGGGCGTGGGGCACTTCGAGGCCCAGCACCACCTGAGCCACCTTGCGGCAGGGGAAGGCTTTCTTGATGGCTACGGCCACGCGCTTGGCAAACAGCTGGAAGCGTGCCAGTTCGTCGTCGTCCATGTCGAAGATATAGTCTACTTCGCGGCGCGGAATCACGAGTGTGTGTCCCTTTGCCAGCGGGTTGATGTCAAGGAATGCGTAGAACTCGTCGTTCTCGGCGCATTTGTAGCTGGGTATTTCGCCAGCGGCGATTTTGCTGAAGATGTCCATTGTTTATTTGCGGTTTTAGGTTTGAAACTTCCAATCACCCAACGGTGATTTTCTCGATGCGCAGCTTGATGGTGCCGCGTGGAATCTTCACTTCCACCTCGTCGCCCACCTTGTGGTTCAGCAGGCCCTGTGCAATGGGGGTCTGGATGCTGATTTTTCCCTCGCGCAGGTTGGCTTCGTTTTCGCTCACGATGGTGTAGGTCATGCGGGCCTTGTTGGCCAGGTTGGTCATTTCCACCTTGGAGAGAATCTGCACCGAGTCGCTGCTCAGCCGTGATGTGTCTACGATTTTTGCTTCGCTGATGGCCAGTTTCATCTGGTTGATCTTCGACTCCAGATGAGCCTGTGCCTCCTTGGCGGCTTCATATTCTGAGTTCTCGCTCAGGTCGCCCTTGTCGCGTGCCTCGGCAATGGCTGCCGAAGCCTTGGGGCGCTCCACGCCTTCCAGGCGCTTTAGTTCGGCCACGAGCTTATCGTAGCCTTCTTGTGACATGTATGCCATAATATTTACGGTTTTACTGTTAAAAAATTCGTTAGCAAAAAATAAAGAATCCCGACATTGGTGTTATTTGTCGGAATCCCTCGATTGTTCTGAAATTTCACTTAATTCGCTGGCAAAGATACGAACTTTTTCCGAACCGACCAAACATTTTGGTCTAAAAAACGCTTCTGAGCCTTAATTGTGTGCTGCAACTGAGGCTTAGTAAGTCCGTAACTGAGGCTCAGTTGTGCGATAACTGAGCCTCGGTTGCGATGCAATTGAGGCTTAATTGCACGGCAGTGGTGAAGAATGTTGCAAAAAATTGCGTTGGTTTCGGTGAAAAACCGTAACTTTGCAAGCATGATGAAGCATCTTTACCTTGTGACTGCTATGCTGTTGCTGACGGCCATGGCCGCCTTGGCTCAGCCCGATTACCGCCAGCGCCAGCTGACGATGGACGACGGCCTGCCGTCGAACTCCGTCCGTAACATTGTGCAAGACACCCGGGGCTTCCTGTGGATAGGCACTGAGAAGGGCTTGTGCCGCTATGACGGTGTGGCCCTGCTGACCTACCGCATTGACGACAGCGGCGTAGACCAGCTTGTGACCTCGCTTCTGCTGGGCACCCACGACGACCTCTATGTGGCCACTGCCCAGGGCGTCTACAACTTCAGCTTCCGCACCGAGCAGTTCCGCAAGCTGCCCTTCGAGCTGACAGCTCCCGTGACCCATATCACCACCGACCGCGAGGGCAACCTCTGGGTGGCCACCCAGGGTCAGGGCGTGTTGAGTTATGTGGAGGACGACGAAGAGCCGCAGTTCTATGCCTTCGACGAGATTGGCGGCCGCGTGTCGCACGTCTATGTCGATGCCGACAACCAGCTGTGGGCACTGACCACCCAGACGGGTTCCTCGCTGTGGCGGCTGAACAAGGGCAGGAAGGTGTTCGAGCCGGTCAGCGTGCAGTCTGACCAGCCCTACGGCACGCTCAGCATGCTGCAGGACGGTGACGGCAACCGCTGGATAGGCACGTGGGAACACGGTCTGATGCTGCTTCATGACAACGGACAACTGGAGCCCATGCCGGCTCCCACCACTGGCCATTGCCTACACATACGCACGCTGAGCGAGCTGCAGCAGGGCCAGCTGCTCGTGGGCTGCGACGACGGTCTGTGGCTTTTCGACATCCGTCAGCGCACCTACAGCCTCTATCTGCCCCAGCGCTTCGTCCATGCTGTGACCCGTGACCGCGAAGGCGGTCTGTGGGTGGGCACCAATTATGGTGGGCTGACTTATATCTCGCCCATTGCCCACCGCTTCGATGCCACGCCGGGCGGCATCACCTCGCGCTTCTGCGAAGACCGCCGGGGCCGCATCTGGGTGGCCAGCGACAACGTGGGCATCCTCTGCTACCTGAAAGGCCAGCGCCAGGAGTCCTTCCTTGGCCAGCAGCATTTGCAGAACCTGAACATCCACGCCCTCTGCATGGACGGCGACGACCTGTGGATAGGCACCTTCAGCGACGGTGTCTATGTGCTCTCGACCACCACTGGTCAGCTGCGCCACTACACCACGGGGACCGATGTCCACACGCTCTACGACGACAACTCCTACGCCATCTTCCGCGACCGTCAGGGCCGCATGTGGGTAGGCACCCAGCAGGGACTGTGCCGCTACGACCGCAGCAGTGGCCGCTTTGACCGCATTGCCACTCTCGGCGCCGTGGCCATCGACATGTGTGAAGACCAGGGCGGGCGCCTTTGGGTAGCCACCCAGGGTGCGGGCCTCTACCGCTACGACCGCGACGGCCAGATGGAGCAGTACCAGCACAACGGCAAGCAGGAAAACACGCTGAGCGACAACCTCGTGAACAGCGTCATTACCAGCAACGACGGCACCATCTGGGCAGGAACGCAAGGCGGCCTGTGCCGCTACGACGACCAGATAGACGACTTCCGCCGCGTGCGTCTCGACGTGCCCAAGCAGGCCGTAGCTGCCATTGTCGAAGACCAGAATGCGCTCTGGATTTCAGGCGACTGCGGCATCCTGAAGTACACCCCCGACCAGGGCGTGCAGCGATTCACCCGCCAGGACGGTCTGGTCAGTGAGCAGTTCCAGCCCAACGCCTGCCTCAAGGCCAGCGACGGGCGCATATATTTCGGTACCATCAGCGGTTTCAATTCCTTCTTCCCCTATCAGATCAAGGTCAACCAGCTGAAGCCCATGGTCTATATTACCCAGCTTGAGTTCAACAACAACCCCGTCGAGGTGGGCAACTGGCACCTGCCCGTGTCGCTGCCGTACACCGACCAGCTCGACATCTACTACAACGACCGTGTGTTCAGCCTCTCGTTTGCATCGCTCAGCTACTGTTCGCCCGAAAAGAACATCTATGCCTACATGCTCGAAGGTTTCGACAACGACTGGAACTACGTGGGTCACGGCCAGAAGGCCACCTACACCAACCTCTCGGCTGGTACTTACACCTTCCGCGTGCGGGCCACCAACAATGACGGTATCTGGTGCGACGGCGAGGCAAGGCTGAAGGTGGTGGTCCATCCCCCGTTCTGGTGGAACATCTATGCGAAGATATTCTATGTGCTGCTGGCCCTCGGTCTGGTGTGGCTGATTGTCTATCTGCGCCTGTCGCAGAACGAGCGCCGCCACCGCCGTGAGATGACCCAGCTCAGCGAGGCCAAGGAACAGGAGATGCGCGACGCCCGCATGGAGTTCTTCACCATGATAGCCCATGAGATACGCACCCCCGTGTCGCTCATCATCGGACCGCTGGAACAGCTGAAGAGCAAGTTCAGGGAGTGGCAGGAGGCCCCCGAACTGATGAGTTCCTTGGACACCATCGACCGCAATGCCCACCGCCTGCTGGAGCTGGTGAACCAACTGTTGGACTTCCGCAAGGTGGAACAGAACCAGCAGGAGATGAACTTCGCACCCCAGAACGTGGGCGAACTGCTCACCTCGGTGGCTGCCAGTTTTGCACCTGCGCTGAAATTGCGCGGTCGCAAGCTCACCACCCATCTGCCCAAGGAGCATGTCACCGCCGTGCTCGACCGCGAAGCCATTACCAAGGTGGTGAGCAACCTGCTGTCGAATGCCAACAAGTATGCCAAGAGCCATATTGAGCTGTCGCTCAGCATGCTGGCTGACGGCCAGCATCTGAACATAGCCGTAGCCGACGACGGGCCTGGCATCAGCAAGAAAGACCTGCCCAACGTGTTCCAGCCCTTCTATCAGGGACAGAACAACAAGCCAGGAACAGGCATCGGACTGAGCATTGTAAAGAGCGTGGTCGATTTGCACCACGGAAGCATCAGTATCGACTCGGAACTGGGACAGGGCACCACGTTCAACATCATTCTGCCCCTCACGCAGGAAATGGCGGCCGAGAACACTGCGCCCAAGCCTGAAGATACTGCCGCCGAGACACCGGCTGCCGTAGCCGAGGCCCCATTAGAGAAGCCCACCATGCTCATTGTCGACGACAACGAGGAAATGCTCACCTTCCTGGTCACCACCTTCATGGACAGCTATGAGGTCATTCCCGCCCGCGACGGTACCGAGGCCCTGAAACTGCTCGAAGAGTCACTGGTGGTGAAGGACGGACGGCAGCCCACGTCGACCATCCAGCTCATTATCAGCGACTGGATGATGGAACAGATGGACGGCCCCGAGCTGTGCAGCCGCATGCGCCAAAACCCCGCCACGAGCCACATTCCCTTCGTGCTGCTCACGGCCAAGACCGACAGCCAGTCGAAGGTACAGGCCATGGAGGCAGGCGTCGACGCCTTCATAGAGAAGCCCTTTGCCGTGAAATATCTGGAGGCATGTCTGCGCAATCTGCTTGATCGCAACAAGCGTGTGGAGCAGCATTTTTCCATGGGAGAAAACCTAAAAACAACTTAAAATAGGGCCGATTATGATATATTTTATTTAATTAAGGTGTGAAAATGGCCGATTATTGCGGAATTGTGCGTAAATTTGCAGCCAAATTTGAATAAAGTTCAGAGCAGATGAAACGATTTTCCCGCGTGCTCAGCCTATTGTTGCTGGCCAGTGTGGCACTTACGTCGTGTCTTAATTCGAGCGATGACGACGTCACACTCCATGACGATGCGGCCATCACAGCCTTCTCGCTGGGCGTCATCAACCGATATTACCACACCACATCGGCCACTACCGGCAACGACACTGTGGTGAAAACAACTATCACGGGGTCGAACTACAAGATGACCATTGATCAGATAGGCATGCAGATCTACAACCTCGACTCGCTGCCCATGGGCTGCGATGCTGCCCACGTGCTCTGTTCGGTTTCGGCCTACAACAGCGGTGCCATTGCCGTGCAAAGACACACTGACTCGCTGTTTGTGTGGTACAGCTCGTCCGACTCCATTGACTTCACCCAGCCGCGCGTCTTCCGCGTCTTTTCTTCAGACGGCAGCTACTATCGCGACTACAAAGTGACGCTGAACGTGTCGCAGCAAACGGGTACTGACTTCGATTGGAAGCTCACCTCCGACACCACATTGCTCGCTGGCTTCGACGGCATGAAGGTCGTAGCACTGGGCAACAGGCTCCTGGCCTTCGGGAAGAAAGACGGTCAGACAAGCGTCATCTCGTCGGTCAACGGTTCAAAGTGGACGCTGTTGGGAACAAACCTCAGCACCCCGTTCGATGCCGATGCTTGGCAGAACGTGGTGGTGAAGGACGGCAAGGTCTATATGCTTAGCGGCCAGCAGTTGCTGCGCACGGCCGACGGTGAGCAGTGGGAGCAGGTGGCCGACGCCAGCCAGCTTAGCAAGCTTGTAGGTGCTGCCACGAAGGAACTCTTCGCCCTGGGTGCCGACGGAATGCTGAAGGCTTCTATTGACAATGGAACGACATGGACAGACGAGCTTCTCGACGATTCGCTCTCGCTGCTGCCTACTCAGGGAATGGCTTCGGTCAGCTTCCCATATTACCCCAGCGACTCTACCGACTACGTGCTCCTTGCGGGCAACGACGGCAGCAAGACCTGTGTGTGGCGCAAGATAAGCCAGTACGGCGGACAGCAGAAGGGTGGCCAGTGGGTCAACATGGTAGTCAACGAAAGCCTCGCCAACCACTGGTTGCCGCTGCACCAGCAGCTCAGCCTTGTGCGTTATGACGGCGTGGTACTGGCAGCAGGCAATGGCAGGACGCTCTATCAGACCCGCGACCAGGGCGTCACTTGGGAGGAGAACAGCAGTTGCGTGCTGCCGACCTCCGTCACCGGCAACAGCCTTTCCATGGCCGTCGATGCCAAGGACAACCTCTGGGTTGTCACCAGCACGGGTCAGGTGTGGCAGGGCATGAAGCGATAATGCTTGCGCGCGCGTATATATAATAAGGTGAAAAGACAGAATGAAGCACTACGTCGTACTCATTGCACTGCTGTTTGCAGCCATCAGCGTCCGTGCACAGCAAGATCCTGAATACAGGCTGGAGCTGGGCGGCGGTCTGGGACTGGCAGCATATGAGGGCGACTTCAATGAAAATCCACTCAAGGGCATGCAGCCTATGGCTACGCTCGTGGCCAAGTACAAGCTGAACCCGCGCATGGCATGGGGCTGCTTCCTGGGATACACGCAGCTGAAAGGGTCATCGGAAGATGCTGGCACCTACTATCCCGATTTGGACATCGAGCCCATCAAGTTCAAGTCGAAGGTTGTTGACTTCCAACTGCGCTTCGAGTGCAACTTCTGGGCGTTCGGAACAGGGCGCGAATACTTCGGAGCCAAACCGTGGGCACCGTTCATGACCTTCGGGTTGGGGCTCACGTTTGCCAATGCCGGCAAGTCAGCTGCTGGCCTGCAGTTGCCCATTGGACTGGGTGTGAAATACAAGCTGGCCAAACGCCTGAACCTGGCTGCCGAGTGGGTCATGCACTTCACCGGCACCGATGAGATTGACGGAATCTCAGACCCCTTCAATATCAAGAGCAGCGGACTGTTTAAAAACACCGACTGCTACAGTGTGCTGGGGGTGACGCTGACCTACGACTTGTGGGAAAAATGTAAAACCTGTAACAATGATAAAGACTGAACAGAAACTGGATATGACACGCATCCCGCAGCACATTGCCATCATCATGGACGGCAATGGGCGCTGGGCCACCGAACGTGGAAAGCACCGCTCCTACGG
Source organism: uncultured Prevotella sp. (assembly GCA_947304695.1). The sequence goes on from CAMZBS010000003.1 coordinate 46,326, forward strand.
ACATCAGGCAGGAGTGGAGGCTGTACGCCGCATTACGTCGGAATGTACCCGGCTGGGCGTGAAATATCTGACATTATACACCTTCTCCACTGAAAATTGGAACCGACCCGCCGACGAGGTGGCTGCACTGCTGGGACTCGTACTGACGGCACTGGAGGACGAGATCTTCATGAAGAACAACGTCCAGTTCCGCGTCATCGGCGACATGAAGCGACTGCCCGAGAACCTACAGAAGAAACTGTGGGACACCATGGAGCATACGGCACAGAACGATGCCATGACCATGGTGGTGGCCATCAGCTACAGCAGCCGTTGGGAGATTACAGATGCGGTGCGCGAGATTGTGTGGGATTCGTGCAGAAAGCTGATAGGACAGGGTTACACTGCTGAGGAGCTGATGAACGAGGTAACGGAAGAAACCATCTCGCAGCATTTGAACACCTACTTCATGCCCGATCCCGACCTGCTCATCCGTACGGGTGGAGAACTTCGCATCTCAAACTATCTGCTGTGGCAGATTGCCTATACTGAACTGTACTTCTGCGACACCTACTGGCCCGACTTCGATGAGGCTGAGCTTCACAAGGCCATTGCCAGCTATCAGGGTCGCCAGCGACGGTTCGGTAAGACCGAGGCACAGGTGGAGGAAAGCGAGAAGCGATAAGTGAGAAGTGAAATACGAAAGAGTTTTATGACTTATAATAATATATTGGAAATGAAAGCAAGGCGGTGGGTGATAGTGGCTGCAACACTAATCACTTATCACCTGTCACTGATCACTTCGTCAGCACAGAGCTTTGTGGTCAATCCAGAGGTTTCCTACGCTGGAACACCGCGACAGTGCGAGATAGGCGGTATTGCCATTGATGGCGTGGAAGGATATGAGGACGAGGTGATTGTTGGTCTGTCGGGACTGTCTGTTGGGCAGGTCGTTGATGTGCCTGGCTCTGAGATTACTGAAGCCGTGAAGCGCTACTGGAAGCACGGACTCTTCTCCAAGTGCTCCATCACCGCCGACAGTATTGTCGATTCAAAGATCTATCTCACCATTCATCTTGCCATGCGCCCCAAGATCACGGAAATCAACTACAACGGCGTAAAGAAAAGCGAGCGCGAAGACCTTGAGGCCCGACTGGGCATGGCCCGTGGCATGAGTCTGACCAAGAACCTGCTCGACCGTGCCAAGATTCTGGCCAAGAAGTATTTCGATGAGAAGGGCTTCAAGAATGCTGAAGTGGAAATCCAGCAGCGCGACGACGTAACGGGCAAGAACCAGGTGGTACTTGACGTGAACATCGACAAGCGTTCGAAGATGAAGGTACGATACATCATCTTCGAAGGCAACGAGAAGCTGAAGTCTTCAAAGATCAAAGGCCCACTCTTTGGCAAGGGTGCCTTCGGAAAGATACGTGAGGCAGGCAAGCTTTACTCCTTCATGAAGTCGAAGAAGTTCACCAACGAGCGTTACGAAGAGGCTAAGAAAGCACTCATCGACAAGTATAACGAACTGGGATTCCGCGATGCAACCATCTTGGAAGACTCTGTGTGGAACCATGACGAGAAGCACGTCAACGTGCTGGTTAAGGTTGAGGAAGGCGACAAGTACTTCCTGCGTAACGTCAGTTGGGTGGGCAACACCGTAGCCACAACCGACGGACTGAACAAGACGTTGGGCATGGAGAGCGGCGATGTCTACAACCAGCGTCTCATCAACAAGCGACTCTTGGAAGATGATGATGCCGTACACAATTTCTATTATAACAACGGCTACGTGTTCTCGAGCGTTGAACCTACTGAGGTGAACATTGTGGGTGACTCCATTGACCTTGAGGTTCGTATCACAGAAGGCCCCCAGGCACATCTGAACAACGTGCGTATCTTCGGCAACGACCGCCTCTATGAGGAAGTGGTGCGACGTGAGCTGCGCACTAAGCCGGGCGACCTCTTCTCAAGAGATGCACTTATGCGTTCGGCACGTGAGATTGCCTCGATGGGCTATTTCGACCCAGAGAGCGTCAGTCCCGACGTGAAGCCCAACTATGATGACGGTACCGTAGACATCAACTGGAACCTGGAGCAGAAGTCCAACGACCAGCTTGAGTTGTCGCTGGGTTGGGGTCAGACGGGTATCATCGGTCGCGTGGGCATCAAGTTCAACAACTTCTCCATGCGTAACCTCCTGGGTAAGAATAAGTTGCACCGTGGCTTCCTGCCAGCTGGCGATGGCGAACAGGTGGGTCTGAACTTCCAGACCAACGGTCGCTACTACAGTTCCTACAGTGCCAACTACAGTACGGGATGGTTCGGAGGCAAGCGTCCCAACGCTTTCAACGTCGGTGCCTACTACTCCAAGCAGAGTGACGTGTCGAGCAGCTATTACAACAATGCGTGGATGAACTCCATGTACGGCTATTATGGCGGTTACGGCAGTTACAACAACAACTATTACAACAACTACGAAAGCTATTACGACGACGACAAGTACGTCAAGCTTCTCGGCATCTCAGTGGGCTGGGGCAAACGCCTGCGCTGGCCTGACGACTACTTCCAGCTCTCAGCCACGCTGGCTTACCAGCGCTACATGCTGAAGGACTGGCGCTACTTCCTCATTTCGAACGGTAACTGTAACAACCTGAACCTGGGACTGGTGCTCAGCCGCACCTCGACTGATAACCCGCTCTTCCCCCGTCATGGTTCCGAGTTTGCCCTTTCGGTCACACTCACGCCGCCTTGGTCGCTCTTCGACGGTAAGGACTACGGCTCTTTAGCCACCGCTGAGACCTACAACAACGACAGTGAGCGCTATCAGGCTGAGCAGCAGGAGAAATATCGCTGGATTGAATATCACAAATGGAAGCTCAAGAGCCGCACCTTCACACCGCTCACGGGCGGCAACAAGTGCTTTGTGCTGATGACCCGTGTGGAAATGGGTATCCTGGGAGCCTACAACAAAGACAAGAAATCGCCTTTCGAGACGTTCTACATGGGTGGCGACGGCATGAGCGGCTACAGCACCAGCTATGCTGAAGAGACTATCGGACTGCGCGGCTACGACAACGGTTCGCTCACGCCTTACGGTAGCAGCGGCTATGCCTACGACCGTTTTACGCTTGAAGTACGCTACCCGTTCATGCTGGGCAACACCACCATCTACGGACTGGGCTTTGCTGAGGCAGGTAATGCCTGGAACGAGGTGAAAAACTTCAACCCCTTCGACATGAAGCGTTCGGCTGGCTTCGGTGTGCGCATCTTCCTGCCTATGGTGGGTCTGATGGGTATCGACTGGGCCTACGGCTTTGACAAGGTGTATAGAGGAACTGCACAGGAAACACGTGGCGGTTCACAGTTCCACTTCGTCTTAGGACAGGAGTTCTGATAAAGGTAAAAGGGTGAAAAAGTAAAAAGGTAAAACAGGAAAAAAATAGAAATAAGTATGGAAAAGAAAAGTCTTAAAAGCAAGGTAATGGGGCTGGTAAAATGGTTTTTACCTTTTTACCTTCTTACCTTTTTACCTTTGAGCGCAAGTGCGCAGAAGTTTGCACTGGTCGACATGGACTACATCTTCAAGAACATTCCGGCCTATGAGCGTGCCAACGAGCAGCTGGCCCAGGTGTCGAGAAAGTGGCAGGCAGAGGTCGACGCGCTCACAACCGAGGCACAGACCCTGTACAAGAACTACCAGAATGAGGTGGTCTTCCTCTCCAAGGAGCAGAAGCAGGCCCGTCAGGATGCCATCATGGCCAAGGAAAAGCAGGCTGCCGAGCTGAAGCGCAAGTACTTCGGCCCCGAAGGTGAGCTGTTCAAGAAGCGCACCTCGCTCATGACTCCCATTCAGGAGGAGGTCTACAATGCCATCAAGGACGTGTCCGACCTGCGCGGCTATCAGCTGGTGCTCGATCGTGCTAGCGACACTGGCATCATCTTCGGATCGCCCAAGATCGACATCTCCAATGAAGTGCTGCAGAAGCTGGGATATGCCTATTAGGCACTTCGATAGTGAAAAGTGAATAGTAAAAATGATAAGATTGAAAAATTAAATACCAAACAATTACAATGAAAAAGTTTATACTTTGCGCTATTTGCGCTATCTGCGGTCTCACCGCATCAGCACAGGCCAAATTCGGCCATGTCAATTCGGCCGAAATCATGCAGGCCATGCCCGAGTTCACCACCGCACGTACTGAGCTTGAATCCCTCACACAGCAGTATGAGGCCGACCTGAAGTCCATGCAGGACGAACTGCAGAAGAAGGGCGACGCCTTCGAGAAGGAGCAGGCCACCTTGCCCGAGAACATCAAGCAGCGCCGTCAGCAGGAGCTGCAGGACATGTATCAGAAGATTCAGCAGAGCTATCAGGACAACCAGCAGGCTCTGGCCAAGGCACAGCAGGAGAAGATGCAGGCCAT
>CAMZBS010000004.1 GCA_947304695.1 uncultured Prevotella sp.
TATTCGGCTCCCTACGACGTACAGCTGCATTTCGATGACTTCTCATCGAAGGATCTTGTGCATTGGAAGAAGCACCCGCAGGTGCTCACCAGCAAGGAGGTGAGCTGGGCATGCCGAGCCATGTGGGCACCGGCCATTGTGGAAAAGGAAGGAAAATTCTACCTGTTCTTTGCTGCCAACGACGTGCATGAGGGAGAAGTGGGCGGCATAGGCGTGGCAGTAAGCCGCAAGCCGCAGGGGCCTTACAGGGATGCGCTGGGCAAACCGCTTATCCAGCACATCGTGAACGGTGCGCAGCCCATCGACCAGTTTGTCTTCCGCGATGACGACGGATGCTATTACATGTATTATGGCGGATGGGGCCATTGCAACGTGGTAAGACTCTCCGACGACCTGCTGGGCATTGTGCCTTTTGAGGACGGAGAGAAATATAAAGAGGTGACACCCGAACGCTATGTGGAAGGCCCCTTCATGTTGAAACGCAAGGGCAAGTACTACTTCATGTGGAGTGAAGGAGGGTGGGGCGGCCCCGACTATTGCGTGAGTTATGCCATCAGCGACTCGCCCCTTGGCCCCTTCAAGCGCATTGGGAAGATACTGGAACAAGATCCTGATGTGGCCACCGGTGCCGGCCACCACTCGGTTGCTTGTGCGGGCAATGATGAGTGGTACATCATCTACCACCGCCGTCCGCTTGGCGAGACCGATGCCAACCACCGCGTGACCTGCATCGACCGCATGGAGTTCGACGAGCAGGGGTTCATCAGAAAGGTGAAGATAACCAAAGAAGGCGTGGAAGCAACGAAGATAATAAACAAAGAATAATTCCTATGAACAAGAATCACAAATGCTTGTTGACCTTGCTTCTGCTTTTCGTATGTCAGATGGCAGGGGCAGTTAGAGTGAACTATCAACTCAGTTTGAAACAGCCAGGCAATGATGCACGCAGCTGGAAGCTGGTTGCCCAGCCTGATGGTCAACTGACCGTTGAGGGTGCGGCCACCGGTGCAGTACCTCTTGTCATCAGTCAGAAACAGACATCCACTGGCAACGAGGTGCGACTCACCGTTACACTCACGGCAAAGGACGACGCCTTTTTCAATATAGGTGTGCAGGTGCCGACAGGCTTCAACACTGACGACTGCGATTTCTACCTGCCCGGATTCTGGTATCACAAGAACCTGCGCTCACCGCACAACGCACCTTCTTTCCATAGCTCGAAGAGCTGGAATGTGCGCGAGGATCGGCTCTCGTCACCGTTGACAGGTGTGTTCGATACTGCAACAGGACAGTCGCTCAGTGTGCTGCGTGAGTTTGCAACAACCGACAGTCAGGACGCATTGACTACCCATCAGGAAGGTGAGGTCATCGTCAGCGGCAGCACCTCGTTGGGCTATGTGGGCTTTGACAACAAGGACGGGCAGGCTGCATTGACCTTCGGTTACCCCTACGTGGAGTCACCACGCCGCTATATCCGCAAACTGACACTCATCAATCCCATCACCGCCTTTGCAAAACTGAAGAAGGGCGAGAAGATGGAACTGAAGTGGATTGTTCGTTCTGACAAGGTGAAGGACTATGGCGAGTTTGTGGCCAGCACTTGGCAGCATTGCATGGATGTGCTGAACCCGAAGCCCCTTGAGCCAATGTTCAGCCCAGATGAAGTGAAGGCTCACCTGGCCAACTATTTTCGCAAAGGCTATGTCGATGAGTATGCGTTGAAGTATCACTCAGGCCACGGTCTGCGCATTGACGACTGCAAGCCCGTAGACCATGTGCAGCTGGGCTTCTGTGGCCGTGTGCTACTCAACGGCTTCAATGCATTGGAGTATGGTGAGCAGACTGGGGATGGTGAGCTGGTGCGTATGGGTAATGAAATCTTCGACAGTTGGCTGGCGAATGGCTTTACTGCCAAAGGCTACTTCAAGGAGGACATGCACATACGCAATGGTATTCCAGCCGACAAGGACTGCATTCACAGCATACGTCAGCAGTCGGAAGCTGTCTATGCGGTGCTCCACTACCTGCGCTACGAGAAGCAACAAGGCAGAAGGCACAAGGAATGGGAACAGAAGATGCGTGTGTTGCTCGATAACATGGTGGGACTGCTGAAAGATGACGGACACTATCCCCGCAAGTTCCGTGATGACAACTCCGACGTGGATGCTTCGGGAGGATCCACTCATTCAGCTACCTCAACACTTGTCATGGGCTACAAATACTTCGGTGACAAACGCTATCTGGCTGCTGCCAAGCGTACAGTGGACTACCTGGAGCGTGAGATAATCACGAAGAGCGACTATTTCTCTTCTACACTCGATGCCAACTGCGAGGATAAGGAAGCTGCCATCAGTGCCGTTACAGCCACCTACTACCTTGCCGTGGTCACCAAAGGGCAGGAACACCAGCACTATACTGACCTCTGCCGTAAGTCAGCCTTCTTTGCCTTGTCCTGGTACTATCTATGGGATGTGCCCTTCGCACAGGGACAGATGCTGGGCGATCTGGGATTCAATAGTCGTGGATGGAGCAACGTGTCAGTGGAGAACAACCATATCGATGTGTTTGTCTTCGAACTGGCACACATCGTGAAGTGGTTGTCCCAGGAAGGTGGTGAACGGAGGTTTGCTCAGATTCACGATGTCATCTGTTCGTCGCTCACCCAGTTGCTGCCTACTGAAGACCGGCTCTGTGGCATTGCCCTGCCAGGCTTCAACCCCGAAGTGGTGCAGCACACCCAATGGGATTACGGGCGTAACGGAAAGGGATTCTACAATGACATCTTTGCTCCAGGATGGACGGTGGCATCGCTTTGGGAACTTTTCTCACCAGAGAGAACCGCAGGCTTCCTTACTGGAAAATAATGCCTTCTTCCGACCATTTGACGGGTCGCATATAAGTGTCGCGGACAATATTGCCTTGTTCGCGGCGCTTTTTTTCATAGACCATCAAAGTCTGTGTGTTGTCGGCTGAAGGAATCAGAAACACATCGGTCATGGAAACAAAGTTGGAGGTGTCTGGCGAAAGCACAGGCTCAGGGTGTTTAGTCCATACGTCGGGGACGGTCAGATCGGCTGTGGCAGGAGCCGAGAGCATGCCCATGGCAGTATATTCCGTCCAGATGCCGCTGGCAGAATAGAGCACGACAACTTGCTGGCCGTCGGGTGACACGAAAGCCTCGGGATTTTCGTTCACATAGATGGGATAGGCCGAACGTGTGCCGTCGGGATTGATCCATTGCCGCTCCCACTCATATTCGGGCTGTGAAATCATGACACGTTCGGAACTGAGCGTCCATGGATTCTCCATGCGTGCAATATAAATACATTGTGTCTCAGTCTCATGCCGCCGCTCAGGCCATCCGCTCCAAAGGAGATAGAGATCGCCGGAAGGCAACTGAAGAAGGTTGGGGTGAATGCCGTAGTTCCACTCGGCATGGGTCTCTATGACACCTTTCATGGTGAAGTTTCCCGTCATGGGGTCTTCGTTCGGACATTCCATGACAAAGAGATGGTGGTTGTCGGTATTGCCGTCGTCGCCCTCGAAATAAAGATACCACTTATCATTCACACGATGAATCTCGGGCGACCAGAAATGGGTCATTGAGTCGCGTTGGGCATTCCAAACGGTGCGTCGACTGGCCTTTGACAAGTCTTCCAACCGATCAGCACAAAGGAGCTCGACGGAATCGCCGCCAATGCTCTGGAAGGTGAAATAGTATTTCCCCCCATGAAGGATGCCTTGCGGATAGCCCACGTTCTCAAGAAGCTTCGTCTCGTTCTTACTGCCTGAGATTGCGGAACCATTATGGCAGGAATAAACAAAAACAGAGAGAAAGAAGAGGATGGATAGGGTATGTAGTAGTTTCATTTCTTCAGGTTGTTAAATCTTGGTTTAATATATGATGTTGCAAAAGTACAAATATTTTGTCACACAACAAAAAATAATCGTCACTAAATGAAAAGTACCCACACTATTTTGACGAATAGGCGCATCATCATTCATCTTTGAACGGTTTTTTATTCTCTTTGATTATATTTTATCCCTCTGTTTTCTGTTTTTTTTGTTATTTTGCAATCGAAAAGTTTAGAATGTCTTGAAAAGTTTAGTTAGTAATTAGTTGATTTTTAGTTAGTAAAATTAAGGTAGTTGGTTAACTGATTCCTTTGAGGTAAAAATGATTGTTTTTCAGAGATAACAAGATAACAGATGGTGAAACAATATGAACAATAAATAAAAACAGTAAACAACATGAAGAGATTATTGACATTATGCATGATGGGAGCGATGGCCTTGACGGCCATGGCCCAGTCGGCAGACTTATTCATTCCGTACAAAACAACGCAACTGCGTCTGCCCAGTGTGCCGCTGGTAGTGAGCGATCCGTATTTCAGTGTATGGTCACCCTACGACAAGCTGACCGACGGTACTACCCGCCATTGGACTGACGATGAGAAACCCATGGATGGTTTGTTGAGAGTCGATGGTAAGACCTATCGCTGGATGGGTGCTGACCGCGCTTTCTTGGAATCAATCATTCCCATGGCCGATGAGCAGGCTTGGGAAGGTGACTATACCCGCAAACTTCAGCAGGGACTGGCATGGACAAAACCCGAATTTAATTCTTCAGACTGGCAAAAGGGCAAGGCTGCATGGGGTAGCCCTGACCTGAGTTTTGTACGCACCCGTTGGAGTGACCTCAACAGTGATCTCTATGTGCGTCGTACCATCGACCTGAAGGCTGCCGATCTGAGGGAAGACCTCTACATGGTCTATTCACATGATGATGTGTTCGAACTTTACATCAACGGTACGAAGGTGGCCGACACTGGCGAGACCTGGGTAGAAGGCGTGCGTCTGCATCTCGATGGTAAGTTGAAGGCACTGTTGCATGAGGGCAAGAATGTGATTGCCGCCCATTGTCACAACACGACGGGCGGTGCCTATACCGACTTTGGCCTGTTCAAGAACATCAGTACAAATACTGCTGCTATTGAAACAGCCAAGCAGAAGTCGGTCAGCGTATTGGCAACCAACACATATTATACATTTATATGCGGGCCGGTAGAGCTGGACGTAGTCTTCACGGCTCCAATGCTGATTGACGATTATGACCTGCTCTCCTCGCCCATCAACTACATCTCCTATCAAGTGCGCAGCACCGACGGTCAGGATCACAATGTGCAACTGATGATTACTGCCACACCTGAAATGGCACTCAACAAGGTGAGCCAGCCCACCCGCTCCAAACTGATGGAAAACGTATGGGGTGGCCAACAGTATGTATGTACGGGTACCATCGACCAGCCAGTCCTCGCCAAGAAAGGTGACGGCATCTGCATTGACTGGGGGTACTTCTATATGCCAGCCATCAACGGTGCTGTGTCTTTGGGCAATGCCAATGAAATGAAGAATTCGTTTGTCTCAACAGGTAGTACGAAAACTGTTGCCGTCTATGAAAGCACGAAAGCTGCTAACATGCCGCTGCTTTGCTATACTCGTGACTTTGGCAAGACGAAGCAGGCATCGAGCTTCATGATGATGGGTTACGATGAGATTGAGGACATTGAGTATATGTACAAACGCTACAAGGGCTACTGGGCACATGGGGGAACGGTTTCTATCTTCCAGATGTTCGACCGCATGAAGTCGCAGTACCAGAACATCATGCAGCGATGCCGCGAGTTCGACAAGCGCATCTACGACGACGGACTGAAGAGCGGAAATGAGCACTATGCCGAAATACTCTCGGCTGCTTATCGCCATGTCATTGCTGCCCACAAACTGTTCCAGGACGATGAGGGTAACCTGCTCTTCTTCTCAAAGGAGAACAACAGTAACGGCTGCGTGAACACTGTAGACCTTACCTATCCAGAGGCGCCGCTGTTTCTTTGCTATAATCCCGAACTACAGAAGGCTATGATGACCTCTATCTTCGACTATTCGCTCTCTGGTCGCTGGACAAAACCTTTTGCTGCCCACGACCTGGGCACCTATCCGATAGCCAACGGACAAGTCTATGGTGGTGACATGCCGCTTGAAGAGGCAGGCAACATGCTGACACTGGCTGCTCAGCTGTGCAAGATTGACGGAAATACCAACTATGTGGACAAATACTGGGACATCATTACTACCTGGGCAGACTATCTGTCGGAGAACGGACAGGATCCTGAGAACCAGCTCTGTACCGATGATTTTGCCGGACACTGGGCACATAATGCCAATCTTTCCATTAAGGCCATCATGGGTGTGGCTGGATATGCCGAGATGGCACGCATGAAAGGTCTTGGCAGTGTGGCCGATAAGTATATGGCACGTGCTAAGGAGATGGCCGTAAAGTGGGAGAAGGATGCTCGCGAGGGCGACCACTACCGTCTGGCTTTCGACCGCAAGGACACCTGGAGCCAAAAGTACAACATGGTGTGGGACAAACTGTGGAAGACCAATGTTTTCTCCGCAGGTACTATGGAGCGTGACGTTAAGTACTATGTTAAGAAGCAGAATAAATATGGTTTGCCGCTCGATATCCGTAAGGATTATACTAAGAATGACTGGATTATGTGGACTGCTGCTATGGCCAGCGACAAGGCCACTTTCCTGAAGTTCGTGGAACCCGTCTATAAGTTCATGAACGAGACCGAGAACCGCGTGCCTACCAGCGACTGGTATGACACCAAGACCGGACGGATGGTTGGCTTCAAGGCCCGCTCAGTAATCGGCGGATTCTGGATGCAAGTATTGATGGATAAACAATAAAACGAAAGAATACTATGATGAAATTAACGAAAAGAAATGTCGCTTCGTTAGTGCTCAGAGCAACTGTGATCGCAGGCTTCGCAACCTTCGTGGGTTGCGAGTCTTCGACCACGGTTGAAGACTACGTGGGCGTACAGACATCAGCAGCCTACGACCCGTCGGTGCCAGTTACGGTGAAGAGCTTTACTCCAACATCGGGTAGCGTGGGTCAGCAGGTATTTATTCAGGGCAGCAACTTTGGTAATGACACGTCGATGGTGAGCGTTGTCATTGGCGGGAAAAAGGCCACATTGGTCTCTGTGAAAAACAATGCCATCTATTGTTATCTGCCAGGTGCAGCCTACGACCATATTGAGGGCAGTCACCTCTTTGCTTCGGTAAAGGTAAGCGTTGGCGGAAATGGACAGAAAGAGCAGACTGGCTCGGCTGAAGGAAAGTTTGAGTATGAGCGAAAGATGGTAGTGGGACGCCTCTGCGGCAAGAACTATGAGCGCGAGGAGGATGCCATCTGGCTTGACGGTTCCTTCGACATGTGTAGCGGCTTCAAGAACGACGGTGTGATGCAGTTCTCACCCTATAACCACGACCAGCTTTTCGTGGTCTATGACCAGGAGCCCCATTTTGGAACCGTGGCACACGGTATTCAGCTCATCGACCTGAAAGAGAGGACCGTGGAGACCATATTGCCGCTAAGCAAATTCTCGAACCAGCGCCTGCGTACCATCGACTTCGCCGTAGACCCCTTCATGTACAACGAGGACGGCACCTATGCCTACACAGTTGATGAGGCAACAGGACAGAAGAATGGCTATGCCGATGATAAATGGTTGGCCACCGCCACACCCGACCAGAAGAAGTGGCGTGAGCATCTCATTATCTCTGCCGACAACGACAATACGCAGTATCGTGCCAACTCGGTCTATATTGTCGATCGTGACCCTAATGGCCTTTTCAGCAGTAACTCCATTGTTCGCCCTTTGGCCAATTACCGTCAATGCAATGGTGCCTCGCTTCACCCCAACGGTGAGCTCTATTTCACCAGTTATACACAGGGTGAGGTGCTCCGCCTCGACATGAATAAATATTGGGCTGCCATATTGCCAGATTCCCTGGGAGGCCTGGGCACTTCCTGGTCACCCTACGTGAACGACAACCTGACGGATATCAACTCTGGTAGCAGCGGGGGAACGGGTGCTTTTGAAAAACTCTTTACCGTACAGGACACAAACTGGGAGTTCCAAATCGATATTCATCCTTCTGGCAAATATGCTTATATCGTAGTCATCAATCGCAACTACATCCTTCGTACTGACTACAACGAACTGACACATCGCTTTTCGGCTCCTTATCGCATCGCAGGCGACATGAGCCATGAGGGATTTACCGACGGCGTTGGGCTTTCGGCCTTGTTGAACCGCCCCTATCAGGGCACGTTTGTGAAGAACGAGCTGTATGAGGCCGAGGGACGTGATGATGTCTACGACTTCTATTTCTGTGACAGCCGTAACGATGCCATCCGTCTGCTCACGCCTGAGGGCATCGTGAAGACATACGCAGGTGGCAGCGCTAATACCCATGCCGATGGACTTACTTACGGTAACGAGAACGGCGAATTGCGAGACTTTGCTCGTTTCCATCGGCCCACAGGTCTGGTGAATGACGTCCATAAGGATGCCATTACGGGTGAGAATACCTTGATATTCTATATCTTGGACACCAGCAATTTTGCCATACGTACTATCACCATGGAAGAAAACTTAGAAGCCAAGGAGGAATAAGGTTATGAAGAAATATGCATTTATCATAGTCCTGGCGCTGTGTGCATCATTACAGGCACTGGCACAGAAAGAAATAACCATTACTGGTCACGTGACCGATGTTACTGGCGAAGATGTTATTGGTGCAAGTGTCATCGTGAAGGATGCCAAGGGACTGGGTACCATTACCGACTTTAATGGCCATTACACCATCAAAGTGCAGGAATACCGCACGCTGGTATTCTCTTTCATTGGCTACACCTCGCAAGAAGTCCTTGTCAAGGGTAACAAGACAACTATCGACATCGTGATGAAAGAAGATGTGCAGAATGCCGTTGATGAAGTGGTCGTCACAGGTATGGGCACACAGAAGAAACTCACTGTGACGGGAGCCGTTTCGAATGTGAAGATGGACGATTTGAAGCACTACAGTACCTCGAACCTGACCAACACTTTGGCAGGTAATGTGCCGGGTATTATGGCTTTCCAGCGTTCGGGACAGCCCGGCAAAAACACCAGTGAGTTCTGGATTCGCGGCATCTCCACTTTCGGAGCCAGTAGCAAGGCTTACATACTGGTCGACGGCTTCGAACGTGAAAATATTGATGACCTGAATATTGAGGACATTGAGAATTTCTCCGTCTTGAAAGATGCTTCGGCCACTGCTATATATGGTTCGAAAGGCGCCAACGGTGTCATCCTTATCACCACAAAGCATGGTAAGGCAGGCAAGGTGCAAATAAATGGTAAGGTTGAAACTTCGTACAACACGCGAACCATCACGCCTGAGTTCGTTGATGGATTCCAGTATGCCAAGTATCTGAATGAAGCTCGCCTCACGCGCAACCTCGGCGTGCTCTACCAGCCCGTTGAACTTGACATAATACGCGAAGGACTCGACCCCGACCTCTATCCTAACGTTGACTGGCGTGACCTGCTGCTGAAGGACGGAGCCATGAGCTACCGTGCTAATCTGAACATCAGCGGGGGTGGTGAGACGGCACGTTACTACGTCTCGATGGCCTATACTGAGGATGAAGGTATGTACAAGACCGACAAGACCCTGCGCGACACCTATGATACCAATGCTAACTATAAGCGTTGGAACTATCGCATGAATGTTGATATTGACGTGACGAAGACCACACTGCTGCGACTTGGCATCGGCGGCAATCTGAACAAGCGCAATTCGCCGGGCATCGGCGATGACAAGGTGTGGGGACAGCTCTTTGGCTACAACCCGCTGTTCACACCTGTTGTCTACAGCAACGGTCTTTATCCCGCCAAGGGTGAATACAATACCGAGGTGCGCGACGGCATTACTTATTACACGCTCAACGAGAACTACATCAATCCCTGGGTGTCTAGCACCCAAACAGGTTACAACAATGAGTGGCAGAATGACATACAGACCAACGTCACTTTGGAGCAAGATCTGGGCTTCATCACCAAGGGTCTTACGTTCACTGGACGTTTCGGCTTCGATACCCACAACGAGAACGCCATTCAGCACCACCGTCTGCCCGCCCTTTACAGCGCTCGTTCGCGCAACACGGAGACAGGTCTGCTGGATTTCCAGATGGTGCAGAGTGCACAAGATATGACGCAGAGCACCAGCAATAGCGGCTGGCGTCGTGAGTTCCTCGACCTTCTGCTCCATTGGGATCGCTCTTTCATGGATGCCCATAATTTCGGAGCCAACGTAAAGTTCACCGAGAACCAGCACATCACCACTCAAAACCTGGGTGATGACATCAAGAATTCGGTGTCGCGCAAGAACCAGGGTCTGGCAGCACAGTTCACCTATAATTATCTGTACCGCTATTTCTTCGACTATAACTTTGGCTATAACGGTTCGGAAAACTTCGCCGACGGTCACCGCTGGGGCTTCTTCCCCGCATGGTCAGTAGCTTGGAATATTGGTGAAGAACCGTGGGTGAAGAAGAAGGCTCCCTGGCTTGACATGTTCAAGATCCGCTTCTCCCATGGTAAGGTGGGTAGTGACGCAACGGGCAATTCACGCTTCCCCTACCTTTATACGCTGGTAAGTGGCGAAACGCAGGCTGGACGCGACGTGCTGGGCGACCACAATAC
This sequence comes from uncultured Prevotella sp., assembly GCA_947304695.1. The sequence goes on from CAMZBS010000004.1 coordinate 10,608, forward strand.
TAATTATAGTTGGGGACAGAATCACACCAACACCTACAACACAGCGATGTATCGTCAGGTTGCTTCCGAGAGCGTGACATGGGAGGTCGCTACGAAGAATGACCTTGGTATTGACCTTGTGCTCTTTAACAACAGATTCTCGCTCACCGTCGACTACTTTAACGAGAAGCGTACTGGCATCTATCAGGAGCGTCGATTCCTGCCCACGACTGTGGGATTGGAGTATTGGGATCATAATGGCATGAACTATCCGAAAGCCAACGTAGGTTCAGTCACCTCAAAAGGTTTCGACGGCAACTTCCGTTACGAAGAGCGTTTTGGCGATGTCAGCGTCACCATACGTGGCAACATGACCTACTCAAAGAACGAGATTGGTGATTATGACGAGGAGAACAACGTATATGCATACCAGAACCAGCACGGCTACCGAATCAATCAGGTTCGCGGTCTTATAGCCCTGGGATTGTTCAAGGATTATGATGACATTCGCAATTCACCTACCCAGACCTTTGGCTCTGTGCAGCCTGGTGACATCAAGTACAAGGACGTCAATGGCGATGGCGTAATCGACAGCGGTGACGAGTGTGCTATCGGTGCGACGAGCCGCCCCAACCTCATCTATGGTCTCGGTGTGTCAGTGGCTTGGAAAGGTTTTGATTTCAACCTCCATTTCCAAGGAGCAGGCAAGTGTACCTCGCTCATTTATGGCAAGAACGTCTATGCCTTCAGCGAGGGTCAGTGGGGCAATATCTTTACGGGACTTCTCGAAGACCGTTGGGTGGATCCAGAGACTGCCAAGATTCTGGGCGTAGAGCCGAATGAGAATGTTAATGCTTCCTATCCGCGCTTAAGCTACAACGGTAATGCCAACAACCATCGTGCTTCCACATTCTGGCTGCGTGACGGACGCTACCTGCGTCTGAAGAATCTCGACATTGGCTATACGCTGCCCAAGACGCTTGTCAACAAGGCTCATTTGCAGAACGTACGCTTCTTCTTGCAGGGCACTAACCTGTTCTTCATCTCGAAGGATTTCAGCATCTGGGATCCCGAATCACTTCCCGATTCACCCCGTGGAGAAGATTATCCCATTACGAAAGCCTTTACTTTGGGTATGCAGATCAGTCTGTAATTGATGATTGAAGATTGAAAACTGACGATAAAAGAATAATGATTATGAAAACAAAGAACATAAGAAATATTGTTGTCGCCTTTGGTGTAGGCTGCGGCTTCGTCGCAGTAGCAGCTCTCAGCTCATGCACCGACCTCGACTCTGACAAGTATTTCGGTGACCGTAAGACCCTTGAAAGCGTGTTCACCGACGAAATACAGGCTAACCAGTGGCTGGCGCATGCCTATGCTTTCCTTGGCGGCAGTAATTTTGAGGTCTGCTCAAAAGGTGCTACGGGTAACGATGGAGGCAACTGGAATCCCTTCAACTTTGATGACGACATGTATTATGGTGACCGCGACAACACCTTCGGCGACTCAAAGGATGCCGACTATGCTTCGTATAACTCCTTCCATGAAGGAAACTATAGTGAGAACGTGGGTCAGAGTTCATGGGTGCGCTGCTATCAAGGCATTTACCAGGCATCGGTGTTCATCCATCACATTGGCTTGAACAAACGCCTTTCGGCTGAAGCAGTCGAGGACTACCGTGGTCAGGCTCGTTTTGTCCGTGCCTACTTCTACTGGCTCTTGCTCCGCAAGTTCGGTCCTGTGCCCATCATGGCCGACGAAGGTGCAGACTACACGCTGGAATATGATGAACTGGCCACGCCGCGCAGCACCTATGAAGAGTGTGCCACTTATATTGCAGACCAGATGCTTTTGGCCGCTAATGAGCTGAAGTACACACACCGTGACGAGAGCAATGTCATGCGTCCTACCATCGGGGCAGCACTGGCCACACGTGCCATCGTCCTTACCTACGCAGCCAGTCCACTTGCCAACGGACAGTTGCAGAATGGACATCATCCCTCGAACGTGACCGATGACGTGGCCAAGTCTCTGAAAAACTTCGATGGCACACCACTGCTGTCGCTCACCTATGATGAAACGAAATGGGCTCGTGCTGCTTCTGCCTGTAAGGACGTGATAGACCTTGGCATCTATGACCTCTATGTCGACGGCTTCGACGATCAGACCGACGGTGGTGAGTACCCCAAGAGCATCGCACCGCCCTACGACACTGAGTTCTCCGACAAAAACTGGCCCGACGGATGGAAGAACATTGACCCCTATAAGTCGTACTGCAAGTTGTTCAACGGCAGCGTTAGCCCCGTGAACAACCCCGAGCTCATCTTCACTCGTGGTAATATGAGCAAGAGCGACCACGATAATGGTATTGGTTCGCTTGTGCTGCACTCCATGCCCGTCTCTCTTAATGGATGGAACACTCATGGGTTGACGCAGAAGATGGTGGATACCTATTATATGAAAGACGGTTCTGATACGGATGGCATGTATAAGGAGTGGCGTCAGTCTGGTGATCCAGGTAATGACCGTGAGCGTCCTTCGGGCTTCATAACCCGCGACGAGGCTCGCAGCAATGCCTATCCCGAAGTTCCTGTGTGGCATAATGGTACCAGTTCCATGCAGATGTCGCAAATGACAAATGTGTCCAAACAGTACGTCGGACGTGAACCTCGCTTCTATGCTTCGGTGGCCTATAGCGGCTCGGTTTGGCAGCAGTTGGATGATAACACCTCGTCGCGTTGGGGCGCACAGGTGACTTACTACCGCGCTGGCACAGACGGATATAAGAATTCATTCTCCTATCTTCGTACTGGCATTGGCGTGAAGAAATACTACAACCCCCATGATTGGATTGATGCCCAGAACAGCTACGCTCACATTTGTGAGAAGTATGAACCAGCCATCCGCTATGCTGACATTCTGCTCATGTATGCTGAGTGTCTGAATGAATTGACTGAAGGACAGACTTACCAGCAGAAAGACTGGAAAGGTAATGATGTCGTCATCAATGGACGCAATCTTGCTGAGATGAAGCGTGGCATTCGCCCTGTGCGTATCCGTGCCGGACTTCCTGACTATACAGTTGCTGTCTATGGCAGTCAGGACGCTTTGCGTGATAAAATCAAACGTGAGCGCATGATTGAGTTTATGGGCGAAGGCAAGCGTTATTTCGACCTGCGTCGCTGGATGGATGCCCCTGTTGAGGAGAACAAGCGAGTCTATGGTCTCAACGTGTTCCAGACCGTGCAGAACAAGGATGAGTTTATGCAGGTCATACCTGTTTACAACCTCTCAGCTACCTTCACCGACAAGATGTACTTCTGGCCCATCTCTTTCACCGACCTGAAACGTAACAAGAATTTGGTGCAGAACCCCGGATGGAAGTACAACGACTGATTGGGGGACTGAAGATTGAAAATTGATAATTAAACATTGAAGATTATGAATACCAAGAATATAAAGTTCCTGTTCACTGCGTTTTGTGTCAGTTGTGGCATCGTTTCAACTCTCACTTCCTGCAATGACGAATGGAAGGATGAGCAGTACGAAAAGTACATCAGCTTCAAGGCTCCGCTTAACGACAATGGTGTGACCGCTGTTTATGTGCCTTACTCACGCCACAATGACGATGGTTCGCTGATGTATGGCAGTGAGGGAAAGTCGAGCTACGACCTGCCCGTCATCGTAGCCGGAACTACCCGCAATGGTAGTAACCTCACCATACAGGTGGGTCACAGTGACACCCTCACCGTGCTGAACTATGACCGTTTCGGCAGCCCCACCTACCGTGCCGATATCACTGACCTTTATTATAAGGACATGAGCGACTATGCCCAGTATCCCTCCAGCGTGCAGATTAAGAGTGGTGAGGACATCGGCCTGCTGCACATCAACTTCGACTTCAAAGGTATCGACATGGTGGAGAAGTGGGTGCTTCCCCTGGAAATAAAGAAGGGCGACTCCTATGAGCCCCATCCTCGTAAGAACTACTCTAAGGCCATGCTCCGGGTGTACCCCTACAATGACTATTCGGGCAACTACTCAGCCACCACACTTACTGTGACTAATGCCGCCGACCCAAACAATGCCACTGGCATGGAGACGGCTCGTGGCTATGTGGTCGATGAGAACAGCATTTTCTTCTATATGGGCAACATTGACGAGTCACGCTCTGATCGTCGCTATTACAAGGTGAAGTTTCAGTTCAATCCCACTTCGCCCGATGGCAACCAGGGCACTGTGACACTCTCATCTGATAATGCCGCAAAGAATCTCTTCATAGCCCACGGCACGGCACAGTACCGCATTTATGAGCAGATTGACGACGTGCAGCCCTACCTCATGCACCACTATGTTATTATTAGTGGTATTGAGTATGACTACACCGACTACACATCTGTCCAGAACTATCCCATGGCCTACACTGTGAAGGGTATTCTCACACTGGAACGTCAACTTAATACTCAGATTCCAAATGAAGACCAGGCCATTCAGTGGTAAAAGAATCATTACCATCATCGCTTTCTGTCTGTGCTGCGGCATTGCCGCAGCACAGACACCCGTTGATTATGTCAGCACCCTTGTGGGTACGCTGTCGAAGCACTCGCTTTCTACGGGCAACACCTATCCCGCCATTGCCATGCCCTGGGGCATGAACTTCTGGACACCGCAAACGGGACGCATGGGCGATGGCTGGCAATATGTCTATACTGAGGACAAAATCCGGGGCTTCAAGCAGACCCACCAGCCCTCACCGTGGATTAACGACTACGGACAGTTTGCCGTAATGGCCACCACGGGTAAGCCCGTCTTTGCCGAAGACGAACGAGCCTCATGGTTCAGTCATAAGGCTGAGACGGCTACACCTTATTATTATAAGGTATACTTGGCTGACTGGGACGTGATGGCCGAGATTGCTCCCACCGACCGTGCTGCTGTTATTCGTTTCACCTTCCCCGAAACTCAGCAGGCCAACATTGTTATCGATGCTTTTGACGGCGGTTCGTCGGTGTCAGTCAATGTTGATAGGAAGACTGTCACGGGCTACACCGTGAAGAACAGTGGTGGTGTGCCGCAGAACTTCCGTAACTATTTCGTAGTCCAGTCTGACCATTCGTTTACACTTAGCCAACACGTTGATGGCGATCATCAGGGAGCCGTGCTCACCATGCCTGCCAAGCGTGGTGAGCAGGTCGTTCTGCGTGTGGCCTCTTCGTTTATCAGCGAAGGTCAGGCATGGCAGAACCTCAAGGAACTGGGCAACGACTCGTTCGACACTGTGATGGAGAAAGGCCGCAAGTGCTGGAATGATGTGCTGGGGCGCATTGAGGTAGAGGACAAGAACATTGACCACCTGCGCACGTTCTACAGCTGTCTCTACCGCTCTGTGCTCTTCCCTCGCACGTTCTATGAGGTTGATGCCCAGGGCAACCCTGTTCATTATAGCCCGCATACAGGCGAAGTGTGCCCAGGCTATTACTTCACCGACACTGGTTTCTGGGACACCTTCCGCTGCCTCTTTCCTCTGCTCAACTTGGTCTATCCGGAGATGAATGAGAAGATGCAGGAAGGACTTGCTAACTGTTACAAGGAAAGCGGCTTTCTTCCCGAATGGGCCAGCCCAGGCCATCGTGGCTGTATGGTGGGCAACAACTCTGCCTCAGTGGTGGCTGATGCTTATTTGAAAGGACTGAAAGGCTATGACATCGAATCTCTTTGGAAGGCTGTAGTCCATGGAGCCAACGCCGTCCATCCCCAAGTACCGTCTACAGGCCGACTGGGCTTCGAGTACTACAACAAGTTGGGCTATGTACCCTACAATGTGGGCATCAATGAGAACGTGGCCCGGACCTTGGAGTATGCCTACGACGACTGGTGCGTCTACCAGTTAGGCAAGACTCTGGGCAAGAAGGAGAAGGAACTGAAGCCCTTCCGCCAGCGTGCCATGAACTACAAAAATGTTTTTGACAAGGAAACAAAACTCATGCGAGGCCGCAACGAGGACGGAACGTTCCAGTCACCATTCAGTCCGCTGAAATGGGGTGATGCCTTTACCGAGGGCAATGCCTGGCACTATACGTGGTCGGTCTTCCACGACCCTGAAGGACTCATTCGCCTCATGGGAGGCAAAGAGATGTTCGTCCAGATGCTTGATTCCGTGTTTAACGTTCCACCGCTTTTCGACGAGAGCTACTATGGAAGTGTCATCCATGAGATACGCGAAATGCAGATTATGGCCATGGGCAATTATGCCCACGGCAACCAGCCCATCCAGCACATGATCTACCTCTATGACTGGGCTGCACAGCCCTGGAAGGCACAACAGCGCATACGTGAGGTGATGGACCGTTTCTACACCGCAGCCCCCGACGGCTACTGTGGCGACGAAGACAATGGCCAGACATCAGCCTGGTATGTTTTCTCGGCCATGGGATTCTATCCCGTATGTCCCGGCAGTGGACAGTATGCCATCGGTTCGCCTTACTTTGACCGTGTGACTCTCCATCTGCCTGGCAACAAGACGTTGTCCGTTGAGGCCCATGGCGTTAGTCAGCCCTACATAGGCACCATGACGGTAAACGGCAGTCTCTACGACCGAAACTACCTTGAGCACAGCGAACTGATGAAGGGCGGCACCATTGTCTATCAGATGCAGGCCATGCCCAATCATCAGCGTGGTGTATCTGAACAGGCACGTCCTTATTCCTTTACAAATGAAATAAACAAATAAGCGATGAAAAAGTCTCAGGTTCTCTTATCATTATTCATTTGTCATTTGTCATTCGGCAGTGTGGCTGCTCAGAAGACGCTTGCCGACTACAGTATCATCGACGACTGCACTTGCGAGACTGTGGGCTTTGAGGCCGATGTGACACCGCTCTTCGACAAGAACGACCTCACTGTATTCGACCTGCCGCAGTTGGCCGGTAGTGAGGAGATTGTACTGAAGGCACGCCGACCCTACACGCTGAAGGGCTTCAGCGTGGTCAGTGCCGACAATGCTTCCCGTGATCTTTCTCAGCTTCAGCTGTTCGTTTCTGCCGACGGCAGCGAATGGCGAAGCGTGCGTACCTACACGCTGACCTATCCCGGTCGGTTCCGTGAGCGTCAACTCAATGGTGGGCCCAGCGGAGCCTTCAGGTTCTTCAAGCTCGCCCTGAAACAGGCTACGGGCACAGAGGGTGTACGCATTGCCGATGTCCAGCTCTTCGGTTTCCCTGTGCCCGACGATGAGAATTTGGCCACTACATCAAACGGGACTGTCAGTGGGGCCGACAAGGCCAAGAACGTGCAGTACCTCATCGACGGCAGTACATCGACCATGGCTGAAATAAGCAATGCCGAACAGGAACAGATAGACAATTTCGACGGTAAGACCCGTTATAACGGAAAGGTAAACGCATGGTTCCAGTATGAGTTCAACATTCCTACGGCTATCACGGCCTATGCTCTTGGCATGACCACGTCGGGCAACCGTGACCGCCGTCCCAACTGCTGGGAGCTGAAAGCATCGAATGACGGACAGCATTGGGTGACGCTCGATGTGCAGCATAATGCTGCCTCGATGAGCGTAGACCTCTATGAACAGCGCTACGAGCTGGGCACCTCCGGAGCCAATGTAGACTATGCCGACGTGGCCGACCGCATGCTTGCTTTCTGCGAGGCCAATCTGGAACGTCGTCAGGGCAGCAATGGTTTGTACTGGATCAGCAAATGGGCAGTAGACCCCACAAAGCGCAACGAGGACTGGGGTGGTTATTGGTGGTCTGCACATGCCATCGACAATTACATTGACAACTACAACCGTACAAAGAAGAGCGACAGGCTCACTAAGATAACCCAGTTGCTTACAGGCACCAGAGCGAAAAATAATAATACGCTCATCAACCACTTTTACGATGATATGGAGTGGATGGCACTGGCTCTGCTCAGGGCTTGTGACGCCCACAGCAACCTTAACCGTCAGTACATGTCGCAGGTGACGACGCTTTTCAACGACATTGTGGGCGGATGGTCTGACGTGGAAGGTGGCGGAATACACTGGAATAAGAACCTTACTGGCGACGGTAAGACGAAGAATGCCTGCTCCAATGCACCTGCCATGATTCTCGCCGCACGTCTCTACCAGCACACCCAGCAGCAGGAATATTTGGACTGGGCAAAGCGCATTTACCAGTTCATGTACGATAAGTGCCGCTTTCCCGACGGTGTGGTCAAGGACCATACTGGCAACAACAACCATGAGGTGACCTTTTCCTACAATCAGGGCACCTGGGTGGGTGGCTTGCTTGAACTCTATAAGATCACGGGTGAGGAACACTACCGCCAGACAGCCACCGACCTTATGGACTTGCTGCTCTTTGGCAAATGGTATTCGCCCAAGGGCATCATGAATGAGCGGCAGAACTACAACCAGGCCGACGGTGGACTCTTCAAAGGCATCTTCATTCGTTACCTTGCCCAGTGGATTCTCTCCGGCAAGCTTGATGACGACCGCCAGTACCGCTACACCAAGTGGCTGCTTGAGCAGGCTCGTTCGGCTGCTCTTGCTGCAGTCGAAAAGACGTGGTTCGTCATCAATCCCTACTGGACGACCCAGTACAACATCGAAGTCGACGAGCATGACACCTCGCGGCAGCAGTCAGGCCTGATGCTCATGGAAGCCGTCGACGAGCTGCGCCGTGCCGGTATTGTTGACGACCGCTACGGAGTATCCTCGCCATACTTTGGCAAGCCCTTCCGCTACTACAGGCTTTACGTCACCGAGACCCAGAACTCCGACAACATTATGCTTGGCGAGTTCAAACTGTTTGGAAGTTCTGAGAGTGCTGGCATTACACCCGTTCTTAATGTCCATCCCTCAGCAGCCAAAAGCAGTTATAATCTCCTGGGACAAGTGACGACACCCCGAAAGGGCAACCTGTACATTCAAGACAACAAGAAAATCATCAAGCAATGAAACACGTTATTATCTCCATCCTTCTTCTCTGTCCGTTATTGGCCTTCTGTGACAATAACGAGACCGATATAGCCGTAAGAGACCTGCAGCGAGCCATACAGATGACCGATGCCACCATGGAGCACTCCTTCAGTGGGAGCGCCACCAACATGCACATGTATGACACCTACAACCTCGATGGCCAGCGGGGCAGTGGCACCGCCGACGTGTGGCCCTACACCGCCGCCTTGGAGGCTCACTGTTCTGTCATCGAGGCCCTTGACGCACTTCACGATCAGGCACCGCAGCTCTACGATGACAACCGTGAACGCTACGTCAAGAGACTCAAGCAGCTTTTCACATCGCTCGACTACTATCGTGGCACCTACACCCTCAATTCCTATGCACGCATTTCCCAATGGAGCATCTACGGTGTACATCGCTCCTCAACGAAGGGCAACGCCGCTGTCACGGGCATTGAGAATGTCTATGACGACCAAATGTGGATTTGCCGAGAACTGGTGCGTGCCTACAAGCTTACGGGTGACAATGACTATCTGACGAAGGCCGAATACCTGGCCAACTACTGCATTGACGGCTGGGACTGCTGTCTCGATGCCAATGGCAGTGAGTACGGTGGCATTTCATGGGGCCCGGGCTACAACTCGAAGCACTCCTGCTCCAACGGTCCCATTATCCAGCCGCTCGTTTGGCTTTCAGAAATCTACAAGACGGCCAGCGAAGAGGCCAACCTGCGCTACTATTACATCCTGCCCGACGGTACTCGCACCAGCGAGCTGCGCCGCCACTCCGACGTTTATCTTGAAATGGCGCGCAAGGTCTATGACTGGCAGAAGGAGAAACTGCTGAACAAGCAGACGGGTGTATACTGGGACATGCTTGGCGCTCCGGGCGAACTGAAATATGTGGGTGAAGGCCGCAACAAGTACCGCGACCATGTTGACACCGGAGGCCCTTCGGGCACAGCCTATACCTATAATACTGGTACTATGTTGGCTGGTACTGCTGAGCTCTACCGAGTCACTGGCGAGAACAGCTATCTCGACGACCTCAATGCCCTGGCCCAGAGCAGCTGGAAAAACTTTGCCAAGGGCAAGCGTATCGAGGGTGTTGTGTTCTATGAGTGGCCCACCGACCCGAAGGCCGAGAGCGGCTTCAATGCATGGTTCGACAATGTGCTTATGCGTGCCTATGTCGATGCCGCCGACCGCAATACCACCGTCTACAACGGCAAGACTTATGCAACCAATGCCCTCTCCTCCTTTCAGCAGAACCTGGACTATGCCTTCGACAACTATCAGCGGCAGTCCATGCTACCCATCAACCTGCTTGGCGGATGGAGTGAGACCACGGGCGATCCCGATGTCACCAAGGGCTTCCATCAGCTGGCCTTCGCCTCTGAATATGCCATGCTTGCCGTGTGGCATCACCGACAGGCACAATCGACCGACGGCATTGGTGCTGTGAGGCATGAGACAACTAAAAAAAACTCTGTTTATGACCTGCTTGGACGAAGGGTGACAGCCTTCAGTCCGCAAACTTCACTTAATGCCAGACTGCTTGTAACCAACGGTAAGAAATACATCAGATGAAGGAACAGCAGAACATACCCTTTCTTGACTATGCACGCGTGGTGGCCTGCCTGATGGTCATGTTTGTCCATGCCAGTGAGAATTTCTATGGTGCCGACCCAGCCGTAGGCATGGCAGGCAATGTGTCGATGCTGGCCAACGAGAGCAACCGCTTCTGGGTAGCCTTCTACGACGGAGGGCTCAGCCGCACCGCTGTGCCGATCTTCTTCATGGTGTCTGCCTTCCTTTTAGTGCCCATGCGGCAGGGACAGACCATGACGGCCTTCTATAAGCGTCGCTTCATGCGCATCCTGCCACCGTTCTTCTCGTTCCTTCTGCTCTATTCTGTGTTGCCTCTGTTGTGGGGGGGCATGACTTGGCACCAGTCGCTGATGGACCTTAATATCCTGCCTTTCAACTTCCCGTCGATGGCGGGCCATCTGTGGTTCATGTATCCGCTCATCAGCCTCTATATCATCATTCCCCTTGTGTCGCCCTGGCTACAGCAGGCCTCGGCCCGTGACGAACTTACCTTCCTCGGCTTCTTTGCCTTCTCCACGCTCATTCCCTGGTTTCACCGTTTCGTGTCACCCGAACTGTGGGGAGAATGCTTCTGGAACCAGTTCTCGGCTTTCTGGTACTGCTCCGGCTATCTGGGCTACCTGGTGTTGGCCCACTACATCCGTGTCCATCTGCAGTGGTCGCGCAGCCGCCGTCTGTGCCTTGGCACGCTGTTCTTCGTGGTTGGTGCAGCCTTCACAGCCTGGTCGTTCTGGTGGAAAGGAGTGCCGGGTCAGCTCATTGAGACCCCCATGCTGGAATGGAGCTGGGAGTTTTGCACGCCCAATGTGCTTTGTGCCGCCTTTGGTGCTTTCATGCTCTTCACCTGCATAGCCCCCAGCCGTCCTGCTTCAGGCCACAAGGCTGCCGGGTCAGCCTTCGTCTCGCAGCTGTCGCCTCTTACCTACGGCATGTACCTCATGCACATGTTCTTCCTGGCACCCATTGCTGCTTTCGTGGTCCATGGCGATGCTGCCACCCCGCTGCTGCCCGTCTGGGTGGCCATTCCGGCCATTGCCCTGCTCACCTTTGTGTGCAGTGCCGTCACCACCAAGCTGCTGTCTTTCATGCCGGGCAGCCGTTATGTCGTGGGTGTCTGAACACTCTGAAAATATTGAATCGTCAAAAAAGTATATTATCATAGATGAAAGCAAAACAAGTTTCAAACATCGGCGCAGTACTCTTCTCGTTTTTCGTGATGGGCTTCTGCGACATTGTAGGCATCTCTTCCGACTATGCCCGTGAGGCTTTCGGATGGAGTCAGACCATGGCGGGCCTGTTGCCGTCGATGGTCTTCGTGTGGTTCCTGTTCCTTGGCGTACCCGTGGGCATTCAGATGAACAAGTGGGGACGTAAGAACACCGTGCTGATAGGCATGGCCGTTACCATTGCGGGCATGATGGTGCCGCTTGTCGGCACGTCGTGGGCCTGTCTGGTGGGCTATGCCGCCCTGGGCATTGGCAACGCCATTCTCCAGGTGTCGGAAAACCCATTGATTAAGAATGTGGTGACCGACGAGAAGATTCTCACCAGCAGCCTTACGGCAGGCCAGGTGGTCAAGGCCGTGTCGTCGTTCTGCGGGCCGTTCATCATGCTCTTTGCCGTCAACGTGCTGGGCGGTGGCGACAAGCAGAACTGGTATCTGGCCTTCCCTGTGCTGGGAGCCATTACCCTACTTTCGGCCCTGTGGCTCATGGCCTCGCCCATTGAGAGGGAGAAGCAGGAACAGAGTACCGTCACCGTTGGCCAGACCTTTGGGCTGCTTCGCAACCCCACCATCCTGTTGCTCTTCTTCGGTATCTTCTTTGTCGTGGGCATCGACGTGGGCACCAACTTCGTGTCGTCGAAGGTCATGATCAGCCGTTACGGTTGGAGTCTGGAGGAGGCAGGCATCGCTCCGCAGGTCTACTTCATCTGCCGCACCGTGGGAGCCTTCCTTGGTGTGTTCCTGATGACGAAGATTTCCGATATGACCTATTTCCGCCTGAACATTGTGGCCTGCATTGCCGTTATCCTCTCGCTTGCCTTCGTCCAGCTGCCAGCCTCATGGGCACTGGCTCACATAGGAGCTGTAGGCTTCCTCTGCTCCTGCATCTTCCCCATCATCTTCTCGATGGCTGTGCAGGCACAGCCTGACAAGGCCAACCTTATCTCCGGCCTGATGATTACTGCTGTGGCCGGAGGAGGTGCTGTAACCCCGTTCATGGGCTTTGCCACCGATGCTGCCGGCACCATCACCGCCGGTGTGTGTGTGCTGCTGCTCTGTGCGCTGTATCTCACTTACTGCGCGTTTGGGGTAAAGGTAAAAGGGTAAAAGAGTAAAAAGGTAAAAGAGTAAAAAAAGATAAATTACAATGGAACAGAATCAGACTATCAAGCCATACGTTATTGGCTTAGACTTAGGTGGCACCAACTCCGTGTTTGGAATCGTCGACACCCGTGGCGACATCAAGGCCACTACCGCTATCAAAACCGCCGGTTTCACCAGTGCCGAAGCTTTCGTAGAAGCCAGCGTGCAGGCCCTGCAGCCCATCATTGAAGAGGTGGGCGGGATAGAGACCATCAAGTCAATGGGCATCGGGGCGCCCAACGGCAACTATTACAAGGGTACGATAGAGTATGCTCCCAACCTGCCGTGGGCACACGACATCGTGGTGCCTCTGGCCGACATGTTCAGCAGTAAGCTGGGCATACCCGTGGCACTTACCAACGATGCCAATGCTGCCGCCATCGGCGAGATGACCTACGGTGTGGCACGTGGCATGAAGGACTTCATCATGATTACCCTGGGCACTGGTGTTGGCTCCGGCATTGTCACCGGCGGCAAGTTGCTCTATGGTAGCAACGGCTTTGCGGGTGAGCTGGGTCATGTCGTCGTGTGCCGTGAGGGTGGACGTTCCTGCGGCTGTGGCCGCAAGGGCTGTCTGGAGACCTACTGCTCGGCCACTGGTGTGGCCCGCACGGCCCGCGAACTGCTGGCCACTGATCCGCGTCCCTCCATCCTGCGCGGCCTGAACGCCGACGAGATTACCTCGCTCGACGTGAGCATTGCCGCCGGGAAGGGCGACGAGCTGGCTCAGGAGATTTATCAGTTTACAGGCCACATGCTGGGCGAGGCCTGCGCCAATTTCGCTGCTTTCTCCGCCCCCGAAGCGTTCATCTTCTTTGGTGGCATGACCAAGGCGGGGCGCCTCATCATGGATCCCATCGAGGAGAGCTATCATGAGCATGTTCAGCAGTTGTTCAAGGATGCCAAGTTCCTTGTCAGCGCGCTCGACGGCAGCAATGCCGCCGTACTGGGAGCCTCGGCTGTTGGGTGGGAGGTTTGACGTTGCCCGTATGGGCAAAGCCTCTTAATTCTAAAAACTGGATTAATAAATGAAACCATACAAATTCGAACCCTATCTGAAGACCACCCTCTGGGGTGGCTATCAGATAGCACCCTTCAAGGGTATCTTCACTGCCCAGCCCAACATTGGCGAGAGCTGGGAAGTGAGCGGTGTGCCTGGCCATGAGAGCGTGGCCATTGACCGTGGCCTTGTTGACGATGTCGACCTGGGGCTTACCCTCACACAGCTCATCGACAAATACAAAGGACTGCTCGTGGGGCAGAAGGTCTACAAGAAATACGGCAACCAGTTTCCCCTGCTTGTCAAGTTCATCGACTCCCGACAGGATCTCTCCGTTCAGGTGCATCCCGACGACAAGCTCGCCATGGAGCGTCACAGCTGTCAGGGCAAGACCGAGATGTGGTACATCATCAAGAGCGACGTAGGTTCGAAGATCTATGCCGGACTGAACAAGAACATCACTCCCGACGATTACGAACAGCTGGCTACGGCTGAGCCTGAGAACGGTCATTCGCCCATGCAGGATGTCATAGCCACCCATGAGGCCCACGACGGCGACCTCTTCTTCCTGCCTGCCGGTCGGCTCCATGCCATCGGGGCGGGCAACTTCCTGGCCGAGATACAGGAGACTTCCGACATTACCTACCGTGTCTACGATTTCGGACGCAAGGATGCACACGGGCAACCCCGTGAGTTGCACATAGCCGAGGCACGCGATGCCATCGACTACCGTGTGTGGCCTGAATACCGCAGCAGCTACGACTCTACCAAGCCCATCTCGCAGCTGGTGAACTGCCCCCACTTTGTAGTCCACCGTGTGGTGGTGCAGGTGGCTTCTCAGGTCGACTTCCGCTGCGACTCCTTCGTTGTGGTCGTATGCCTGTGGGGCGAGGCCAACATCAACGGCATTCACATACGCCAGGGCGAGACCATCCTTGTGCCAGCCTGCGAGAACGTGCTCTATATTTTCGGCAACGCCTCGTTCCTCACCGCCACCATCGGGTGAAATCGTAAGTATATTGTCTACGCCTTTGAAGAGAGTGCGTATTGCTGCAAGCGGCTTCGTTTTGTCAAAATAATTCATAGAAAAAAGCACTCTCCCGACGGGTGCTTCTAGACGGACGAAGGCGCAGAAAACAGCTCTTTTATGGTCAGTGGCCTGCTGCCTCGAAGGCAGCAGGCCACTGACTGCAAGGAAGAAAGGCTTAGACGCATCGGGAATTAGGCTTAAATGCATCGAAACCAAGGCTCTTTTTCATCGAAACCAAGCCTCTGTTGGGGCAAAAAACGGCTGTTTTCGGGGGGTAAAAACAGCTTCAAAATCGCAAAATACTGATTAGCAAACGTTTACAAAATCGCTCATAACTCGCTCATTTGCGACCGACTGACCATTTGCTGGATTCTGAGCGAATCTCAGAGGGGTCATTGTAAAGATTTTTCATAATCGTGCTGCACCCGTTTTTCACCCTCCAAATTGATGCAGCCCCCTCTTGTTTTCTTTTTTCTATTTGCAGTCATGTAGTCGTTCTGCCACAGCCATCACGTTGGCGGGTGGCCGCTGATGAAGCAGTTCCTGCTTCATGAAGTCCATGTAGGGTGCCACATGGGCGAAAAACTGGCGGTAGTCCTGGCAGAGGTAATTCACGGCGGGCTGACCGCCCGTGCTGAAACGATCCTTGGGACAGCCTCCGTTGCAGGCAAAGAGCCACTGGCACGTGAGGCACTGGTGCGGTAGCGTACTGCGCTTGGACTGGCCGAACAGCTGCTGACGCTCGCTGTACATCATCGACGTGATGGTGGCTGAGTGAATGTTGCCCAAGCGGTAGTCGGGAAACACGAAGTGGTCGCAGGAGTAGACATCGCCGCCTGCCTCGATGACGGCAGCATGGCCACAGGTCTCGCCCATGCTGCACAGGCCGGCTTCCTGGCCAACCCAGCGGGCCAGAGTGGAGTCGAAAAGCTGCACGTAGATCTGTCCCACGTCGTGGCGAACCCACTCGTCGAAGATGGCGCAGCAGAAACGCGCGTATTGCCCTGGGCGCACAGAGTAGGGTGCCAGCGGTGCCACCTCGGCAGGACTGGCCAAATGGCGTCCGTCGGGGTGGGGTAGCAGGCGTTCTACAATGGGGGTGAACTGGATGTACTGGCAGCCGTTGTCCTTATAGAAGTGATAGACCTCAAGCGGATGGTTGGCATTGAGGTCGTTGACTACGCCCATGGCGTTCCACTCCACACCGTGCTTCTGTAGCAGGCGTATGCCTTGCATGACGCGCAGGAACGAAGGCTGGCCGCCGCTTGCGCGGCGGTAGGCATCGTGCAGGTGCTGTGGCCCGTCGATGGAGATGCCGATGAGCCAGTTGTTTTCGCGGAAGAACTGGCACCACTCGTCGGTGAGCAGCGTGCCGTTGGTCTGCAGGCAGTTGTCGATGATGTGTCCGCGGGCATGCCTCCGTTGCAGTTCGAGCACCCGCTTGTAGAAGCTCAGCGGGCGCATGAGCGGCTCGCCGCCGTGCCAGGTGAAGAGCACCTGTGGCTGGGTCTGTGCCTCGATGTACTGGCGGATGAACTCCTCGAGCGTGCGGTCAGTCATCTGCTGTTCGTCGTAGAGGTGCCGTTTCTCCAAGTAGTAGCAGTAGTGGCAGCGCAGGTTGCAAAGGCTGCCTGCAGGCTTTGCCATGACGTAGAGCGGACGGGCGAAGGGGGCGAAGATGGGCATAGTAGTGATCAGTGAAAAGTGATAGATGATTGCAAAGATAAGAAATAAACGGCAGATAGCCAAATGTATCTGCCGTTTATTTTGAATGAGAGGGTTATGGGGCAGTTTTACTTCACCACCTTTTTCTTGCCATCGATGATGTAGAGGCCCTTCTTAGCCTTCACCACCTTCTGGCCGCTGAGGTTGAAGATGATGCCGCTGGGACGGTCGGCAGACAGGGTGCTGATGCCGGCACCAGTGGCGGTGTTCTCCTCAACGGTGATGGTGTAGATGTGGCAGCCGCTGGTGTTGTAGACCACAATGTCGCCGGCATTCTCAATAGTCCAGGTGTGAGAACCCTTGACCGTGGGAGTAAACGAATCGCCAATCTTGTTGGCTGCGTCAAGACTGCCTGCATAGAGCTCAATGCCACGGGCGTTGCCGTCCTTGTGCGACTCCACCTCGACGGTGATGGTCATGTCGGCAGGCACCTGGGGCAGCACGAAGCAGGGAACGTTCTTGCCACCGCCACCAAGCCACAGGTACTGGCTACCAGCGTAGGTGCCGAGCGTCGTGGAAGGATAGTTCACGGCAATGGCCAGGCCACGAGTGGCAGCGTATGCCTCAGTGAACTTCAGACCCTTGGTCTCATCAATGAGCTGTCCGGCAGCATAGAGCTGTCCGTAGGCATCGGTCTTGCCCTGATGCCAGAAGCAGTTGTCCTTGGTCTCGGCAGTGGGCTCTTGGGCATTGCCGCTCTTGGTGGGATCCTTCTCTACGTCGCTCCAGCCGTTGAAGATGGAGTAGGCGGCATCGGCCTTCAGGTTGGCAATGGTCGACTCGCTCCAGTTGGTGAAGTCCCACGATGCAGGATAGGTGTAGGTGGGCTCGGCCACGTCGGTAGGAATGATTTGCTCCTTGGGCAGGTCTTCCAGTGCGTCGAAGGCAGCCATCAGGGCAGTCTTGGCAGCAGCCAGACTTTCAGCCGTGGCCTCAGCGTCGGCCAATGCGGCTTCGGCGGCACTCAGGGCGGTGGTCAGCGCTGCCACGCTCTCCTCGGTTTTGCCCTCAGTGTCGGTAGCCTTGACATCGGCAATGGCAGCAGCCAGCTCGCTCTTGGCATCAATGAACGGTGTGGTGCCGAGGTAGGTGAGGCGGAAGTTGTCGAACAGTGTCCAGTCGCCGTCAAGTTCCTTGGTGTCTTTCTTCACACCGATGGTCAGCTGGCCGTCAAGGTCGACGATGACTTCGGCAATAGCGGTCTTGTAGTAGCCCGTCTCGAAGTATTCGATGGCCGACTGCGGCATGTTGGGGAACTCACCCTTGTCGGTGGCACGCAGGTCGCCCACACCGGGCACCTTGCTCAGCACACTGGCAATGTTGGGCAGCAGGGCCTGCTGGTCGTTGGCCACGAGGTAGGCCAGCTGCTTCAGTTCGCCGCCTTCGTTGACCACAGCTGTTTGGGCATCGCCGTTGCCGTTGCGGAAGAAGCCCTGAACGCTCACTTGGTACTTACCAGGGGCAAGGTCTTTCAGCTGCTGGGTGAAGCTGAACGAGTTGGGCTCGTAGTACTCCCAGGCATAGTCGGCTGCACGGTCGCCGTTGCCATCGTTGACGGTCGAGACACGGGCACCACCGTTGCCGCCGTCGCATTGCCTATTCCACATGTCATAGCCTGACTTGCGGTTGAGACTGGGATTGTTGATGAGGTAAGAAACGTCGACAGGCTTGTCGTCACTGGCCTTGGCCATGATCTGGGCACGCTCCTCGGCGTTGACAATCTTCCACTGGTAGTTGGCATCGGCAGCATCAGCACCGGCCACGTTGGAGATGGAGTTCCAGTACTTGCGTCCGTCGGTTTTGCCGTCGGGGTTCCAGCCCATCAGGTCGCCTGAACCTACTTCCACGATGTTGTAGACGCCAGCCTTGCCGTCCACGGCGGTGAAGCCATAGAGTGTGTTGGCAGGAGTGTCTACGTATGGACTGTTGTTGAACGAACCGTAGGGAGTGCGCAAAATGTAGTTTTCGCCGTTGGCCTCAAGAGTGACCTCGATGCCCACCTGGTCTACTGCGGCGTGGGTGCTCCAGTCGGAACCCATGCCGAGGAACAGGCCGGTGCCGACATTGAACAGGTAGACCTGGCCTTCGGCGGGAGCAGAACCAGTATAGATGTCGGGCATGCGCAGAGCGTTCATCTTGCGGGCGGTGCGCAGGTTGCCGAGAGCGCTGTTGACCACGTCGGCGGTAGTTGCCTCGGCAGCAGCGGTAACGGCGTCGCTCACATCAATGCTCTCCTCTCCGGCCAGCACAATGGTCTGCTTCAGTGCCGTTACGTTCACGGCCTTGGCGGTGTTGAGGGCAGTGTTCAGCGCGTCAGTGGCAGCCGTAATCTCCTCGGGCACTACTGAGGTCAGCTTGGCCTTGGCATCCTCTATGGCTTGTGCCAGCGAATTGGCCAAGACGTCGGAAGTGGTGGTGGCATCAAATTTCTCGGCATCGGCGATGGCGGCATTCAGCTTGGCCAGATACTCACTCAGGTCAACACTGTTGCCCAGGTAGTAGAGACGGAAGCTGTCGAACATGGCCCAGCTTTGGCCAGTTGTCTTCTGATCCTGTGCCACACCAATGGTGAGCTGGCCGTCGTTGGCAACGATGACGCTTACCTTGGCTTTGTAGAGACCTGTCTGGAATGCGTTAATCACCTCCTGGCCCCAGTTGACGAAAGCACCCTTGTCGCTTTCCTTTGAGGCGATGCCAGGCAGTTTGCCGGCTTCTGTTGCCACGTTGGGCAAGAACTGCTTCTCGTTGTTTGCTATGAGATAAGCTTCGCTGATGAGTTCACCGTCGTTGTTGACGATGCTTGCCTGGTTGTCGCCATTGCCCTGGCGGAAGAAGCCGCTCACACCTACTTCATACAGACCAGGAGTCAGACCGCTGAGCACCTGTGTGAAGCTGAATGAGTTGGCATCGTAATACTCGTAGGCATAGTCGCTGTTGCGGTCGAAGTTCGAATCGTCCTCCGATTTCATGTGAGCACCGCCTTCGTGAACCCACTTGTCAAGACTCCACACACGGTTCAGTCCACCGTTGTCAATGAGATAGCTTACGTCGACGGGATTTTCCTTTGTGGCATTGGCCATCTTGGCGTCAAGCTCGGTGCGGGTCACCAGCTTCCACTGGTTGTTGGGGTTGGTTGCATCCACACGTCCCTTGGCAACATTGCTCCAATAGCGGTAGCTGCCCTTGTCGGTGGGACCGAAGGGGTCGTAGCCCAGCAGGCCGTCGTTAGAACCGATGGTGTAGACATTCTCCTTGCCGTCAACAGGACTGAAAGTCCATGCATCTTGGCCGTCGGTATCAACGTATGCATTGTAGTTAATCCATTTCTCAATACGCTCCTTGAACATGTGGGTCTGCAGCTTGAACTTGCCGTCGTCGGCTGCAATGAGCTTCACGCCAAGCGGGTAGATGTCCACGGCTGTGTGGGTGCTCCAGTCGGAACCGTTGGCAAGCCACATGCCCGTACCAATATTATAAAGATAGTATTCCGTGTCGGTAGCAGGGACTGAACCGGTGAAGGTGTCGGCAACCTTCAGCGCGTTGATCTTGCGGGCTGTGCGCAGCTTGAAGAGCACGTCGTTCAGGACGTCGGCAGAAGTGCCGTCTGCAAGGAAGTTATTAGCTTCGGTCAGGTCAACGCCCTGTTCGGCTACGGCCATGGTCTGCTGGAGAATCGTCACGTCAACTGCCTCGGCTGCTGTCACGGCGTTGGTAAGTGCTGTGGCTTTGGCTGCCATCAGTTGGCCGTCCTCGCTCTCAAGGGCAGCACGGGCCTCGGTCAGCGCGTCGGCTATTGCATTGCGCAAGGCTTCGGTGGTATTGCCATTAAAGCCTTCGGCCTTTGCAATGGCGGTGTTGAGTCCTTCAATGAAAGGAGTCAGGTCTTCAACGGCCAGTTCGCCGGCATAGGTCAGCGTGAAGTTGTCTATCAGCATCCAAGCACCACTGGCACCTTCAACCTTGGCACCAACGCGGAGGGTGCCGTTGATGACATCCACTTCGACCTCTTCAGTCCAGCCCTTTCCCTCAAAAATGTTGGTAGAGAACTCGTTGGTACCATTATAGGCCCACTTGCCATTGCCGAGGTCTTTGGTGTTGCGGTCGTTTACTCTCTCGTCGGTGACAAGTGAGTAGGCATTGATCATGGGAGTGGCGACGTTGTTGGCATAGACCACACCCTTGGTGTTGCCAGCGGGGTCAGCCACATATTCATTATACCTGTCGGCATTCATGTTGCTGCCACCAGTAGACACGTAGATGGCCTGAGCCTTGAACTTGTACTTGCCGTTGGGCACGTCAATGTCCTGATAGATGTCACGACTGCCGATGTTCCAGAACTCCCACACACGGTTGCAGTGGTAGAAGCCGTCGCCACCGCTTGCATTGTCACCATAGTCGCCAAACCAGGTCTTGTAGGCATTGTCCTCTCTGTGGCTGTCAGCCACAGGGAACGTTCCACCCAGCACAAGCCAGGAGCAGTCGTCTCCATCTTTCATGGCTGCAAGGCGCTGCTCGCGACTGACGAGCTGCCATATATTGCCGTTCTCTGCAATGGCTGCAGCATCGCTGGTTGCCCAACCGTCGGCCTTTGCTCCCAAAACCTTGCCACCAGGAGTTGTCAAGGCATAGCAGTTGGTCAGTCCCTGAACGTCAATGGGAGTGAATATCCAATTGGTCACACCGTCACCAGTGTCCATGTAGAGGTTACTGCCATTGATGGAATGGTTGTGGCCCAGCTTGGGGTCAAGTTGGAAACGCCCCACGTCGTTACCTGCCTTCAGGTCAATGTCACGACCACGGGGGCCTAGCTCGCCATGCGAAGTCCAGCCCTCAGCGGTGTTTTCATGATTGTCGCCCAACCATTTCCCTGTTTTCACGTTGTAAAGAAAAAACGTGCCTTCGCTGGCAATACTTCCGGCAAAGGGCGAGGTAAGGGCCTCTGGCTCAGGATCGGGCAGGGGCATCTCCTTCTCGACAATCTTCCAGAACGAACGGTGATTGGCACCGCTCACGGCAGCAAAGCCCTGCACCGTGTTGTTGTTCTTCCAGTTGCAGCCGATGGTACCAGCTGTGAAGTTGAAAGTAGCTTGGTCGGTAGAGGCCATGCCGTACATGCCGTCACCTTCTTCGGCACACAGCAGGATGCTGTATTCCACAGGTGTGTCGCCCGTCAGCACCTCTACTTCACTCTGATTACAGCTCTGCATGTACTTCTCGGTCACAGCGTTCTGCACATAGTAGCAGTCGGCATTGCCGGTGGGAACCAACCGCCAATAGGAGTTGTCGTTGAACGCTCCCAGAGCCACGCCTCCCGTGCTGTTGTCCTGCATGTAGAGACCCACATCGTTCCTGTTACTGATAGCGTAGGTCTTGTCGGCGCTGAATTGCGCCATGACATTGCCCGCTATCGAGGCCAGCAACAATGCTAACACAAATGATAGTCTTCTTTTCATAAGCAAATTGTTTTTAGTTATACAAATAATGGGATGAATAAATTAGTTCAGTTCTTGTTGCTTGCAACACTTGCAAATCGCTGCAAAGTTACAGACAATGGGCTGAACCCCACACTAAAAACTATTCAAAGAAAGAAACTATCTGTTCATTGTGTCATTTCGCGATGAAGTCTTTGGGTAGCACCCCGAAACGGGCCTTGAAACACTTGGCAAAATAGCTGCTGCTGGTGAACCCCACACGCTCGGCCACCTCGTTGATGCGGAAACCCTGTCTGAGGAAGGCGGCTGCCTGTTCTATGCGTCGCATCTTCAGATACTCCACGGGTGTCATGTCGGTCAGAGCCTTTATCTTTCGGTAGAAACTGCTGCGGCTCATGTTCATCTGCTCGGCCAGCATATCGATGGAGAAC
This sequence comes from uncultured Prevotella sp., assembly GCA_947304695.1. Next base: position 33,148 of record CAMZBS010000004.1, read on the forward strand.
TCTTCGTCGCGCATGTTGTCGGCCACCATTTGCTGCAACTTCTCCATGAAGAGCATGTCCTGCTGGTTCAGACCGAACTGCTGGCGGTTGTCCTCGTCGTCGCTGCTGCTCTTGTCGATATTGCGGCGGCGCTCATAGTAGGTCTGGCGCAGGCGCAGCAGGTTGGTAATCTGCAAGTGCAGCTGCTTGATGGAGAAGGGCTTCTCCAGATAGATGTCGGCTCCGTTCTCCATGCCCTCCACCTTGGCCTCGACGCTGGTCTTGGCGGTGAGGAGGATGACGGGGATGTGGGAGAAATTGATGTCTTCCTTCAGCCGTCGGCACAGCTCGATGCCGTCCATTCGGGGCATCATCACGTCGCTCACAATGACATCGACATCGTTGTACTGTAGCAGTTCGAGGGCTTCAACGCCGTCATGGGCTTTGATGATGCTGAAGTGGCTGCGCAGGGCATCGCTGGTCATCTGCAGCAGTTCCTCGTTGTCTTCAACCAGGAGTATGCGGAAAGAGCGGGTAGTGTTACTGTCCTCCGCAGCGGCAGATTCCTCATTTCTCGTTCCAGCCTTCTCGCTGTCCTCTGTCACAACAGACTTTTCGCCCTTTGTCTTTGCCTTCCTGGCTTCAGAGATGGGTAGCGTGAGCTGGAAGTTGGAGCCGCCGCCCACAGCATCAGTGTAGCAGAGGTCACCCTCATGTGACTGTGCAAGCATCTTGGCGTAGGACAGTCCCAGTCCCGTGCCCAGTGTAGAAGCGGTGTTCTCATTGCCAATCTGATAGTAAAGGTCGAATATCTTCTCACGCTCCTCCATCGGCACGCCGGGGCCATCGTCGATGACGGAGATGCGCAACTGGGGAAGAGATGAGGCATCGAGCGTCTCAAGGCGTACGATAATCTCGTTGCGGGCATACTTGGTGGCGTTGCCAATGAGGTTCATCATTACTTTCTGTACCTTGTCGGCATCGATGGTGGTGACGACTGGCTCTGGGGGCAGTTGCAGTTGTATGTGCTTGCCCTGAAGCTCCATGGCATCAGTGAACTGCTGGTAGACCTGGTCGAGCAGTTGGCCAATGTCGCAACTGGTGAGGTTAAGCTGAATCTTTCCGTGTTCGGCCTTCTGGAAGTCGAGCAGCTGGTTGGTGATGCCCAGCAGATAGTTGATGTTGCGCCGCATGGCGGCAATGTGCTTCTTGGCTCCTGTGGTTTCCTCTATGGCCTCAAGCGGCAGGCTGATGAGGGTGAGGGGTGTGCGTATTTCGTGTACAATGTTTATAAAGAAACGGATCTTCGACTCGAAGTTGGCCTTCTCCTGCTCGGTTTGGAAGGCTTCCATGCGCCGTGCATAGCGTCTTTTCAGCTTATTGTTGTAGCGGCGTTGCAGGTAGATGATGGCGGCAGCAATCAGGAAGAGATAGATGACGTAAGCCACATTGGTGCGATACCAGGGTGGCAGCACGGTGATGCTGAGTCGTGCGTAGGTGGTCTCGTCGGTATTGCCAGCTTCACGCAGCAGGAACACATAGTCGCCGGGCGGCACGTTGACGTAGGTGGCCTCCGCATTCTTCGTTCCTTTGGCCCATGTGGCGTCGATGCCTTCCATGCGGTATTCGAATCTTCTGTAGTTACCAATGCTGTTAAACATGGGCTGTGAGAAGTGCAGGGTCAGGCTGTTGTCAGAATAGGCTAAGGTGACTGAAGAACTGATGTTGCCAGGATATCCGCCTCCTTCTACCTGGCGGGAAGTGATGTGGGTTGCCACTTCGTCGTTGTTGCGGTAGGGTAGTGTGATGCCTGTGATATAGACGGGAGCCTGTTTGTGGGTTATCTTGATTCGTTCGGGATGGAAGTGGGCAAGCAGGTTGTCACGTCCTGCAAACAGTTCGCCGTTGTGAGTGATGCAGGCCGAGTTTCGCGGCTTGAGCTGCCGGAGCATGTCGCTGACGCCGCGCAGCATCCTGATGTCCTTGGCACCAGTGAGGGAGGCATTGGCTGCAACAGCATTTCTGCTGATGCAGAGCATGCCGGTCTCTACGCCTAACCAGAAGTTGTGCAGGTGATCTTCGACAATGAAATAGATTTGCTGGTCTTGTATCTCTGGAATGTCGGTGCCAAAAGGTTCAAATCCTTCAACCTCAGGCAGATAACGTGCCAGTCCTGTTCCATTGTAGGCCACCCATACCTGTCCCACCTGATCGCAGAACACGGTGGAGATGCTGTTGCCTGAAAGCGACTGTTTGCTGTTGGGCTGGTAGGTGAAGTTGCGGAATGAAGAACCGTGCTCCCATTGTTTGAACAGACCGTTGCTGCTGGTGGAAGCCCATACACACCCGTTTTTGTCCTCGGTGAGGCTCGTGATGCGTGTGGCAGAGCCAATCTCGAAATACCACAGGAAATTCTCCGTTGTCCGTTCGTATCGGCAGAGTCCCCAGCTGGTGCCCACGTAGATGGTGTTGTCGGCTGTTCGCAACAGGGCGGTGATTTCGTTGCTGGGCACGGTATAGGATTTGTCGGACGAATACTGGTAGTGGCGCATTTGTCCGGTGAGTGTGTTGAGCACCACGATGCCCTGATGGCGGGTGCCTATCCACAGATCGTTGCCGTCGGCCATAAGCACGCACACCTCCTGTATGTGGCCTGCTGCGGAGTATTCGTCGATGAGATGCGTCTCTGGGTTGTAGATGCCCAGTCCGTGCTCGTGGCCTACCCAAAGTCGTCCGTCGGGCATTTCGCAGACGGCGTAGATCATGCTGCCGTTGGCCGTCTGTTCACGGCTGAAGCGTGACATCTGTATGTCGCTCTCCATTCGTGGCATATAGCACACACCGCCCATCCTTGTCATCACCCACAGCGTGCTGTCGTTGTCCCATGTCATGGCGTTGACGCGCAGGTCGGTCAGGCCTCCAGCCTTGTCGTTGGGATTGTCGTAGCGGTCCAGGTGCTGCGTGTTGGGGTCGTAGAGATAGATGCCTTGTTCGGTACCCATAAGCAGTTTTCCGCCACTTCGTAGCAGCGAGTGAATGCTGATGTCCACGTTTGGTACACGTGTTATCTCGCCGCTGCCTCGCAGGATGGTGTAAAGTCCCAGCTCGCAGCCGATGTAAAGTCTGAATCCGATGAGTTCAAGGCTGATGTTGTTCTTGTCGCTGTGGTAGCCGGGAATGTTCAGCTCCTTTCTGAAAGTTCCGTCCTGTCCGTAGAGCATTACTTTTCCGTGCAGGGTGGATACGAATACGGGACTATCGTTCACGGCCAGGATGTCGCTGATGAAGGCTCCGTGGCGGCTGTCCTGTGTAAGTTCGCCGGTGTGTGGGTCGTAGATGAAGAGTCCCTGTCCCAGGGTGCCTATCCAGATACGGCCATCCTGACTCCCCACGATGTCCTGTACGGTGGCACTGATGTTCACACCATATTTGGTACGCTTGTTGAAAATGGTGAAGCGGTTTGTCTGCCTGTTATAAATGTAGAGGCCAAAGGAGCCTCCGAGCCAGATGTCATCGCCATGTTCGTGAAGTGCGGTGATGGTGTTGCTTTGGATGCCGCTCTTCCCTTCTGTCATGTTGCGGAAGATGGTGTTCTGTATGCCGTCGAAGCAGTTCAGGCCATTGCTGGTGCCCAGCCACATGAAGCCGTAGCGGTCGCGCAAGCCGCAGAGCACATTGTTGTCGCTAAGGCCGTCGGCGGCCATGTAGTTGCTGAACACCACGGGTACAGAAGCTGCCAGTGGGCATGCCAATGTCCATATATATAATAATAAGGTAAAGAGTCGAAGCGGTCTTTTCATGTTTGGTCAGTTGTTTGTTGTTGGCTCCAAAATTACAACAAATATTTGACATACGATGCTTTGCAATGCAAAAAAAATGTACATAGGACGGGCTTTAGTCAGTATTTCTTCTTTTTTGAACTATATTTTTCCTCAAAGCATCCCTGCTTTGTCTAATTTTGCCGAAGAAAAAACAAAACTAGAAAAATATGAAAACAAAAATGTCAGCTACTTTTGCTTATCTGCTGTTTGTTGCATCGGCAGCGATGGCGCAGACACAGTACAGCAACCCCGTCATCGATGAGAGTCTGCCTGACCCAACTGTTATTCGGGCCGACGACGGCTATTTCTATCTTTATGCCACTGAAAATATCCGTAATGTGCCCATCTACAGATCGGAGAACCTGGTCGACTGGCGTCGTGTGGGCACGGCCTTTACCGACCGTACCCGTCCTCAGATGGTGCCTAAGGGGAACATCTGGGCTCCTGACATCAACCTGATCAATGGGAAATACGTGATGTATTACTCCAAGTCCACTTGGGGCGGAGAGTGGGAGTGCGGCATTGGTGTGGCTACTGCCGAGCGTCCCAGCGGTCCCTTTACTGATGTGGGTAAGCTGTTCATCTCAAGCGAGATTGGCGTGCAAAACAGCATCGACCCTTTTTATATAGAGGAGGAAGACGGCAGCAAGTATCTGTTCTGGGGCAGTTTCCGTGGCATCTACGGCATACAGCTCAGCGATGACGGCCTGAGTGTGAAGCCCGGTGCCGAGAAGGTGCAGATAGCAGGTACGCTCACCGAAGGTACATATATATATAAGAAAGACGGCTATTATTATCTCTTCGGCTCTGCCGGAACCTGCTGCGACGGCCTTAACAGCACCTACCGTGTCATGGTGGCACGCTCAGAGAACTTGTTGGGTCCTTATGTGAACAAGACGGGCAAGCCAGCCTTGGAGAACAACTTCATGCTTGTGATGCAGAAAAGCAACAAGGTGGTGGGGCCTGGTCATAACTCGGAGATTGTGATTGACGACGCAGGACAGTATTGGATGCTCTACCACGGTTTTGATGCCGCTGACCCTGACGGTGGGCGTAAGGTGTATCTTGACCAGATATTGTGGGACAAGGATGGTTGGCCCATGGTGCGTAACCGCGTACCGTCGTCAACGGCCAACGCTCCAGTCTTTGGCAACGAGTCGGGTGTCAGGGAAGTGAAAATCAATGAGGATGATGCCAAGGTCATCTCCATGTACACCCTTGGAGGCATGCGTACTGGCTATCAGGCACAACCAGGCATCGTTATAGAGCAGTTGGACAACAGACAATCGCGCAAAATCCTCCAGAAGTAAGGACATTTGGCGAGATATTGGCCTTTTATGAAAAGCCATTTGCCTTGAAAGGAAGTGGAAAGAACTAATTTTGCAACATGAAATATTTTTATTAACTTTACATGAACAGCTTATGAAAAAGAGACTTTTACAATTAACGGTGTGCCTCATGGCCATGATGGGCGCAAAGGCACAGACATCGCCCTGGACAGGCAATCAGTTGCCGGAAGAGGGTGGTACATTCTATCTTTACCAGGTGGAAACTGGCAAGTGGCTGCAGAACAACAATCGCGTGGGCGAGTTCTGGACCACAAGAGCCGAAGTAGACCAGTATGGATTTGATGTGGAAATCACCAAACTGCCGGATGGCGGCTATAAGCTGAACCCGAAGTTCGGTCACAATCAAAGCATCAATGGTCACAACTTTTATCTTGATACTGGCGATGCAGTGACTGCTTGGATTATTGAGCCTACGACAGTTGCCGGTGTAACGAATACCTATAAGATTCACTCTTCTGACGACCATTACCTGAACGTGAACGACGAAGGTTTCCTCGATGACTTCGGATGGTCGGAAAACTGGCAGCTTGTTACCTATGAGCAGCGTCTGGAAGACCTGAAGACTGCCACAAAGGCCAATCCGAAGGATGCCACGTGGCTCATTGGCGGACACGATTTTGCCAACCAGGACGAGCGCAATAAATGGGACGTGGTACAGGAAGGCGAAGGCGTCTATGCACAGGGTGGTGACGGCATTGTGCATGCCAACCGTGCTGTGGAGTGCTGGAAGAAGACCAAGTTCTCGCTGACCAAGACCATCAGCGGACTGCCCAACGGCACCTACGAGTTCAAGCTGCAGGGCTTCTACCGCGACGGCTCTGAGACACAGATTGGCGCAAAGCGCGACGCTGGCGAGGAAGTTATCCGTGCCACCTTCTTCCTGAACGACGTGAGCCGCCCGTTCAAGTCAATCCTCGACAGTGGTGTCACTGAAGAAGACCTCGATTCATACGCCGTACCGCAGGGTGGAGTCTTCATTCCTGGCAACTCGGTTCCTGGCAATGCCCTCGACCGTGCCTCTAACTGCTTTTTCCTTGGTGGCTACTGGAACGACCCCGTGAAGGTGGTGGTGAGCGACGGTACGCTGACCATTGGCATGCAGAAGATTGGCGGTGGTGATGATGACTGGCTTGTGTTCGATTCGTTCACGCTGACTTATCTTGGTAATGAAATCGATGTTGACGAGGTGAAGAGCAACCTGCAGGCTGCTCTCGATGAGGCCAACGGCTACGAAGGACTGTCCGTCAATGCCCTGACAAATGCCATTGCCGAAGCTCAGGCTGCCCTCAGCGGTACCGATGCCACGGCCATTGCCGCTGCCTCGATGAAGTTGCGCGATGCCCTTGCCCTTGCCAGTGACTATACCAACGTGATGGCTGAGGCTGAAGCCTTCGATGGCGAGAAGCTTGCATTCTTCACCGACGCCATTGCTGCCGCCCAGGCTGCTGCCCAGGGCACCAGTCTTGAGGAACTTGAAGATGCCATCAAGAATCTTCGCACTGCCATCAGCGACGTGCGTGCCGTGCAGGAACCCATGAAGTTCCTTGCTGCTACCATACCGTTTGCACAACAGGAAGGCGTTTCTGCTGACATCATCAGCAAGGCTCAGGGCACACTGGAGAACCCCGCATCGGCCGAAGACGTCAACTCGTCGCTCAACGCCCTGCGTGTGGCCCGTAAGATTCAGGCTGCCGACAAGCATGCCGACGTGTTCCCCGGCGCAGCACCTGCTGAGGGCGACTTCTATATTTATAATGTGGGACTGCAGCGCTTCCTCTGTGGAGGTGGCGACTGGGGCGCACACGCCTACGTAGGCTTCCCCGGTGTGGAGGTGACCCTTGTCATTGGTTCTGAAACTCCTGAGGATGGCGATCCCTTCAGCGGATATAAGATTGACACCCACCTGAACAATGGTGGTGACAGCGAGTACCTGAATTATGGTGGCTATATGGACACACCCCACCAGAACCTTTGGGAGTTTGTGCCCGTGGAAGGCAAGAGCGGTGTCTTTGCCATTGCACGTGCCAACGGCGAGACGAATAAGGAAACAGGCGAGCGCATGCTTCTCGGCTACCGTCCCGGTACTTATGGAAATATCGATACCGACATGAACGGCATTGACAATCCCAACAACCAGTGGAAACTCGTGACCAAGGCCGAGCGCAATGCCCTTTTGGCCCAAGCTACAGCCACTGCTCCCCAGGATGCTTCCTTCCTCATTGCATCGCCGGGCTTCAACCAGCGTGAGGATGTATCTGCATGGATTAGCCAGTATGGCACCGGAACCGTATGGGGACGCAACGAGAACCATGTTGATTTTGCATACGAATGCTGGAATGAGAGCGACTTCGACTTCAGCCAGACCGTCTTCGGCCTGTTGCCCGGTTGGTACAAAGTCTCTCTGCAGGGCTACTATCGCGACGGCAACCATCAGGACCAGATTCGTGCCGAGGCTTCCGGACAGGAGCGTGTCAAGGCTGCCCTCCTTGTCGACATGAACACTGAAGCCGAAGTGGCACTTCCCAACATCCTTGATGAAGTTGACAAAGCACCGGGTCTGGGCAACCGCAGCACGACGCGCTATCGCGTTGACGAAATTGGTGAGGACGGTGAACCCGTGCTGAATGAAGACGGCACCGTACGCCAGATTGATGATCCCAACGGTGAAGACCTCTATGTGGGTGAGTTCCCCATGTGGGTGTATGAGGCTTGCGACTACTTCCAGACCGGTCTCTATAAGACCAGCATGCTGGTGGAAGTCCAGGGCGACGACCTGATGATTCTCATTCAGAAGTTCCGTGACCAGCCCAACGACTGGGTAGTGCTTGACAACTTCCGCCTGACCTATTATGGTGCTGAGAAACCTTCTGAGGAAGAACTGGGTGTTGAGAGCGTGACCACTGCAATGGAAAGCAACCTCACAGGAAAGATCTTCAATCTGCAGGGACAGCAGGTCAAGAGTGCCAAGAAGGGCCTCTATATCTTCAACGGAAAGAAGTATGTGAAAAAGTAAGAGTGAAAACTGAGCCTGCTCAGGCTTCCCCAAACCAAGACAATGCCAGAGACCGCAGCGGTTTCTGGCATTGTTGCGTTTGTATTCAGGCTGTATACAACTTGTATACGGGCCAAATACAAGTAGTATACAGCCTGAATACAAACAGAAGTACATGAATAGCGCGTTTGAACGGTATTTTCTCTTTTCTGGTTAGAAAATTGTAGCAGTTCTCTTTGTTTTGAAGTAATTTTGCCACTGTGAAAATGTATCACGACGTTAAGAACTAAAAACGATAAGAACATGAAATTGAAACAATTCATCGCCACGGCCCTGCTGATGCTCCTGCCGGGAGCCATCACGGCCCAGAAAACAGAGTATTTCGAACCCTACAAGAGCAATGCCATGCGTTTGCCGTCAGTGCCGCTGCTGGTCAACGACCCTTATTTCTCGTTTTGGTCGCCCTTCGACAAGCTGACCGATGGCAGCGTGCGCCACTGGACTGACGTTGAGAAACCCATGGAAGGCCTGCTGCGTGTTGACGGCAAGAACTATCGATGGATGGGCAACGGCCAGTCGTTTCTGCTGAAGCCCATCGCGCCCATGTCGGATGCCGGTGACTCATGGACGGGCCGCGTGAGCTACACGAAGCAGAACAACACCAACTGGACAGCGCGCTCGTTCAACGACAGCAGCTGGAAGGAAGAGAAGGCAGCCTGGGGCACCAAGGGCGAATATCCCAACGTGAACAACTCGTGGACTGACACCAACAGCGATATCTACGTGCGCCGCACAGTGACGCTTACGGCCGAAGACCTGCAGAAAGACCTCTGGATAGAGTTCTCGCACGACGATGTGTTTGAACTCTATGTCAACGGCACAAAGGTCATTGGCACGGGTGAGACCTGGATTCAGGGCGAGACCCACCAGCTGACCAGCGAAGAGAAACGAAAGCTGGTGGCAGGCGAGAATGTGATTGCGGCCCACTGCCACAACACCTCGGGTGGTGCCTATATAGACTTCGGCCTGTTCGAGAATGTTTATCAGACTGGTGCCGACGTGCTTACGGCCACCCAGAAAAGTGTCGACGTGATGGCCACCTCCACCTACTACACTTTCAGCTGCGGACCGGTGGATCTTGATGTGGTGTTTACCGCCCCGATGATTATCACCGATCTTGACCTTGTTTCCACACCTATTAATTATATATCCTATCAGGTGCGCTCTGCCGACGGCAAGGCCCACGACGTGCAGTTCTATCTCTCGACCACGCCGCGTCTCACTGTCAATGAGCCTGCACAGGCCGTTGATGCATCGATTGTGACGGAAGATGGCGTGAGGTATGCCAAGGCCGGTTCAACGGCCCAGAATGTGCTGGGCCGTGCTGGCGACCTGATCTGCATAGACTGGGGCTACCTTTACATTTCCGGGCAGAACGGCCAGGTGAGCGTGGCTCCTACCGCCGTGATGGAAAGCACCTTCACCACTACCGGCCAGCTGGCCGCATACGCAGGCGAGGTGAAGAACGAGACACCTTGCTATATGACCACACTGGCCTACGCCCATGACTTTGGTTCCACCACGCAGGATGCCAGCTACATGCTCATTGGCTACGACGAGGTGAAGGACATCCGCTATTTCAACAAGGACTATAAGGGCTACTGGGCACGCAACGGAAAGACCATCTTCCAGGCCTTTGGCGAAATGAACAGCCAGTACGCCTCCATTATGGAGCGTTGCCGCCAGCAGGACAAGACCATCTACGACGACGGTCTGGCTTCGGGCAATGTGAAGTATGCCGAACTGCTTTCGGCCAGTTACCGTCAGGTACTTGCCGCCCACAAGCTGTTCCAGGACGACGGCGGACGGTTGCTCTATTTCTCAAAGGAGAACAACTCTAACGGCTGTGTGAACACCGTCGACCTCACTTATCCCTCGGCTCCGCTCTTCCTGCTCTATAACACAGAACTGCAGAAAGGCATGATGACCTCCATCTTTGAATATCAGCGCACCGGACGCTGGAACAAGGACTGGGCCGCCCACGACCTGGGCACCTATCCTCATGCCAACGGACAGGTGTATGGCGGCGACATGCCTTTGGAGGAGAGCGGCAACATGCTCACGCTGGCTGCCATGATCTCGAAGATTGAGGGCAACACCAACTGGGTGAACACCTACTGGAGCATCTGTACGCGGTGGGTGAACTACCTGGTGAGCAACGGTCAGGATCCCGACACACAGCTCTGTACCGATGACTTTGCCGGTCACTGGGCTCACAATGCCAACCTCAGCATCAAGGCCATCATGGGCATTGCTGGCTATGCCGAAATGTGCCGCATGCGGGGCCGTGAAGACCTCTACACACGCTACATGGACATTGCCAAGAAGATGGCACAGGTATGGGAAATCGATGCCCGCGACGGCGACCACTACAAGCTGGCCTTCGACCGTGGCGGCTCCTGGAGCCAGAAATACAATCTTGTGTGGGATAAGCTGTGGGGCATTAACATCTTCCCCAAGCAGGTGCAGGAGCGAGAGATAAAATACTACCTCACGAAGCAGAACATCTACGGACTCCCCCTGGACAGCCGTGAGCAGTACACCAAGAGCGACTGGATTATCTGGACGGCCTCAATGGCTCCTGACACTGAGACCTTCCTGAAGTTCACCGACCCCATGTGGAAGTGGTACAACGAGACCACCGACCGTGTGCCCATGTGCGACTGGTATTATACTGACAGCAAGCGTATGCGCGGCTTCCGTGCCCGCTCGGTCATTGGAGGCCACTGGATGCGTGTGCTCATGGACAAGTATGCCCCACAGACTGAGGAAACCGGCTGGGCTCCGCAGGGCTATAAGATCAAGACGAGGTGGGCTGCCGAAGTCAGTCCGCAGAACCCGCTGCCTGAATATCCGCGCCCGCAGCTGGTGCGCAGCGACTGGCAGAACCTCAACGGTCTCTGGCAGTATGCCATCACACCGCAGACGCAGCGCTCCATTCCCACCGCGTGGGACGGCCAGATTCTCGTTCCCTTCCCTGTGGAGTCGAGCCTGTCGGGCGTAATGCGCATGCTCGACAAGAACAGCTACCTGTGGTATCAGCGTGAGTTCACCATTCCTGATGACTGGTCCGGACGCAACGTGGTGCTCAACTTCGGAGCCGTGGACTATACTGCCCGCATTTATATCAATGGCACTTCTATTGGCACCCACACGGGAGGCTTCGATGCCTTCTCGTTCGACATCACCTCAAAGCTGCAGCCCGGTACCAACACGCTCACCGTGATGGTCACCGACAATACCGACGAAGTCACCCAGCCCCTGGGCAAGCAGCGCTATAATCCTGGCGGGGCAGGCAGCATCTGGTACACTCAGGTGTCGGGCATCTGGCAGACTGTATGGCTGGAGCCTGTGGCATCGCAGCATATCACCGACGTGCGCACCACTTCCGACGTAGACAATAGCCAGCTCACCGTTGATGTACGCTGCGGTTCGCCCTCAGAGACCACCCAGGCAAACGTAGTCCTGAAGTATGACGGACAGAAAGTGGCCGAGGGCAGTGCCCCCATTGGTACGCCCGTCACGCTCAGTGTGCAGAACGCTAGGCTGTGGAGCCCCTCTTCACCCCATCTTTACGACGTGGAAGTGACGCTTTTGGATGCAGGTAAGGAGGTTGACCGTGTGGAGAGCTATGCCGCCTTGCGCAAGATTTCTACCCGAAAACTGGCAAATGGCGAATGGCGAATGCAGCTGAACAATCAGGACCTGTTCCAGTTCGGCCCCCTTGACCAAGGCTACTGGCCCGATGGCCTTTATACGGCACCAACTGACGAGGCCCTGCTCTATGACGTGCAGAAGACCAAAGACTGGGGCTTCAACATGATTCGCAAGCACATGAAGGTGGAGCCCGCCCGCTGGTATTACCATTGCGACCGCCTGGGCCTGCTGGTCTGGCAGGACATGCCTGCACTGGGGCGTAGCGACGAGCCTTGGGTAACCCGTGAGTGGAGTACCAAGCCCGGCAAGCACACCACCGCCGTGGAGTCGGCCTTCAAGAACCAGTGGAAGGAAATCATCGAGGAGCATCTGAGCAATCCCTGTATCGTTGTCTGGACGCCGTTCAACGAGAGCTGGGGACAGTTTAAGACCTCAGAGATTGTAGACTACACCCGTTCCGTTGACAACACCCGGCTGATTAACGCTGCCAGTGGCGGCAACCACTATGAAGGCGTGGGCGATATGGTCGACCTCCACGACTACGACCGCCCGCCACACATCTACCTCTACGACCCCAGCCGTCCCGTGGTGCTGGGTGAGTTCGGCGGTCTGGGCCGCCACATTACAGACCACCGCTGGTATGAGAACGCAGCAACCACCTACGTCAACTACGACAACGAGCAGAAACTCACCGATGCCTACGTTGCCAACACAGAGGCCGTGATCTCGATGGCGAAGGATGCCACTGCAAACGATGGCGGGAAGGCCGCCTTCTGTGCCGCAGTCTATACGCAGACCACCGACGTGGAGACCGAAGTGAACGGTCTGATGACCTACGACCGCGAGGTGATCAAAGTCAATGAGCAGCGTGTGCGTGAGGTGAACCTCCGACTGGCTTCCGTCTATAACGACGAAGCTTCGCAAATCATTTCCATTCCCTCCGACAGCCATGTGCTTCAGACCATCTACAATCTTTCAGGCATGCAGACCGACAGCCTTTCGCGCGGCATCAACATTGTGCGGCTGGACGACGGCACCGTCTGCAAAGTCTATGGGAAATAAAAAACTCTTAACTTCACCTCTTTATAATAATGAAAAGCGTAATTACAATAATGGCAGCCGCCATGCTGCTGATGGCCTGCGGAACCAAGGCTGCCGAAGTGCAGGAAGACCAGGCCGACGACAATCAGCCGTCGTTTGGAGCCGAGTACATTCAGATGACAGCCGATGCAAGCATCCCCGTGGGACAGTCCAAGCGCCCGCCAGTGGAACAGCGTCTGTTTGCTTCGCAGGCCATTGACCAGAAAATAGAAAAGGTGAAACAGCAACTCAGTGGCAATCCCTATCTGGCATGGATGTTTGAGAACTGCTTCCCTAACACGCTGGAAACGACCGCCCACTACAGCGTGGTCGACGGTGACGACGACACGTTTGTCTACACGGGCGACATTGCAGCCATGTGGCTGCGCGACTCAGGTGCCCAAGTGTGGCCCTACGTGCAGTTTGCCACCGATGACCCTCAGCTCGCAAAGCTCATTCGAGGCGTCATCCTGCGTCAGTTCAAGAGCATCAACCTCGACCCCTATGCCAATGCCTTCTATCAGGACACCACTCAGGTGGGCGAATGGAAAAGCGACCAGACCGCGATGAAGCCAGGCGTCCATGAGCGCAAATACGAAATAGACTCTGAATGTTATCCTATCCGACTGGCCTACCACTACTGGAAGACAACAGGCGACGCCACCCTGTTTGGCTCTGTGTGGCTCAAGGCCGTTGACAATATCTTGACCGTGTTCCGTGAGCAGCAGCATAAGAACGGAACGGGCAGCTATCGCTTCAAGCGCACCACCGACCGTCAATTCGACACTGTGGGCTGGGACGGCAAGGGCCACCCCGTGAAGCCCATTGGCCTTATAGCCTCCTTCTTCCGTCCCAGCGACGATGCCACGGTGTTTCCCTTCCTCGTGCCCTCCAACTTCATGGCCGTGTCCTCCCTCCGCAAGGCCGCTGAGATCCTCACCACAGTGAACCACGATACCGCCCGGGCCCGCCAGTGCAACGAGCTGGCCAGCGAGGTAGAACAGGCCCTGCGCAAGCATGCCGTGGTAGAACATCCGAAATACGGCAAGATCTACGCCTTTGAGGTCGACGGCTACGGCAGCCACCTTTTGATGGACGATGCCAACGTGCCCTCGCTTCTGGCCATGGGCTATCTGGGCGACGTGCCGCTGAACGACCCCATCTATCAGAACACCCGTCGTTTCGTGTGGTCTGCCGACAACCCCTCCTTTTTCAGCGGCAAGGCCGGTGAGGGCATCGGCGGCCCCCATGTGGGTCACGACATGCCTTGGCCCATGTCTATCATGATGCTGGCTTTCACCAGTCAGGACGACGCCGAGATTCGTCATTGCATAGAGATGCTCATACGCACCGATGCAGGCACAGGCTTCATCCATGAGTCGTTCCATAAGGATGATGCCACTAATTATACCCGCCCCTGGTTTGCTTGGCAGAACACCCTTTTCGGTGAGCTCATCCTGAAGCTGCTGGCCGATGGAAAGGCAGACCTGCTCAACAGTTGTCAACGGTAAAGAAGAAAGATGACGCAGCGATTATATACCATGATGACCCTTGTCATCCTGATGTGCAGCGAACTGCTCGCACAGGGTGGCAGCGGGGTCTACGTGGGAGGCCACATCCGTAGGCAGCGGCCTTCAACGGTTACGAAACTGAAAGAGTCAGGGTTTACTTACGTCATACTTTTCAATGTCAATGTTGAACAGGACGGCACGCTGACTACCGATGGTGAGACCATCTGCAAGGACGGACAATACGTGTTTGCCAACGAGCAGCCTTTCTATGCCGACGATGTGAAAGCACTGAAGACATGGCCCACTGGTATTGAGCGCATCGAGATTTGTATCGGAGGCTGGGGAAATGAGTCCTACAGCCGTATTCGTAGCCTCATCGAAAAGGAAGGAACTGGTTCCGGCAGCATCCTCTACCGTAATTTCTGGGCATTGAAGCAGGCCATTCCTGAGATTGATGCCGTGAACAATGACGATGAGCATGCCTACCACGCAGCATCGGCCGTGGAATTCCACACCATGATGTATGATTTGGGCTACAAGACCACCGTGGCTCCCTATACGAATAAAAAGTACTGGGAGTCGCTGGTAAGTGGGCTGAATAAAAATCGCAGTCAGGCTTGTGACCGTGTGCTCATACAATGTTATGATGGCGGTGCCACCAACAATCCCTCTGATTGGAAACTGGACAACCTTCCCGTACATGCTGGACGTACCAACTATCAGACCGGCATGAACACTTCTGTGGAACAGATGAAGACGTGGCGAGACAACAACGGTGTGGTTGGGGGATTCGTCTGGGTATACAATGATGAGACGTGGAACCTTAACCAGTGGGCTGCAGCCATCAACCATGTGTTTCCTACAAGACAGGTGGATACCCCCGCTGTCACAGTCTATACAGCAAACGATTTTGGTGGAGAACCTGTTCAACTGCCCGTGGGGCGTTTCAGCAAAGGCGAACTGGCTGTTTATGGACTTGCCGATAAGACCATTGCCTCGTTTCAGCTGAGCACAGGTTATAAAATGACAGCATACATTTCCGCTGACCTTTCAGGAAGTACGAAGAAAGTGTGGAGCAACGGTGAACAGGTGCAGCAGCTTGGGGCATGGGCAAGAAGGATTTCTTCTGTTGAAATAGAGAGGGAAGACCCTGATGCCATTGAAGGCATCACAACAGTTTCTAACAATTCTGTTGCCAGAGTCTACGACCTGCAAGGCCGAAAGTCTCAGCACTCCCACCCTGGCATCTACATTAAGGAAGGAAAGAAAATAATCATACAATGAACACCAAAATTTTTGCCACAGCATTAGTGGCCTGTGCCTTCTCCCTGACGGTACAAGCCCAGGATAAGACAATGAAAGCCTACATGGTGGCCGATGCCCACTTAGACACTCAGTGGAACTGGGATGTCCAGGCCACCATTCGCAATCACATTCGTAACACGCTCACGCAGAACCTCTTCCTTTTGAAGAAGTATCCTGAATACATCTTCAACTTTGAAGGGGCTGTGAAATATGCCTGGATGAAGGAATACTATCCTGAGCTTTTCAATGAGATGAAACCCTATGTGGCCAATGGAAGATGGCATCTTACAGGCAGTGGATGGGATGCCAATGAAGTCATCATTGGCTCACCTGAGTCGTGGATACGCAACATTCTACTTGGTCAGACTTTCTACCGTAACGAGTTTAATACTGAGAGTACAGACGTGTTCCTGCCCGACTGCTTTGGCTTCGGCTATACGCTGCCCACGCTCGCCGCTCATTGCGGACTCATTGGATTCTCATCGCAGAAACTTGGCTGGCGTACGCAGCCTTTCTACGAAGGAAACAAACGTTATCCCTTCACCATCGGTTTGTGGCAGGGCATTGACGGTAGTCGCATCATGATGGTTCATGGCTTTGGTTACGGGCAACGTTGGAACGACGATGATTTGTCGCAAAACAAGCAGCTCATCCGTGAAATCGCTGAAAGCCCGCTCAAGCAAGTCTACCGTTACTATGGTACTGGCGACATTGGTGGCTCGCCTAACATAGCCTCCGTGCGTGCTGTGGAAAAGGGCATTACGGGAAGTGGCCCCGTGCAAATAGTCAGTGCCACCAGCGACCAGCTGTATAAGGACTACCTGCCCTATGAGAACCATCCTGAACTGCCAGTGTTTGACGGTGAACTCACCATGGATGTACACGGCAACGGATGTTACACCTCACAGGCTGCCATGAAGCTCTACAACAGGCAGAACGAGCACCTTGGCGATGCTGCTGAGCGTGCTGCTGTCATGGCCGACTGGCTTGGTGCTGCAAGCTATCCGCGACAAATGCTTACTGAGGCATGGCAGCGTGTCATTTGGCATCAGTTCCATGACGACCTTACTGGCACCAGTATTCCCCGTGCCTATGAATTCTCATGGAACGACGAACTGCTCAGCCTTAAAGCCTTTGCCGATGTCCTCACTCACAGTGTCAGTGCTATTGCCGGTCGGATGGATACCAACGTTGATGGACAGCCCATCGTTGTCTACAACAATGAAGCATTCCCCGTCACAACTGTTTGCAAGATTAATCTGCCCGAGGAGTGGAAAGGCAAAGCTTGTCG
>CAMZBS010000005.1 GCA_947304695.1 uncultured Prevotella sp.
CCTATCTGGCAGGTCTGTCGTTCAACCTCGACGATATCATCATCCCGAAGGAGAAAGCCGACCTTATTGCCAAGGGTAACGATGAGGTGCAGCAGATCACCGACAACTATAACATGGGCTTCATTACCGACAACGAGCGTTACAATCAGGTTATTGATACCTGGACGCACGTGAACAATGACATCGGCAACATCCTGATGAAGGAAATGACCGAGGCCGACCAGGGCTTCAATGCTGTGTTCATGATGCTCGACTCGGGTGCCCGTGGTAGTAAGGACCAGATTAAGCAGCTCTCAGGTATCCGTGGTCTGATGGCCAAGCCCCAGAAGGCCGGTGCCGAGGGACACCAGATTATTGAGAACCCCATTCTGTCTAACTTCAAGGAAGGCATGTCGGTGCTGGAGTACTTCATCTCCACCCACGGTGCCCGTAAGGGTCTGGCCGACACCGCCATGAAGACGGCTGATGCTGGTTATCTGACCCGTCGTTTGGTTGACGTGTCTCACGACGTGATTATCAACGAAGAAGACTGCGGTACGCTGCGCGGACTCGTTTGCACTGCTTTGAAGAGTGGCGACGAGATTATTTCGTCGCTGAGTGAGCGCATCCTGGGCCGTGTGTCTGTCCACGACGTTATCAATCCCAAGACAGGTGACGTGATTGTACCTGCCGGTGAGGAAATCACCGAGGCCATCGCCGATGAAATTGAGAAGGCCGAGATTGAGAGCGTTGAGATTCGTTCGGTGCTCACCTGTGAGTCGAAGAAGGGCGTTTGCCGTAAGTGCTACGGCCGCAACCTGGCCACGCGCCGCATGGTGCAGAAGGGCGAGGCTGTAGGAGTGATTGCCGCTCAGGCCATTGGTGAGCCTGGTACACAGCTCACGCTCCGTACGTTCCACGCCGGTGGTGTGGCAGCCAATGCTGCTGCCAACGCCTCGATTGTGTCGAAGTACGAAAGTGCCCGCATCGAGCTTGAGGAGGTCCGTACCGTTCCTTTCGATGAGGACGGACGTGAGTGCGAGATGGTGGTCAGCCGTCTGGGTGAACTGCGTTTCGTCGATCCCAATACCAAGATTGTTCTTTCTACGGTGAACGTGCCTTATGGTTCTTCACTCTATCACAAGTCTGGCGATGTGATCCAGAAGGGTGAGAAGATTGCCCAGTGGGATCCCTTCAATGCCGTCATTGTGACCGAATATGCTGGTACGCTGAAGTTCAACGGCGTCATTGAAGGTGTCACCTTCCGTGCCGAGACCGATGAAACGACCGGTCTTACTGAAAAGATCGTGACCGAATCGAGGGACAAGACCATGGTGCCCACCTGCGACGTGCTCGATGTCAATGGCGAGAAGATAGGCACCTATAACTTCCCTGTGGGTGGCCACGTGGTTGTTGAGGACGGCCAGACCGTCAAGACTGGTGAGACCCTGGTGAAGATTCCGCGTGCTGCTGCCAAGGGTGGTGACATCACCGCAGGTCTTCCCCGTGTTACCGAGCTGTTTGAGGCCCGCAACCCGTCGAACCCCGCTGTTGTTTCTGAGATTGACGGTGAGGTGACTATGGGCAAGGTGAAGCGCGGCAACCGCGAAATCATCGTTACCTCTAAGACTGGCGACCAGCGCAAGTATCTTGTCTCACTGTCTAAGCAGATTCTGGTACAGGAGCACGATGCCGTTCGTGCCGGCACACCGCTCTCCGACGGTGCCATCACTCCGAGCGACATCCTGGCCATCAAGGGCCCCACCGCCGTTCAGGAGTACATCGTCAACGAGGTGCAGGACGTGTATCGTCTGCAGGGTATCAAGATCAACGACAAGCACTTCGAGATTATCGTTCGCCAGATGATGCGCAAGGTTGAAATCAACGACCCGGGCGACACCACATTCCTGGAGCAGCAGATTGTCGACAAGCTCGACTTTGCTGAGGAGAACGACCGCATCTGGGGCAAGAAGGTGGTTACCGATGCTGGCGACTCCGAAAACCTCAAGGCTGGTCAGATTGTAACTGCCCGCCGTCTGCGCGACGAGAACTCAAGCCTGAAGCGCCGTGACCTCCGTCCCGTTCAGGTGCGCGATGCCGTGCCCGCCACTTCTACCCAGATCCTGCAGGGTATCACCCGTGCGGCTCTGCAGACGAAGAGCTTCATGTCTGCTGCATCGTTCCAGGAGACCACCAAGGTGCTCAACGAGGCAGCCATCCGCGGCAAGCAGGACTACCTGGAGGGCATGAAGGAGAACGTTATCTGCGGTCACCTCATTCCTGCCGGTACGGGTCTTCGTGAGTTCGACAAGATCATCGTCGGCTCGAAGGAAGACTATGAGCGCATGCAGGCCAACCGCAAAAACGTGCTCGACTTCGTGGAAGAACCCACACTCGACGAGTAAAACTGCTTCGCGGCATATACCGTTTAAAACTGGCTCTGATCGTTTGCGGTCAGAGCCAGTTTTTCTTCTTCGGTCACATGGTCACAGCTTATAAGAGGACAATAGAAGAAAGTTTCCTTCCAAGATCATTCAATGCCGACTGAAGCTGTAAGACTTCTTCTTTATTGAAATGGGCCTCCTTGCCGTTTACCTTACTACCGTTTAATCGTTGAACTAACCACGAATAGGATTTGCCGAAATAATGCTTTGCTATGTAAGCAAAGGAAACGGCCTGATCTAAGTCTCCCATCTTTTCACGAATACGGGCAGCACGTAGCTCTTCTATATCACTGTCCAATGCTTTCAAGACATTTTCCAAGTCAGCAATAACATTGTCGCTATATTGCTGTTTTTCGGCATCAGTCATCTCAATTTGATTATGCTCACTAATTATATCGTCTACCTCTTTGTCTGTGGTAGCCTTACTGAGTTTAACCATCATCTGCTTAAACCTCGGTTCTGTCATCTGATCTATGATATTGTTCATCGCCTTATATCTTTAAATGGACCCCGAAAGTATCCTTGTTAAAGACACAAAAATAATAACTTTTTCTGTATTAAACAAATAACTATTATATTATTTCAACGGTACGGGTCGATATTTTTCCTCTGAGGTGTGGGAGTAGGTAGGCAGAAAAAGATTGTATGGTCACAGAAACGGTCACACGGTCACAGCTGTGACCGTGTGACCGTTTCCAGGGGGGAAGATCACAGATAGCAGGGAATAATATAATGGATAACAGGGAGAGAGACAGTACCTTTCCATCGTGTGCCTATACCCAAACGATCGTGTGCCTGTAGCCAAACGATTGCGTGCCTATACCCAATTTGAAACGCAGTTTAAGTTAGATTTAGCTGCAATTGGGTAAAATATTAAGGAACTCGTCAATGTCTACGACTTCTATGTGAGGGAATGGAGTGTTCTTGAGAACATCGTAATGATGGTCTTGGGTCACGATGTACTTCGCATTGGCTTTGAAGGCGCAGTCCACAAACTTATCATCATCAGGGTCTACAGTAATCAGGCGAAGATGATAGTAAATCTGAACCATCTTGGTATTGGGCAAGTCAAGCAGGGCTTTGATAACATTGGAAGCAATCTCGAAACCAACCTTCTGAGTAAGTATCTCTTCGTACTCAGCCAAAATCTCATTGGTAACGCAAAGGGTGTATTTGCCGTCAACGAAATCTCTCCAAACGGGATAATAACGGCTGCGACGTGAGAGGGACATCAGCAGGCAGTTAGTGTCAAGAACAATATTCATTACTGCTTGTATGTGGTGCGCATGTGTTCGTTCTTCCAGCCTTCTATCACATTGTCGTTGAGCACGCCCTCATCCCATAGCTGATCGATGGCATCCTCAGCTCTCTTGGCAAAATACTGGCCCAACAAGCGACGAATGTCAGTCATTTCGCGCTCAGATTTCACCTTTGCCACCAACTCTAGCATCTCTATCTGAAATGGGGTGAAGGGCGTTGATTGTAAAGTTGCAGCTTCCATATTTATTTTCTTTTTCATGACACGCTAATTCTGCTGCAAATATAGTGCAAAATTTCGATTATGCGAAGGGAATGAGAATAAAATTCATTTCTGAGCGTGAGAAAGATGACAAAATTCTTCACACTATCATATTTTCCCCTGTTTTTCTTTGTTTGTTCCCAAACTTTTCGTATCTTTGCCGCATCGCCAGTTCTTGCTTCGTGCAAGCAGTCCGAGAAGTCGGGCTGAGTCCTGAGAGGGGCGGCGGGCGGTCTTATATATGAGAAAGACGTTTTCGAACGTCTGTCGTTGTGACTCGTGAATCTCGCAAATTCCCTATCATCACAGCAGGCAGATGGCAACGAGGCGTCTACGTAGTACGTATCTATATACCTTATTTAATATATAGTTCGTGCTGGCGTGGGCTAACTGGCGTTGTCTATCCTGTGTGATGAAGGCAATGCGAGAGCCTGCGAGTCCAGGATGGGCAGAGAAGCAAGCACCTACGCCTTTTTTGTATCATAAGCTAACCTGAAACTATTCATGAACTGCATCAGTTGGGGTGTTGATGATGCCGCTTGTAATTCGTGGTATGCAAAATTTACTTTTAAAGAAATCAATTATGAAAAGATTATTAACCTTTGCGACATTCCTAATATGTTCGCTTTTGACAACGTTTGCACAGTACAGCGGATCGGGAAATGGCACGGAGGAAGATCCGTACCTGATTTTCAATGAAAACCAGCTGTCGCAAGTATCGAACTTCCTTGACCAGGAAGGAGTCGTGTTTAAACTGATGAAAGACTTGGATCTTACCAGTTGGATAGCTGAAAACAATCCAAGTCAAGGTTGGATGCCCATTGGCGTTGAATCCACTCCGTTCAAGGGTAAATTCTATGGCAATAACCATAGAGTTAGCGGTTTTTCCATTACCCGTAGTAGCGAAAACAACGTAGGATTCTTCGGCTATCTCTATGGTGCCGTTATCCAGGACTTTACACTGGAGGGAACGCAGGTAATAGGTGCCAACTGCGTAGGTGGCCTGATTGGTCAATCGTGTTGCAGCACCATCAGCAACGTCGCTGTGACGCTGACTGGTAGCACGGGCGTTAGCGGCACTCAGAAGGTTGGCGGCTTAGCAGGAAAGACAAGCGCTTCTTGTAGCATTGATGGCTTTAGCATCTCAACCAATGTTAGTGGAACAACGATGGTTGGTGGCGTGATTGGTACTGTTGATGGCGGAAACTATCAGCATGGTACAGTCTTGGCAAACGTGACGGCTACTAACGGCCGTGCAGGTGGTTTCTCAGGAAACGCTACTGGCTACACATTGGCCACTGTATCGGTTGTGGGAAATATTACTTCGCAGGGCTCTGGCTGCCGTGTTGGCGGAATGGTGGCTGTGAGTGATGGGAATGTTTCATTGTCTGACTGTACCTACAAAGGTGATTTGCAGGGCACCCAAATGGTGGGCGGTATTATCGGAGAACTTGTTGGAGGTAGCTCTCAAACATTTACCTCCTGTTTCTCTAAAGGAAAAATCACAAATACGGGTGACTACACAGGCGGCATTGTGGCCGTAAGCAATGGCGCGTGCATAGCTAACATGGAGAGCTGCAGCCATTTTGGCGACATTACAGGAAACAACTACACTGGTGGCCTCATTGGCGCAATGCTGAGCGCAGACATAAGGCCAACGCTTTCCACTTATACGGTTCGTAACAAGCAATATACAAGTGGATATCTACTTCAAACAACTGTGGAAACCATTATAAACGGAACTAAAGTAAATGCTTGTATCAACAACTGTACTGCTATCGGTAATATTGAAGGAACACAATATATTGGAGGACTCATAGGACAGGATTTATCATCTTATGGATATAGTCCTGATGCAGAATCAATAACCTGCTCATCTCCAAATGATAAATATCTTTTTAAGGATGACGTTTATGCAGGTATTAGTAGGCTACGTGATGGTAACGGTAATTATCGTGATTTAATTTATACATGTTCTTATGCCCGAAATTCCGTCAGCCACTCGCTCACTAACAACTATTATAGCGGTACTATTCGAGGTACAAGCTATGTAGGAGGATTAGTTGGCCAGAAAGGTGGCGGTGAACTGAAAAACAATTACTCCTACGCCAACATCTTTGGCGACCAATATGTGGGCGGTATCGTTGGAGCCACAACAGCACAACGGGTGGAGAATAGTTACAACACAACGACATTGAAAAGCAATGTGGCCATCTGTTCCACCATCTCTGCTACCACTTCGGGTCTTGGTCGTATCTATGGAACCATAGACACGGACTATACGGTAATCGGAGCACTTGGCTCAGCTGATGGCAACCGTAGTCTGGCACAGACAAAGTTGATACTACAAGGCGTCGTTCAGGAAATTGAGGATAATCTGCAGCAGGGAAACAGTATTGGCCCGTCGCTTCTGAAACTGAAAGCCACCTATGTTTCGATGGGTTGGAATTTCGATGACAACTGGAACATTCTTGAAACAGAGTGCTTCCCCTACAAGAGGTATCAGGCTGCTCCTCCAATCATTGAAAGCAATCTCGTGTCGCAAGCCACAAGCATTACGGGTAGGAGTGTTGACGGCGGAACCGTCTATCTTTATTACAAGGACCGTGATGCCGTCTCAACGGAGTGTGACAATCACCAATGGACATTCAATACCGAAGCGTTACAAAGTGGTGCGCTGGTTCAGATTTATTCCGATGTGGACGACATGACGCCTTCCTATTTTACCACAACCAATGTGGGCTATCCCGGCAGTGGTACCGAGAACGACCCCTGGCGCATCTATACTGCCGAAGACCTTCAGGGTGCCAGCAATCGTGGCTATTACAAACTGATGAACGATATTGATCTGACCACATGGATTAATGAAAACAGCCCCACAAAGGGTTGGGTTTCCGTAGGTCGCAACAGTGGTGAGGCCACCTATATTGATGGCGACGGCCACAAGGTGTCAGGTCTTTGGATAGATGCTCCTACTGAGAACTTCATCGGTTTGTTCTCCAATTTCTCTGCCGGACAGATTAAGAACCTGACCGTTGAGGTGGCCACAGGCAAGAAGGTGAAAGGCGGTGACTATACGGGCATCCTCATTGGACGTAATGCCAATGGACGTATTATTAACTGCTCAGTAAAGGGCGAAGCCGAGGGCACCATCCACACGGGAGGCGTTGTTGGCTATGTGGAAGCCTCTACCATCAATGCTGTGACTTTCGATGGCGAGGTAACCTCCAGTTCCGATAACGCTTACATAGGCGGTATTGCTGGCCAAATACAGAATTGTGCGGTGTCAGCCTGTCGTTCTTCACTGACCGTTTCTGCTTCAGGAGATAACAGTCGGGTTGGTGGCTTGGCTGGTTATTCCACGAATGGCACCATTACTAAGTCTGTTATGAATGTTTCTTTGACAGCAACAGGCACTGGTAGCTGTCTGGGCGGATTGATTGGCTATAGTGAAACTCCCATTACATTGTCTGTTTCCACTGGCAGCATAGTGACAACAGGAGTTGAATCTTATGCAGGCGGACTCGTGGGTTACGCCATGTCGCCCATCAGCGATAGCTATAGCACGGCAAACATTACTGGCACACAGTTTACGGCTGGCTTAGTGGGCTATACCTTCAGTACAATTGATAAATGTTACGCTAAAGGCGACATCAACGGCGTGGTTTATGGTGCTGGATTGGTTGGCGAGCTTGATGGAGCAGGCGCAAGCCTGACCAATAGCGTGGCTTGTAACAACATTTTGTCGCTATCGGCCCAGCAGTCGTGGGGCAGTCGTGTCATCGGAGGCTACAAGAACGGTGCTGCCGACCCTGACGAAAGCAACTATGCGTTGAGCACCATGCAGGTGTCTTTGAACAATGTGCCTCAAACCAAGACCGACGACATTGTGGAAGGCCAGGCTCGCACGGCAACACAGCTGATGCAGGTTGCCACATATCAGGGCATTGGCTGGGACTTCAGCGAGACTTGGGGCATCGACGAAGGCGAAATGTATCCTTATCTGTTGTGGGAGATTGACATCAACCCAGTAGCCGACGTGTCTTTAGATAAGACATCAATGCTTATTGCTGCTGGTAAAAGTGAAACCCTTACGGCCAGTGTGCTGCCCTTGGGAGCTACCAATAAGAGACTGGAGTGGACATCAAGCAACACAGCAATAGCCACAGTGGAGGATGGTGTGGTGACTGCTGTTGCAATAGGCACCGCTACGATAACAGCAACCTCTACCGACGGAAGCAATATCTCTGCAATTTGTCAGGTGACGGTAACTGCCAACAAGGATGCCGCCATTGCCGAGTTACAGAGCATCGTCGACAGCGCACAGGATTTGTACGACAACAGCACCGAGGGTGAGAACATTGGTGAGTATGCTACTGGCGCACGTGCCGAGTTGCTGGCGGTGATCAACAATGTGAATGCAAGTATCTCAAACACGATGAGTGACGAAGCCATTACACAATGTACCAATGACATTAATGCCGCCATCGTACTGTTCCAAAGCAAGAAGGTGACAGCTGGCGAGGATTCTGACGTTAGTCAGATTGCAAACACCATCTATCTTGAGCGCGTGGAGGCAGCCGCAGGTTCGACGTTGCGTCTGTCGGTGAAGATGAAGAACGCCACGGCCATTCAGGGCTACCAGTTCGACCTCTATTTGCCTGCTGGAGTTACAATAGCGGAAGATGAAGACGGATTTGCGATGGCAGAATTGAGCACAGAACGTACTACGACGAATAAGACAAACTATTTCGACACATCGGTACAGACAGACGGCGGCCTGCGCGTGCTTTGCGGTTCGTCGAAGGGCTACACCTTCAACGGTAATGATGGCGAGGTGGCTGTCATCACGCTGAACATTGCGGAGAACGTGACGGAGGGTGAGCATGCCATTATTCTGAGGAACATAAGGCTGAGTGACTCCAATTCTACGCTCTATCTCACGGAATATCTGAAATCCACACTGGTTGTGTCTTCTTATACATTGGGCGACGCAAACAACGATGGATCTATCGACGTGGCTGATTTCATTGCTGTGGCCAACCATATCCTGGGCAACACGGTGACGGGATTTGTGGAGAAGGCGGCCGACGTGAATGAGGACGGTTCCATTGATGTGGCTGACTTCATTGGCGTGGCCAACATGATCCTGCATCAGCAGGTGGGCAACAGTCGGCAGATGAGGGCTGAGTCCCGCATGATGCGCAAGGCGGCTACCGACCTGAGCGGTCTCACCGACGCCATCTATGTGGAGCCGGTCACTGCCTCGCCCGGCACGCAGCAGGTGCTTTCCGTCAAGATGAAGAACGCTACAGAGGTGGCAGGCTATGAGTTCAGCCTGCAGCTGCCCGAAGGCATCACGGTAGCCACTGACGGCGACGACATGCTCATGGCCGAGCTGAGCACGGAGCGCACCACGGCAACCCGCACCAACTACTTCGATGCCTCGCTACAGACCGACGGTACGCTGAAGGTGCTTTGCGGCACATCGAGGGAGAATCCTTCTACGGGCAAGCTCTATACCTTCAGCGGCAACGACGGCGAGGTGGCCCGCATCACGGTCAACGTGGCATCGAACGTGGCAGCAGGCGACTATGCCGTGCTCATCAAGGACGCCCTCATCTCCGACCCCGATGCCGTGAAGACCACGCTCCAGTCGGTGATTGAGAGCACGCTGACTGTTGAAGAAAGCGACGGGCGCATCACGTTTGACGAAGCTTCAACCGCCCTGCCAGCATACACGGCAGGCGAGAAGGGCAACGTGAGGATGATACGCACCATCAATGCCAACGAATGGAGCACCATTGTACTTCCTTTCACACTGACCAAGGCAAAGGCTGAAGCTGCCTTTGGTGATGACGTGCAGTTGGCCGAGTTCAGCGGATTTGTGGTAGAATATACCGATGAAGATGATTTGACACCCGATGCCATCGTTATCAATCTCAGCGACTTCACTATGACGGCCAAAAAGGGTATGACGGGCGGTAAGCCGTTCTTCATCAAGACAAGCAGGAAGATTGAAAGCTTTGAGGCCGACGACGTGACGCTGTTTAATGCCATCACCGATGTGGAGAAGCAGGACGAATATGATACTCGTGGCAAGTTGACAGGCACCTTTGTAAAGACCAAGATTCCTGCCGACGGATTGTTTGTATCTGATAATAAGTTCTGGTACAGCGTAGGCAATACGAATGTGAAGGCTTTCCGCTGCTGGTTCGAACTGGGTGCGGTGCTCGACAAAGAGACTGACTTCAGTTCACGTGTCATGCTGCGTTTCATGGATGACCCTGCCAGCATTCAGGTCGTGAGAAATGAACAGCACTCAGAACGTTACTTCGACCTGCAGGGCCGCCACATCAAGTCGCCAACGAAGAAGGGACTGTATGTGGTGAATGGCAAGAAAGTGGTTGTAAAATAGCAAGGAAGCAAGGATATGAGAAAAACGTATGTAAAGCCTGTGATTCGCGTTGTCAAAACAGGAATGTCGCTGCCCATCGCCTCATCGGGCGTATATTCTACTGATAAGAACATCGGCTATGGCGGTGTAGACACGGAAGGAACGATAACTCCTTCGTCGCGCCGCATGAGAGGCTGGGACTTTGAGGATGAGGAGTGATTGAGGGACGGCTGTGCCAGTGGTACTGCCTGCTGATGAACGATACGACCGTTGCCGGGGATTCAGGCGACGGTCGTTTTGTCAAATGGCGAAAGAATAATGTAAAAAACGCTAAAATTGTTCTGAATACGAATGTAAATATCTATCTTTGCAGGCAAAATGAAACATAGTTATGGACAGAACAATCATTGAAACCAGCTTTGAGAAGGCCAAGGAGTGGGGCAACGGCGTGTTCCTTGGCGAAGACCTGCTGCTGATAGACCGTTTGGCAGGAGCTCCTTTCCCACAGGAACCGCGCCGCATGAACTTCATTCTTATTGGACTCTGCACCCGTGGCACAGTGAGTTATCGTCAGGACACTCAGGAACTGACGCTCACCGCAGGCCAAATGATTATTGCCAGTGAGCACCACGTGATAGACAACTATCAGGCATCTGACGACCTGGAGGGCTTGTGCATGATGGTCTCGGTGCCTTTCTACAGGGAGATAATCCGCAACGTGAGCGATGTGTCTACGCTCATTCTCTTCTCTAATGAGCACCCGGTGTTTCCTGTGTCCTTGCGTGACCAACAGGTGTTCCGCGATTATTTCTACCTGATTCGTACTAAGATAGATGAGCTGGGCAACCACTATCGTCGCGAGTTGACCCACTCGCTGATGCTGGCCATGTTCTACGACCTGAGCAATGTGCTCTACCAGGCAAGCCATGTGGAGCGCAAACGCCACAAGCGGTCTGATCTGGTGTTCACACAGTTCATCAAGCTGCTTGAGCAGCACAGTCGGAGGGAGCGTCGCGTCAGTTGGTATGCCGGTCAGCTGGGCATCACGCCCAAGTATCTCTCTGAGCTGGTGAAGCAGTGCAGCAAGCGTACACCGAACGAGTGGATTGACAACTACGTGACGCTTGAGGTGCGCAACCTGCTGAAGAACTCGAACAAGAGCGTGAAGCAGATTGCCGAGGAGATGAACTTCCCCAACCAGTCGTTCCTTGGAAAATACTTTAAGGAACGGGTGGGGATGAGCCCTTCAAAGTACAGGAAGTCTTAGCGGTGTAAGCATTTGATTTCCAATTGTTTGCAGTTAAGCCTCAGTTGCGTTGTAACTGAGGCTTAACTGTATGACAACGGAGGCTCAGTTGCAATGCAACCAAGCCTCCGTTGTAAATGGCTGGAACAGCCGTTGTCTTTCTGCTGTTTTGCGAGGGATTAGAATTTGAAGTCTATGCCCACGCCAACGACGTTGTTTGTGCGTGAATAAGTCTCTTTGGCTTCAAATCCTGTTCCATAGTAACCCTCGCCGGCAGCAGGGTTGCCAGCTGCAAACGATTTGTCGTAGTTGCTGTAGAGCGTAATGAAATAACCTGCGTTCAGACGGATTTTCTCCGTCAGGTTCACTGCTCCTCCCAGTCCTATAGACCAGCTGTCGCATGCAAACGATGTGTTGGTCTGAAATTTGTCACTCTGTCCGTAGTCGGTGCGTTGTCCGCCAAGACTCACGGTAAACTTGTCGTTGATGTCATATTCGGCACCTAACAGAAACTCGTTGGTGCCGCCCGTCAGTTCTTCATGTCGGTTGTTGCCCATCTTTGCGTGCTTGTCGTCGTAGAAATGATACTCGGCTGTGGCACGCAACTTGTCGGAAAACTCATAGCCCACTGCCACTGCCAGCATGGCAGGCACGTCGTAGCGTGTGTCCACTCCATCCTTATAGGGTGCCACCTTGTCGCCAAACTGAGCCAGGGCCATGTCGCCCGTCACATAGTTGTTGATGGCAGTACTGAAGATTTTGGCGTTCAGTTGCTTGGTATCGTTCTCTGTATTAAGCCTTGACCTGAACTCATAGCGGGCTGCTATGGTGACTGGCCCTGTGTGGAAGTCGATGCTCACGATGGGGGAGATGCCCCAACCCTTTTGCAGACAGTCGAGTTGCAGGTTGACCAAATCCAGTTGACCATTGTTTGCAATCACATGGCCACGGTTGTATCCGTCGTAGTAGTTGACGCGTAAGCCAGCAGCCGCCGAAAGGAAATCGGTTATCCTGTAAGCAAAGTTCACTTGTGCTCCAAAGATGTACTGCTTTCCCTTCATTTCAGAATCGAGCGTGTACGATCCTGGCATGACACCAGATGATGCCAGCATGGCCGTAAGCGGCACGTTCAGCATTGGTATGCCATCGCTGTATTCCACGTAGCCGCCGCATCCCACGATGCCAAGCATGCCCGATATGGCCCAGCGGTCTTTCTTGTATGCGGCAAGCAAGGATGGCACGATGGGCGCCTTGGCCACGCCTTCATATTTTTTGGAAAAACTTGAACCAAGAAAATTGGGCATGTTTGTCTCAATGTCGCGGTTCTGCCATGGCTTTTGGAAATTGAGCGACAGCTGCCAGCCTTCGTGTTGGTTCCACACACTACCGGCCGGGTTGCTGTAGGCTGCGTCTACGTCGAAGGTGGCACCGCGTGCCATCATTCGGTCAAAAGCGATGTGATAGTTTGTGTTGGTCATCAGACCACCTGCGTTTGCCCGTGCCACCAGCACAAAGCAAACGACCAGAATTGCTTGGATTCTCTTCATCATAATTTTAGTTTCGATGGTTGGTTATTTGCCTGCAAAGGTACAAATAATTCTCCAAGGAGCCGAATTTTTGGCAAATTAAATGAAGAAATCGAATAAATCTGGTCGTTTGCTGTTGTTTTCCTGTTTTCTTACAGGTCTATTTGGCAACCAATGCTCAGCACGTGGTTGGTGCGGGTGAAGTTGTCGCTCTTCACCACAGCTCCTGTGGTGGGATCGGTTTCCGTCACTTTGTCATAGTCGCCGTAGTTTGTTTGGAAATAGGCAGCCGACAGCGTCAGATGGTTGGTGACTTTGTAGCTGAGTCCGGCACCCACGCTGTAGCTGTTCACCACAAACGAAAGGTCGTTCATGTAGTCGTCGGTCAGTCCGTAGCGGGTGATTTGTGCGCCGGCCGACAGCGTCACCTTCTTTGAGGCGTCCCATTCCACACCAGCCAGATATTCGTTCGTGTCGTGCGACAGCTTTTCCTGAATGTCGTTATACCAGTTGGCGTTTTTGTCGAAGTAGTGGTGGTAGCCCAGGTTCAGTCTCAGTTCGGGCAGTGCGCTCCACTGTGCACCCAGGCAGAGCATGGCCGGAGCATCTTCGTCCACATCGGTTCCGTCCTCAAACTTGTTGATGTTTTCAAGACCTGGGAACTGGGTCATGTCGTCCGACAGCTTCATGGGTTGCTCCAGCGTGCTGTGGTTTCTCATCTTCATTTGGGTGTTGAACTCATACTTGGCGGCAAAGTTGAAGTCGCCAATCTTGTAGTCAACACCAATGATGGGAGCAATGCCAAAGCCCGTCTGCGTGCTCTGCAGGTTCACGCCGTTGCCGTAGCGGTGCAGTTGGTACAGCTGCTTCAGCGCAGCGTTGGCACCAGCCAGTTGTGTTTGTGCAGCTGTCTGCATGGCTTGCAGTTCAGCCTCAGTGTAGCGTCCTGATTGTGCAGCCATCTGCAGGTTGGTTTGTGCAGCTCCAATCTGCTGGTTGATGGCATTGATGTTTCCTTCCAGAAACTCGCCGAAGTCCATCGAGCCTTTCGATGTAATCACGTTGATGTGGCTCAGGCGTGCGCGGTAGGAAGCGTCGCCATAAAGTGCGCGCAGTCCACCGTAGACCGCCCAGTGCTCGTTTATCTTGTAGGCAGCACCCAGCTGAAAGCCGAAGTAGTACTGGCGTCCGCGCATGAAGGCATCCATGTCATAGCCCTTTGCGTCGAGCCCGTTCTTCATGAGCAGTCCGGCAATGCTGCCCACGGTGCGCTCAAACGAGCCCAGTCCGTTGTCGAACTCGCACACGCCGCCACCTCCGGGCACCGAGAAGTTGAACTGCACGCTCCAGTTGCCCTTGTTGTAGGCAGCTTGCAGCGAGGGGATGAAGGGAGCATCGGCAATGCCTTCGAACTTCTTGGTTGTCCTGCCTTCGTTCTTCTTGCCCAAGGCAAAGATGGGGTCGGTAGAGTTGATGGTGCGTGTTTGGTGAGCATATTGCCAGGTGAAAGCTAGGTGGAATCCTTCGGGCATGAACACCACGCCTGCAGGGTTGCTGTAAACGCCGTCGATGGCTATAGCGGCATCGCGAGCCGGATTCCTGTTGAAATTAACGTTCTGATTGGTGTTGGTCAGAATGCCACCAGCCGTGGCCGTGTTGCTGACCATCGTTGCGCCCAGCATCACGCTGAGACCGAAAACTTTTAAATTTTTCATATCCTTTAAAACAAATCTTAAAAATTTCGGCTGCAAAGGTAAATGAATTGTTCTTAATATCACTGTTAAGGCACACAGGCTTAACATATATTAAAAATAATTTGCACAAAACTTGCGCATTCGTGCAGTTTTGTGCAATTATTTTACTCCTTTTCTTGCACAAATGCAGTTTCGTTTGTGCAAAAAACAGGGTGGGGGAGGGCTTTTTTCGGTTCTATTTGGCAAGAAGTTTCTTCCCGTCTTGGATGTACAGTCCCTTTTGATGCGTGTTGCCTGTAAGGCGTCTGCCTTGCAGGTCGAATGTGGCATGGTTGTGCGGCAGGTTGTTCTCCACCGCCTGTATGGCGCTGTTGGCATCGAGCGTGAGCTTCACGTTGTCGAAGCCAATGATTTTCTCCGTGCCGTTATAGTTGTGCATGGCCGTGAGGGCCACGGTGGTTGAACTCGTTCCGTCGCTCTCAAAGACCAGACTTGCCTGCTGCCACGCCTCCTTGTTTTCCATTGACGGGGCAGTGATGGTGGGGCCGTCTTGCTGTTGCACGCCCACGAAGGCATCGCCGCCCAGTCCGCTTTTCCACACACTGGCCGTGAGCTGGTATTTTCCGGCCGGCAGCAGCATTTCCTGCTTCAGCGTGATGGTGCTGCTGCCCCAGTTCTGGCGCACCCAGTAGGTCTGCTTGCTGTCGGCCGACGGCTTTGGGCGCGAGGCAAAGAAGTTGCTGAAGTACAGGTCGCCGGCCTTCAGTGCCGTCAGGTCGTTTTCGTTGGGCGCAGCATAGTCAATGGTCCATCCTTCCGGCAGGTAGATGGCACGGTCGGCTGTCACGCCGCTGCCCTGCATGGGGGCATAGGCACCCTCGAAGTCGCCGTTCTTCAGCTCTTTGGGCAGCGACTGGTTGTGGATGGCCTTGATTTCGTCTTGTGCCCCCTTCACCAGGTGTTGCACGGTGATTGGCGAGGCACAGGCGTAGTAGTCGGAGAGGTGAATGCACTTGTGGTTGAAGGGCTTCAAGCTGCCATTGGCGCTGGTTTCGCCCATAACTTCGATGGTTCCTGCAGGCACCTTGTCGCTCTCTATGACCTGGTCTGCGAGTCCATTGCGGTAGATGGTGAGCACCTGTCCGTCGTAGGTCAGGGTGACGATGAGCGTCGAGTGCTTCGTGGGGTGGTTGTCGCCGCTGGTGCCCGTGCTGCCCTTGGCCCAGTCGTCGCTGGTGAGCAGGCGGTTCTGACTGCGATACACGTTGCCTCCGAGACTGAGCTCGGGTCGCTGGTCGGTGGCGTTGATGCCGTAGGTGAGCCGTCCGTTGGCATCGTCTTCGTTGCCCACGGTGAAGAGCGTTCCTTCATATTTCTCCTTGTTCAGTTCGAAGGCCAGGGTCACGGTCTTGTTCTTGTTCAGGCAGATGCAGTCGGTGCGGGCCTCTTCGCTCTCGGCGGTGAGCGGTTCCTGCCAGTCATAGTTGCAGAGTATGGCGGTGGGGTAGCCCTTGGGATAGTTCTTGTTGACCATCCAGTAGTAATAGTCGCCCTGCATCCAGGTCACGCGCATGGGGCTGTTCTTCGATCCCGGTATGACAAACGGGCGCATGTTGTTCTTCTGCGACTCGCTGGTGACGAAAGTCTCGCTGCCGCCAACCACTTTGCCGTCGGCAATGTCGTACTTGCATATTTCGTAGACGCCGTCCTTGTTGTACTGTCCGTTCTTGGCCGGCATCGAAACGTAGAGCGTGTGCGTGTTGTCGGGGTCCAGGGCCATGCCGCCGCTGTAGCATTTCTCGGTGCTGTTCCAGTTCTGGTGGAAGGCATGTCCGCCGTGCTGCACCCATGTGTTCACCCATTTGGTGCCATCCCAGTTGGCATGCCAGTAGTCATGGGTGGTCTTGGCATCGTCTATGTGGGTGTAGGCAATGACCGGATGCTCCTTCTCGTCGAGCGCAATCTGCCACACCCAGTTGCGCACCGAGGCCGTCTTGTCGACGATGGTGGCAGGATGGCTGGTGGCATAAGCATCGGTCTTGTTCACGTTGAACACACCATTATTAATAATAGAGAGCTGTTTGCCGTTGAGGTCGCGCAGGATGGGGCCCTGTCCTTTGTTGATGTCGATCACGTTGAAGTAGAGCCAGTTGGGCATTTCGTTGTCGGGATGCCCCGTGGTGTAGGCCACGTAGATCTTGTCCTTGCCGTTACTCATGTATTTGGCGTAGGGGCGTGCGCCGGTGCTCTGCACAATCTGCTTGGGGCCGAAGTCGAAGTGGCAGTCGTCCGCAGCGTCGGGCATGGTGAGCCGGGCAATGGTGGGGTGCCAGTTGATGCCGCGCCAGCACAGGTAGATGTGCTGCGGGTCGTCGCTCAGGATGAAGGGCGACGGGTAGGTGGTGTTGTTCTGTGTGGCCAGTCGCTTCTCTTCGCCCAGTGCCGTGATGTCGCCCGGTCGTGTCGACACGCGATACCAGATGCAAGGCTCGTCGGTGTGGCGGGTGTAGAAAATCATGATGCGTTCGTCGGGCAGCACCAGGAAGGTGGGGTTGTTGTGGTCGTCGGGCTGGAAGTAGGAGCGCACGAGCACGTCGGTCTTGCGTCCTTTCAGCCAGTCATACTGCGTGGCCTTCACGTTGCCGTGCACGTCGATGTAGCCCACGTAGGTGGCGTTGATGGTGGCGCTGGCATTTTCGTAGTGCAGTGCGCGCGAGTCGGCAAACCAGCACCATGCGCCTTCGTTGCTCACCACGTTGCCAGCCAGGGCCTTGGCCAGCACCAGTGTGAGAGCAAGGACGATGAATGATAGTCTTTTCATGTCAGTAGCAGTTTTGTAGTAATGTGTTATTGGGGTTGTTTCTTCAGTTCAGGGTAGCTCACGCGGGTGTGGTAGATGGTTTTGAGTTTCTCGATAAGTACTGTCTTGGCGTAGGCAATGTCGCGGAACGTGATGGGGCACTCGCGGAAGTAGCCGTCGTCGACCATGCTGTCGATGATGCGGTTCACCAGTTGGCGGATGCTCTGCTCAGTGTAGTCGGGCAGTGAGCGTGATGCAGCTTCTACGGCATCGGCCATCATCAGTACGGCCTGCTCCTTGGTAAAGGGGTTGGGGCCGGGATAGGTGAAAAGCAGGTCGTCGATGTCCTCGTCGGGGTGCTCGTTCTTCCATTTCACATAGAAGTACTTGGCCTTGCCCTGTCCGTGATGGGTGGCAATGAAGTCTCGGATGACGTTGGGCAGGTTGTACTTGTCGGCCAGTTTCAGTCCTTCGGTCACGTGGCTGATGATCATTGAAGCGCTTTCAACACATGAAAGCTGGTCGTGCGGATTGATGCCGCCCGACTGGTTTTCAGTAAAGTAGATGGGGTTCACGGTCTTTCCGATGTCGTGGT
The DNA here is from genome assembly GCA_947304695.1 of uncultured Prevotella sp. The sequence continues at coordinate 18,201 of CAMZBS010000005.1, forward strand.
AAAGGGCACCTGTTCTCACTAACTGGGCTTTGGCTCCAATCTTACGGGCTATCTCGGCAGCCAGGTTGCCCACCTGAATGCTGTGCTGGAAAGTGCCGGGTGCCACCTCGCTCATGCGCCGCAGCAGGTCTTTGTTCATGTCGCTGAGCTCGATGAGCGTAATGTTCGAGGTGTAGCCGAAGGTCTTCTCAATGATGTAGAGCAGGGGGTATGAGCAGAAGAGCATGATGCCGCACGCTATCAGATAAGAGTATTCGCTCATGACGAGGTTGGCCATGCTATTGGTGGCAATCAGGTCGATGGCCAGGTTCATCAGGCAGCTGCTGGCCGTGACGACTGCTGCCGACCAGAACAGCTGTGAGCGGCTTGACAGGTCGCGCAGGGTGAGAATGACCGTGAGTCCGGCTACCATCTCAATGGCTATGAAGTCAAGTGGACGCCGGAGCATACAGGCACATGTGAGCACCATGACGGTGTGGGCAATGAAAGCTGTGCGTGAGTCCATGAACACACGAACAAAGATGGGAACCATGGCATAGGGAATGATGAACACATGGAGCAGGTTGTGGCTCACCAGCAGTGAGGTCATGACTGAGAAAATGGTGATGAGCGAATAGAGCATGACCACTGAGCGGAACTTGTCGAAATAGTCGGCCCGATAGAGGCTGAGGAAGATGGTGAAGCCGGTGATGAGCAGCAGCACATAGAGCAACTCGCCCACGACAGTGGAGCTCAAATGGGTCTCACTCTGATGCTGGCGGTCGCTTTCGCGCAGGAACGATTCCAGTACGAGATATGTCTGTTCGTCGACAATGCTGCCTCGGTCAATGATTTTCTGTCCGCGCTGTACAACTCCGCTGGCCTTGGGCACTGTACTGATTAGGTCTTGTCGGCTGGCTTCGCTGCGCTCACGGTCGTAGATCAGGTTGGCTGCAATGTAGCTGTTCAGGTTCAAATCCTGTAGTGCTTCGCGGTGATTTTGCAAAATGGAGTCGCCAATGAGCAACTCGTAGGCTTCAGGCGCCGTGTGAGTGGCCTTCGACATGACGCTCATGGCTGTCTTTCCACTCACTACACGCAGGGTGTGGATAGAGTCGGCATCTCCGCCCAAGGGCTCCTTTGTGTCGACAATGCCTTGGTTGTAGAGGTTGCGCAGGCGATTGGCAATGATAATCTTGTAGTCGGCAGGAAGATGCAGCTTTTCCTGGCTGTAGTTCTGGAGAAACTCGCGAATCTTCTCTTCGGCCACCCTTCTGTTCAGGATGTAGTAGGGTTCATATTCACGCAGTACGTTCTCATATTCTGCCTCCAGTGTGGCCTCACTTTTATAGATGGGGAAATCGAAAGGGGCTGTGAGGTCGGGATAGAGCCAGGGCTTGCCTTCCTCAATCTTGAAATTCAGTCGGGTGTCACGTGGCATGAACCACACAATAATTGCCACGGTGGCCAGTACAATGAGGATGCGAGTGGCAATGTCGCGGCCTGTAAGGCTTATATTAAAGTTGAAATTGCTCATCTTCTTGACGTTTTGACTGCAAAGATACAAAATAATTCATGATTCATCGTTCATAATTCATAATTATTTTTTACCTTTGCACTCAAATTCTAACAAAACGAAATGACAGAAAGACGAGTTAGGGTGCGTTTTGCACCCAGTCCGACCGGACCTTTGCATATCGGCGGCGTGCGTACCGCCTTGTATAACTACTTGTTTGCCCGCAAAAATGGAGGTGACTTGGTGTTCCGTATTGAGGATACTGACAGCACTCGTTTTGAGCCTGCCGCTGAGGCATATATCATTGAGGCCTTCCAGTGGCTGGGTATCAAGTTCGACGAGGGCGTCAGCTTTGGCGGCAACTATGGCCCGTACAGGCAAAGCGAACGGCGTGACATCTATAAGAAGTATGTGAAACAGCTGCTCGACAACGGTAAGGCATATATCGCCTTCGATACGCCTGAGGAACTGGAACAGAAACGCAAGGAGATAGAGAACTTCCAGTACGACAACAAGACGCGTTCGATGATGCGCAATTCGCTCACCTTGCCTGCTGACGAGGTGGAGAAGCTCATTGCTGATGGAAAACAGTATGTGGTGCGTATCAAGATTGATGCAGGACAGGAGGTGCTGGTCGACGACATGATTCGTGGCGAGGTGCGTGTGAAGAGCGACATCCTTGACGATAAGGTGCTTTACAAGAGTGCCGACGAGCTGCCCACTTACCATCTGGCCAACATTGTGGATGACCACCTGATGGAGATTACCCACGTCATCCGTGGTGAGGAATGGTTGCCCAGTGCTCCGCTCCACGTGTTGCTCTACCGTGCTTTCGGTTGGGAAGACACCATGCCGCGTTTTGCCCATTTGCCGCTGTTGCTGAAGCCCGACGGTAAAGGCAAGCTTTCGAAGCGCGACGGTGACCGTCTGGGATTCCCCGTGTTCCCGCTTGACTGGATTCCCAACAAGGAAACAGGAGAGGTCACGGCCAGCGGCTATCGTGAGCAGGGCTACTTCCCCGAGGCTGTCATTAACTTCCTGGCATTGCTGGGGTGGAATCCCGGAACGGAGCAGGAACTGTTCACACTACAGGAACTGGTTGAGGCATTCGACATCTCAAAGTGCTCAAAGGCTGGTGCTAAGTTTGCCTATGAGAAGGGTATCTGGTTCAATCATGAGTATATTCTGAAGAAGTCGGCTGCTGAGATTGCTGCACTTTGGGAACCTGTTTGTCGTGAGCACGGCGTGACAGAGCCGTTGGAGCGCATTGAGCAGGTGTGTGCCATGATGAAGGATCGTGTCTCGTTTGTCAAGGAACTGTGGCCCCTGTGTTCTTTCTTCTTTGAGGCTCCCACTGCATACGATGAAAAGACGGCCAAGAAGCGCTGGAAAGAAGACTCGGCCCAGACGCTCACCGGGCTGTGTGAGGTGCTTGAAAGCCTCGATGACTTCTCACTTGAGAATCAGGAAAAGGAAGTGCATGCCTGGATTGAGCGTCGTGAACTGAAGTTGGGCAATGTGATGAACGCCTGGCGTCTGGCTCTTGTTGGCGAAGGAAAAGGTCCCGGCATGTTCGATATATCTGCCTTCTTGGGTAAGGAAGAGACCATCCGCCGAACCCGTCGTGCGTGCGAAGTGTTAAAATAAGATGTACAATCTCATAATATATCTTTACCTTTTGGGTGTGGCCATTGTGAGCCGTTTCAATGAAAAGGTTCGCAAGATGTGGCGGGGTGAGCGCGATGCCTTTCGTGTGCTTCGCGAACAGGTTGATCCTACAGCCCGCTACGTCTGGTTCCATGCTGCCTCATTGGGCGAGTTCGAACAGGGACGTCCGCTCATGGAACAGCTGCGACGTGACCATCCGGAGTATAAGATATTGCTTACGTTCTTCTCACCCTCAGGATATGAGGTTCGTAAGAATTATGAGGGTGCTGATATTATTTGCTATCTGCCTCTTGACACAGTCCGTAATGCCCGTCGTTTTCTGAGATTGGTGCGTCCTGAACAGGCTTTCTTCATCAAGTATGAGTTTTGGTATAATTATCTGCACATCCTGAAGCACCGTCATGTTCCTGTTTTTAGCGTCAGCAGCATATTTCGTGAGAATCAGATATTCTTCCGTTGGTATGGCCGGCAGTATGGGCGTGTGTTGAAGTGTTTCACCCATTTCTATGTGCAGAACGAAAAGAGCCGTGAATTGCTGGCCAGCATCGGACTGACCAATGTCACCATTACAGGCGATACCCGTTTTGACCGTGTCCTTCAGATTAAGGAACAGGCAAAGCAGTTGCCCATCAGCATTGACGAGGAGCATCCCAAGGTGTTCGTGGCTGGTTCGTCATGGCCGCCCGACGAGGATGTCATTGCCGCTTACTTCAATAAACACCGTGACTGGACGCTCATCATTGCACCGCATGTGATTGGTGAAGACCATCTTCAGCAAATTGAGAAAAAGCTTGAAGGATGGAACATTACCCGCTACACCAGTCTGTCGTCTGCTCATGACACATGGAAAGGCGGTGGCGGCAAGGTGCTTATTGTCGACTGCTTTGGACTTCTTTCCAGCATCTACCGTTATGCCACTGTGACATACGTGGGCGGCGGCTTTGGCGTGGGCATTCACAATGTGCTTGAAGCTGCGGTGTGGGATTCGCCTGTGGTGTTTGGTCCTAACAATCAGAAATTTCAGGAGGCTCAGGAACTGAAGGCTGCCGGTGGTGGCTTTGAGATAAGTAGCGAAGAGGATTTTGCCACATTAATGAACCGCTTCGTGGCCGACTCCCAGTTCTTGGAAAACTCGGGGCACAAAGCGGGTCAGTATGTGAAAGACAAGGCTGGTGCAACTCAGAAGGTGTTGTCCAGTGTGGGCTTGTGATGCTTGTCAGCCTAAGATTTGCTCAGCGTGAATCTTGGTCTTTATCTGCTTCGGGCCAATGATGTTCTCAATCACTCCCTCCTCATTAATAATAAAGGTGGTGCGTACGGTACCCATGTATTTACGACCGTACATTGATTTCTCCTGCCACACGCCGAACTGTTCAACCAGCGTCTTGTCAACGTCGGCAATGAGTGGAAAATTCAGTTCGTGTTTCTCCTTGAACTTCAAATGTTTTGCAGCGTCATCCACGCTGACACCCACCACTTCATAGCCAGCTTTGTCCAGCTCTTCCTTATGGTCTCTGAAACTGCAAGCCTCTGCTGTGCATCCGCTTGTGAGGTCTTTCGGATAGAAATAGAGAACCAGTTTCCTGCCAGCGAAGTCGCTCAGTCTGATTTCCTTTCCGTTCTCGTCTTTGCCCAGTATCTCGGGCGCTTTGTCACCAATATTCATTGTTCAGATAGGTTTAAAATTGTTAGTTGATGTTGCAAAGATACAACTTTTTTGGCAATCTCAAAAATATAGAGTAATTTTGTGCCCATTATTTCGAAATAATGAAGTTCATGTGGATGATCCTATTCCTACTGCTGCCCCTGTTGGCCCTTGTCTATATCGGTTGGCATGTGTGGACGCTTGTTTCTTTGTCGGGCTGGTGGCGCAGTGGACTTGTGGCATTGCTGGTGTTGTCGTTCCTGTTGCTGTTTGGCAACATGAGCCACCTTATTGACCGCATGCCCTTGGGCATTGCACGTTGGGCCTATGATATCGGAAGTTCGTCGGTCTTCGTCTTGCTCTATCTCACAATCATCTTCCTGGTGCTCGATGTACTCCGTCTTGTGGGCATAGTCCATCGCACGTTGCTCTATCAGAACGTCTACGTCACCATAGCTATTGTGTGGGGGCTCTTCCTGCTCTTCCTGTATGGCAACATTAATTATTATCATAAGGTACGCGAGGAACTTTTGCTGAATACTGAGAAGCCATTGGCCAAGCCCGTGAAGCTTGTGTTGCTGAGCGACCTGCATCTGGGTTACCATAATACACGGAGTGAACTGGCACGCTGGGTTGATATGATCAATGACGAGCATCCTGACTTAGTGCTTGTGGCAGGTGATGTTATTGATATGAGCATGCGACCGCTGCTTGAAGAGAATATGGCCGAAGAGTTGCGCCGTATCTCTGCACCAGTCTATGCCTGTCTGGGTAATCACGAATATTACAGCAATGAGCCAAGAGCCGAACTGTTCTACCGAGATGCCTGCATGCAGTTGTTGCGCGACACCTGTGTGACCGTGGGCGACCTTTGCATCATTGGCCGTGACGACCGTACCAACCTGCGCCGACGTCTTCTGAGCGATCTGTCTGAACAGGCAGACCATACAAAGTACATCATCCTGCTTGACCACCAGCCTTATCATTTGGAACAGGCAGAGAAAGCACAGGTCGACTTTCAGTTCAGCGGACATACCCATTACGGACAAGTCTGGCCCATTTCATGGATTACCAAATCCATCTACGAATGCGCTTTCGTTCGCTACCAGCGTGGCAAGACCCTGTATTACGTTAGTTCTGGCATGGGACTTTGGGGTGGTAAATACCGTATCGGCACTCATTCAGAATATGTTGTAGCAACGATTCAATAAACCAAATAAAGATTAAACGACAATGAAGAAGTTTCTTTCCGCAGGCTTGCTCCTGCTATCGGCCATCGCACTGACCAGTGCCGACAAAGGCTCTCAGACCATGACCAAAGAGAAGGGAGTCTATGTGGTAAACACCACCGTGATTGGCAAGGATGTGATGGGTTACATTGGCCCTACACCCTTGAAAGTCTATATCCGTAAGAACAAGATTGAGAAGGTTGAGTTCTTGCCTAACCAGGAAACGCCAAAATATTGGAATGCAGCCAAGAAACATCTGGCTGAGAAGTGGAACGGCATGACCGTTAAGAAGGCCAAGACTGCTGAAGTTGATGGCCGTACGGGTGCCACCATCTCCAGCGATGCCATCAAGAAGAACGTAAAATTGGCAGTAGAATACTACGAGAAGAACAAATAATCATTCGTTGTATTCCTTCGCATACTCCACGTAATGAGCGGCAAAAGCTTCGGCCATGCCGCTCTTTGCCATTTTTATGAACTTAGCTGGTACGCCGCCCCACAATTCGTGAGCCCCCACCTTCGTGTTTTGAAGCACCAGTGCTCCACCCGCAATGATGGCACCTTCGCCAATCTCGGCATTGTCAAGCACAGTGGCATTCATCCCGATAAGCGCACCGTCGTGAATGGTGCAGGCATGCACACAGGCACAGTGGCCAATGGTCACGTCGTTGCCAATATGGGTGGGGCCGGTGGTGTTGGTCACATGCACCACTGCACCGTCCTGCACATTGCTGCGGTTGCCTATAGTGATGGGAGCAACGTCGCCCCGCACCACGGCGTTGAACCAGATGGAGCATTCGTCGCCCATGGTCACGTCGCCTACGATTGTTGCGTTTTCACTGAAGTAACAGTCACGACCCCATTTGGGACTCATGCCTTTATAAGATTTAATCAGAGCCATATCGTTGTCTTTTAAATGCGGCAAAATTACGTCATTTCATGCTAACGACCAAGCAAATTGTGCAAAATTATCTTTTCATGTGAGTCTTTTCTGCCAATTAATGGGTGGAATTACGCAAAAACGCCTTATCTTTGCAGTCAACAAACTAAGAACCAATACATTTATGCAAGGAAAAAGCAAGTCTTTCATCTATTTTATCTGTGCTGTGTCGGCCATGGGTGGACTGCTCTTTGGCTACGACTGGGTGGTCATTGGCGGTGCCAAGCCTTTTTATGAACTGTATTTCGCTATCTCCGATTCGCCTGTGCTTCAGGGTGTGGCCATGACCACGGCTCTAATAGGATGCCTTGTGGGTGCCATGGTGGCAGGTGCTGCAGCCGACCGTTATGGCCGAAAGCCGTTGCTAACGCTTTCAGCGGTGCTGTTCACGGTGTCAGCCATCGGCACGGGTCTGTTCAGCGACTTCACCTTATTTAATATAGCCCGTTTCGTTGGAGGTATTGGCATTGGCGTTGCCAGTGCATTGGCTCCCATGTATATTGCCGAAGTGAGTCCAACCGAGATACGTGGTCGAATGGTGAGCTTGAACCAGATGACCATTGTACTGGGCATTCTTGCTGCTCAGATTGTCAACATGCTGTTGGCGCGTGACACCAGTGTGGCTGAGAACCTGTCGTGGGATGTGGCTTGGGGCTGGCGTTGGATGTTCTGGGCCGAGACACTACCGGCAGCACTGTTCCTGGTGATGAGTTTTTTCATTCCTGAGAGTCCGGTATTTCTGAAAATGAAAAAACTCAGTTCCAGTCCCGTTCCAAAGGGTGCTGTGAGTGATCAGATTCAAGTGAAATCTCCCCTCTCCCTGTGGAATGGGGCTGGGGGTGAGGTCCGAAATGTCTTGATTCTTGGTCTTGTCATTGCCGTATTCCAGCAGTGGTGCGGAACGAACGTAATCTTCAACTATGCACAGGAAATCTTTGTCGGTGCCGGATTTGATGTCGACGGCATGTTTATCAACATCGTCATCACGGGCATTGCCAATGTGCTTTTCACCTTTGTGGCTCTTTACACCATTGAGCGCTGGGGGCGTCGCACACTGATGCTCATTGGTGCCGGAGGCTTGGGTCTCATCTATTTGACGCTTGGCACCTGTTATTTCTTTGAGGTGAAGGGGGTGATGATGGTTTGCTTGGTTGTGACGGCTATTTCCGTTTATGCCATGACCTTAGGCCCTGTTACTTGGACGCTGTTGGCTGAGATTTTCCCCAACCGCATCCGTGGTGTCGCTATGGCCACCTGTACATTTGCCCTTTGGATAGGTTGCTGTACGCTCACCTTTTCCTTCCCTTCGATGAATGCTGCATTAGGCAGTAGCGGAACTTTCTGGATTTACAGTGCCATCTGCCTCTCTGCCTTTGTCTTCTTATGGCACCGTTGTCCCGAAACGAAGGGAAAGAGTTTGGAGGAACTGGAGAAGGAACTCACAGCCTCCTAAGTTCTTTGATGGGCGAAGCGGCAAAGCGGAACGAAGGGATTGGAGGTCTGAGCGACCTTCACAAATAGTAATGGAATTTTTAAAATAATATTAACTTAACGGGGGTTGATGAACGCTTGTTCAGACCCTCATCCCCCTAACTTGGGGGCGGAAAAACTATGGTAAAAGCTTGGAGAGAAACAGTGACCATTCCTACCTATGAGGTGGGGAAGGCAGAGAAAAATCCGATTTTTCTGGAAAAACGAGTGTATCAGGGGTCGAGTGGCGTGGTTTATCCTTATCCTGTCATTGAGTCGATAGCCAATGAACCGACACCGCATGAGTGGAACGTGGTGTTTCTGGAGAACGAATATATCAAAGTGATGGTCATGCCCGAACTGGGTGGACGCATACAGATGGCGTATGACAAGATCAAGCAGCGTCACTTCGTGTACTACAACCACGTTATTAAGCCGGCACTGGTGGGCTTGGCAGGTCCGTGGATCAGCGGTGGCATTGAGTTCAACTGGCCGCAGCACCACCGTCCGTCGACCTATATGCCTGTGGATTGCACCATTGTTGACAATGTGGATGGCAGCGTCACGGTGTGGGTCAACGAGATGGAGCGCATGTTTCATCAGAAAGGTGCTGCCGGTTTCACACTGCGGCCCGGTTGTGCCTACTTGGAGATACAAGGGCGCGTGAGCAACCGCACGCCACTTCCGCAGACGTTCCTGTGGTGGGCCAACCCGGCTGTGGAGGTGAACGACGACTATCAGAGTGTGTTCCCGCCCGATGTCAATGCCGTCTTCGACCATGGCAAGCGTGCCGTATCTTCTTTCCCCATTGCTACAGGCACTTATTATAAGATGGACTATTCGGCTGGTGTCGATATTTCTAACTATAAGAACATCAAGGTACCCACTTCCTACATGGCCGTGAACTCCAAGTACGACTTTGAGGGCGGCTACGAGAACGACACTCACGGTGGCATGCTTCATGTGGCCAGCCACCATTTATCGCCCGGCAAGAAGCAGTGGACCTGGGGCAATGGCGACTTTGGCCGTGCGTGGGACAGGAACCTCACCGATCGAGTTGAAAGTGAAGAGCTTAGAGTGAAGAGTGAAGCATCCGGTTTCCGCCCCTACATTGAGCTGATGGCTGGTGTCTACACCGAGAACCAGCCTGACTTCACTTGGCTCATGCCTTACGAAGAGAAGCAGTTCGTGCAGTATTTCATGCCTTATCGGGAGATTGGAATGGTGAAGCAGGCGAACAAGGACTTAATCATTAACCTCACCCCCAGCCCCATTCCGAGGGGCCAAGGTAATGCCAGTTCTGTTTGCATGAAGGTGCTTGCCACCTCGAAACAGACGGTGCAGGTGACGCTGTGCAACAAAAACGGAGTGAAGTATTATGATCAAGCCGAGATGCTCTCGCCTGAAGAAGTCTTTGAACAGACTGTTAATGTGGAAGGAGCAAAGCTTGACGACCTGATTCTGAAAGTAGGTAAACTGACGTGGACGGCCGAACCCGACGTTATCCGTCCCATCCCTGATGCTGCTGAGGCTGCCCTGCCGCCTGAAGAAACAAAGACCAACGACCAGCTCTATCTCACAGGCTTGCACTTGGAACAGTATCGCCATGCTACATGGTCGGCTCTCGATTACTATAAAGAAGCCCTGCGCCGTGATCCCAATGATGTTCGTTGCCTAAGCCAGACAGGCTTGTGGTACTTGCGCCGTGGACGTTTCGACAAGGCAGAGACCTATTTGAGGAAAGCTGTGAAGATCTGGCAGAAACGCAATCCGAACCCCTACGACGGCGAACCCATCTTCAATCTGGCCCTTGCCCTTAAGTATCAGGGCAATACCAGTGAAGCCTACGAACTGTTCTGGAAGTCGACATGGAACAAGGCTTGGGCGGATGCTGGCTACTTCGAGGCTGCCTGCATCAGCACGTCGCAAAACCGTTGGGTCGATGCCCTTGACGAGTTGAACCGCTGTATCATCTTCAACAGCTGCAACCACAAGGCCCGAGCCCTGAAGGCTGCTGTGTTGCGAAAGCTTGAAGCGCAGTCGGCGGAGCGTGAAGCATGGATGAGCGAGTCGATGAAGCTCGACCGCTTCAACTACGGCATTATCTATGAAAAGTACTTGTTGACGAAAGATGAGGCTGTGTTGTCGGAAATGCAGCAGCTGATGCACGGATCGGCCCAGAACTACGACGAACTTGCCCTTGACTATGTGCAGGCAGGACTCACTGACGAGGCCCGTGCCATCTGGCATCTGGCCTGCACTCAGAAGGCTGTGAGCCCCATGACATGGTATTACCTCTTCGCTTTCTGTGGCGAGCGAGAAGCACTTGAAACGGCAGAAAAAGCAGACCCGGCTTATTGCTTCCCCAACCGTCTGGAGGATGTCATTGCGCTCCGCGCAGCCAAGTGCCGCGTTCCAAAGGCTCCTTACTACCTTGGCTGTCTCTATTACGACAAGCGGCAGTACGACCTGGCTATTGAAAACTGGGAACAGTCGGCACAGCTTGACCCGACCTTCCCCACCGTTTGGCGCAACCTGGCCTTGGCACGGTTCAATAAGCAGGACCGCCAAGACGAGGCCCTGGCCTGCATGGAGAAAGCTTTCAGCCTTGACGAGACCGACAGCCGTCTGCTTATGGAACTTGACCAGCTGTATAAGCGCATGCAGAAACCTCATCAGTTCCGCTTGGACTTCCTGCAAAAACATCCTGAACTCATTGCTCAGCGTGATGACCTTGTACTGGAGGAGATAACACTGCTGAACCAGTTGGGCCGCCATGAGGAGGCAATGCAGAAGCTCGATGCCCACCAGTTCCATCCGTGGGAAGGCGGTGAAGGCAAGGTGCCTGCACAGTATCAGATATGCAGGGTGGAGTTGGCGAAGAGACTGCTGAAGGAAGATCCGCAGTCGGCCGAAGCCAAACGGCTCCTGGAGGAATGCCTGGTTTATCCGCCCCATTTGGGCGAAGGCAAGCTCTACGGTGCCCAGGACAATGATTTCCTCTACTTCCTCGGACGCTACGAAGAGGGTACGGCTGGTCCCACTGAGCCTGCTGCCGCCATGTACTACAATGACGCTAAGCCCGACAAGATTTTCTATGCAGGACTTTGCTATCGCGCATTGGGCCGGGAAGACAAGGCCAGAAGCCTGTTCAATAAGCTCATCAACTACGGCAAGCAGCACGTGTTCGACCATGTCACCATGGACTATTTCGCCGTTTCCCTGCCCGACCTGCTCATCTGGGAAGATTCTCTTGACACGAAGAACCTCATCCACTGCAAGTACATGCTTGCCCTGGGTTACTACGGCATGGGCGACAGTGAACGTGCCGAACGCTTCTTGCGCGAGGTGGAGGCTCTCGACATCAATCATCAAGGCATTCAGCAGTTGCGCACGCTGATTGAGGCCGGATTGTAAGAAAAAGACCTCAACTGAGGCTTAATTATACAATCTTCACAGAACATTTTCGGCCATCTCGCTCAAAATGTGTAATTTTGCGCCTTGAAACGTAACACATTATTATATTTAAGAAAATTATGGCAAAGAAAGCACTTCTGATGATTCTCGACGGATGGGGAATCGGACAGCATGGCAAGGGCGACGTGATTTACAACACGCCCACTCCGTATCTTGACTACTTGACAGCCGTTTCGGCCCACTCACAGTTGCAGGCCAGCGGTGAGGATGTGGGTCTGCCCGACGGACAGATGGGCAACTCGGAGGTCGGACACCTGAACATCGGTGCCGGACGCATTGTCTATCAGGACTTGGTGAAGATTAACCGCGCCTGCAAGGACGGCTCCATTGTGGAGAACCCGCAGGTGAAGGCTGCCTATACCTACGCTAAGGAGAACAACAAGAAGCTGCACCTGATGGGCCTCTGCTCCGACGGTGGCGTACACTCCAGCCTCGATCACTTGTTCAAGCTCATTGAGGTGGGCAAGCACTACGGGCTGAAGAACCAGACTTTTGTCCATTGTTTCATGGACGGACGCGACACCGACCCCAAGAGTGGTAAGGGCTTTATCCAGCAGGTGACGGATGTCTGCGCAGCCAATGAGGCTGCCATCGCCAGCATTGTGGGCCGCTTCTACGCCATGGACCGCGACAAGCGCTGGGAGCGCGTGAAGGAAGGCTATGCCTTGCTGGTCAACGGCGAAGGCAAGCAGGCTACCGACATGGTGCAGGCCATGCAGGAGAGCTATGACGAGGGCGTGACCGACGAGTTTATCAAGCCTATCCACAATGCCTCTGTGAACGGCTGCATCGAGGAAGGCGACGTGGTCATCTTCATCAACTTCCGCAACGACCGTGCCAAGGAGCTTACCATTGTGCTCACTCAGCAGGACATGCCTGAGCAGGGCATGAAGACCATTCCCGGTCTGCAGTACTACTGCATGACGCCGTATGATGCTAACTTCAAGGGCGTTCACATCCTCTTCCCCAAAGAGAATGTTGAGAACACTCTGGGCGAATATCTCTCGCAGCAGGGCAAGAAGCAGCTGCACACCGCCGAGACGGAGAAGTATGCTCACGTGACGTTCTTCTTCAACGGCGGACGCGAGGCTCCCTATGTCAACGAAGACCGCATCCTGGTGGCATCGCCGAAGGTGGCTACCTACGACCTGAAGCCCGAGATGAGCGCCTACGAGGTGAAGGACAAACTCTGTGCTGCCATTGGCACCCAGCAGTACGACTTCATCGTAGTGAACTTCGCCAATGGCGACATGGTGGGTCACACTGGTGTCTACAATGCCATTGCCAAGGCTGTGCATGCCGTAGACAACTGCGTGCGCGAAGTCATTGAGACGGCCAAGAAGAACGACTATGAGGCTATCATCATTGCCGACCACGGCAATGCCGATAATGCCATCAATGCCGACGGTACCCCCAACACGGCTCACTCGCTGAATCCCGTGCCCTTCATCTATGTGACCGACAACAACAGTGCCACTGTGAAGGACGGCAGACTGGCCGATGTGGCCCCCTCAATCCTGCATATCATGGGCTTGGAACAGCCCAGTGACATGACTGGCGAATGCCTCATTCAGGACTAACGAATAACTAAGGCTCAGTTGCGTGCTAACTGAGCCTTAGTTGTCTCACAACTGAGCCTCACTTGCATCGCAGGTGAGGCTCAGTTATTTGATGATGAAATCAGGCGATTGGAGCCGTGTTTTTGCGCAGCCATTGCTGCTCTTCGGCAGTGAGGTGGGGACTGAGCCGCTCGCAGACCATGGCATGGTAGTCGTTGAGCCACTGGAGTTCGTCGGCCGAGAGCATTGCAACATCTATGGGACGGCAATCGATGGGGCACAGTGTGAGCGGTTCCAGGCGTAGGTAGCGGCCGAACTCAGACTCAAAGGCGGGTACGATGAGCATGGTGTTCTCAATGCGTACGCCAAAACGACCAGGCAGGTAGATGCCGGGCTCGTCGGTAACGGTCATGCCGGGCAGCAGCGGCTGGGGCTTCCACTCCATGCGGAACTGGTGGGGGCCTTCGTGTACGCTGAGGTAGGATCCTACGCCGTGACCTGTGCCGTGCAGGTAGTTTATGCCTTCGCGCCACATGAACTGGCGGGCCAGCACGTCGAGCTGTGTTCCGGCCGTGCCTTCGGGGAAGACGGACCGTGCCAGCTGTATGTGGCCTTTCAGCACCAGTGTGTAGACGTGGCGTTGCTCATCGGTGATGGGACCCAGTGCAATGGTGCGGGTGATGTCGGTGGTGCCGTCCTGATACTGTGCTCCGCTGTCGAGCAGCAACAGGCCACGGGCATGCAGGGGGATGTCAGTCTCGGACGTGGCTTCGTAGTGAACGATGGCACCGTGGGTCTCATAGCCGGCAATGGTGTCGAATGAAAGGTCGCGGTAGCGCGGTTGCTGGGCCCGCAGTTCGGTGAGCTTGCGGTCAATGCTGATTTCTGTCTCGCCTTCGGTGTGCTGTTCCAGCCACATCAGAAAGCGCACCATAGCCACACCGTCGCGTGTCATGGCGTCGTGGTAGCCGCGTATCTCGGCTTCGTTCTTCATGATTTTCATGGCCGGAATGGGCGAAGTGCCACGCACGATGTCACGTGCGGGGGCTTTCATCAGGGTGAAGCTCGTCTCGGCAGGATCCATCAAGATGTTCTGTTCAAAGTAGTCCTTGAGTCCTTTAGCCACGTTCTGGTAGTCGTCGATTCCGATGTGGTTGTCGCTTAGGTACTGGCGCACTTCAGGTGTGACCTTCTTCTGGTCTGTGAAAAGCGTGACGTTGGTGGAGGAGATGAGCAGGTAGCCGACGAAGACGGGTGTGCAGTGTACGTCCTGGCCGCGAAGGTTCAGTGTCCAGGCAATGTCGTCGAGGGCACTGACGAGCATGCCGTCGGCATGCTGCTGCCTCAGAGCCTTGCGTATGCGCTGTATCTTTGAACTGCAAGGTTCACCGGCCAGCTCCAGAGGCTGAATCTCAATGGGCGTGTCGGGCAGGGCAGGGCGGTCGCGCCACAGCAGTCGCAGGGGGTCGAGGTTGGTGCGCAGTGTGATGCCGCCCTGATGGCGCAGCTCCTGAATGAGCTGTTCGGCTTCGCTGGCCGAGCAGAGCATGCCGTCGATGCCCACTTCGGGGCTTTGTGTGGTGCTGAGCTGCTGGCCCAGCCACTCGGCAATGGTGGGTGTACCTTCTATCTTCAGCTTCATCAGCTGGAATCCAGTGCCCTTCAGCTGCTCTTCGGCAGCCAGGAAATAGCGTGAGTCAGTCCATAGGGCTGCGCCGGTCATGGTGACCACAGCCGTTCCGGCTGAGCCGTTGAAGCCGCTGATCCATTCGCGGCCTTTCCAGTGGTCGGCCACGTATTCGCTCTGGTGGGGGTCAGTACTGGGGAAGATGAATGCACTGAGGTGCTCGCGCTGCATGAGTTCGCGCAATTGTTCTAATTTGGTCATGGGAAGTGATGAGTGAAAAGTGATGAGTGATGGGTTGGGAAAAGGAAGTCAGCCACCGATGATGACATGAAGACCGGCGGTCTCAAGTAGGTGGGTACAGCGTTGGACGGTTTCATCGGTGGGCGTGGCCATGCTGAAGTCGTCGGGATTGTAGGTGCTCCACATGCGGCGGTGCTTGTCCTTGCCCACATCGTGATAGGGCAGGAGGTTCACCGTGCGGCGTTGCCAGGGCAGGGAAGTCAGGAACTGTGCGGTCTGCCGGATGTTTTCTTCGTCGGCATTGATGCCCTCAATGAGCGGAATGCGGATGAAGAAGTCGGCACCCAAACGGGCCAGTTGCTCAATGTTCTGAAGAATCAGGCTGTTGTCTACACCCGTGAAGCGACGGTGCTTTTCAGCGTCCATCAGTTTCAGGTCCACCAGCCACAATTCACAGTTCGCGGCCACCTGCTCCACAATGTGCCAGGGAGCATGGAGCGTGGTGTCGACAGTGCGGTGGAATCCTCTCTGCCCCAGTTCGCGAAGCAGCATCAGGACATATTCGGCATGCATGAGTGGCTCGCCACCGCAGAGCGTCACACCGCCACCGCTGTCCTGCATCACGTCGCGTTCTTTTTCAATCTCGGCCATCAGTTGCTCGACAGACCACTCACGGCCACATATCTCTAAGGCTGTGGTGGGACACTCGTCGGTACACTGACCACAGAGCGTGCAGGGATTTTCGGTGTGACGGATGCCTTCTGAAGTCAGTTGCAGGGCATGCTGTGGGCACACGTCAACGCAGGTCTGGCATCCGATGCACTTGGTCTTTTTGTAGAGTAACTGTTGCTGGGGCTGCCATCCTTCGGGATTGTGACACCACACACAACGGAACGGGCACCCTTTCAGGAAAATGGTAGTACGGATGCCCGGCCCGTCGTTGATGGCGTAGCGCTTGATGTCGAAGACGTTACAGTTCGTCATTCTGGGTTCTGGCAATGATTTCGTTCTGCAACTGCTCGGTCATGTCGTTGAAATAATCGGAGTAGCCAGCCACGCGAACAAGCAGGTCGCGGTAGTCTTCGGGGTGCAGCTGGGCATCATGCAGGGTGTCGGTATCGACAATGTTGAACTGAATGTGATGACCGCCCAGCTTGAAGTAGGTGCGTACCAGACTGCCCAGCTTGCGCTGGTCTTCCTCGCGCTTGAGCAGCGACGGTACAAAGCGCACGTTGAGCAAAGTGCCGCCGCTCTTGGTCTGGTCGAGCTTGCCTAATGACTTCACCACTGCCGTGGGGCCGTGACTGTCGGAACCGTGGGCTGGTGAGGTGCCGTCACTAATGGCAAAATGGGCAAAACGACCATTGGGCGTGGCTCCGCAAACGGAACCGAAGTAGTTGTGACAAGTGGTGGAGAGCATGTTCAGGTGGGTCTTTCCGCCTCGAGTGTTGGGGCGTCCTTCAATGGCTCGCACCAAGTCGTCGTAGACCTGTACGGCAATCTGGTCGGCGTAGGCATCGTCGTTGCCGAAGAAGGGCGTGTGGTTGCGGATGTATTGGCGCATCTTCTCACTGCCTTCCCAGTTGTTCTTGCAGGCTACGAGAATCTCGTCCAAGGTGTACCTATGGTCTTCGAACACATGCTTTTTCAGCGTGGTGAAGCAGTCGGTGATGGTGCCAAGGCCCGTACATTGTATGTAAGTGGTGTTGTAACGGGCACCTCCACTGTAGTAGTCTTTGCCTTTCTCTATGCAGTCGTCAATGTAAAGGCTGAGGAAGGTGGCAGGGGCATAGAGCGAGAACATGCGTTCGATGTAGTTGTTGACGCTGAGTTTCAGATTGACGAAGTAAATCATCTGCCGGTGCCAGGCTTCATAAAGCTCGTCGAAGGTCTTGAACTGGCGTGGGTCGCCTGTGGTCAGTCCTAACTGCTTACCGCTTTCGGGGTCGATGCCGTTGTTCAGGGTTATTTCCAGAATCTTCGGTGTGTTCAGGTAACCGGTCAGCAGATAGGCTTCCTTGCCGAAAGCACCCACCTCGATGCAGCCGGAACAGCCGCCTTCGCGGGCATCTTCAAGGCTCTTGCCCTGGCGTACCAGCTCCTCGACGTAGGTGTCGGGATTGAAAATGCTGGGATAACCGTGGCCCTGGCGGATGACACGTATGCCTTCAAGCAGGAAGTCGTCGGGTGTGTTCTGGGCAATGTGAATGGAGAGTCCGGGTTGTAACTCGTGCAGTTCCTCTTGAATCTCAAGAATCATAAACGACAGTTCGTTTGTGCCGCTGTTGCCATTGCGGTCTACGCCACCGATGTTTATATTTGTAAAGTCGTTGTAAGTACCCGATTCCAAGGCCGTCACTCCGACCTTGGGCGGTGCAGGCTGGTTGTTGAACTTGATCCAGAGACAGCACAGCAGTTCCTTGGCCTGTTCACGCGTGAGACTGCCGTCGGCCAGTCCCTGCTGGTAGAAAGGCCACAGGTGCTGGTCAATATGGCCAGGGTTCATCGAGTCCCATCCGTTCAGTTCGGTCACAGTTCCTAAGTGTACGAACCAGTACATCTGTATGGCTTCCCACAAATCGCGTGGGGCATGAGCCGGTACGTGGCGACACACGTCGGCAATCTTTTCAAGTTCTTTCTTCCGCTGTGGCCGTGTTTCCTTGGCTGCCATTTCTGTAGCCAGTTCGGCATGACGCTCTGCAAAGAGAATAGCAGCGTCGCACGAGATGACCATAGCCTCCAGCTCCTGTTGCTTGTCGGTGGCTTCGGGGTCATTGATATAGTCAAGACTGGCAATCTTTTTCTCAATACGGGCCTTCACATCGAGAAGGCCTTCGTGGTACATCTTGCCGTCCATGGCCGTGTGACCGGCTGCACGCTGCTCCATGAATTCGGTGAAGACTCCGGCATGGTAGGCTTCTTCCCATTCCTTCGACACATGGTTGAAGATGCGCTCGCGCTGGGTCTTTCCCTTCCAATATGGAATCACTTCACGTTCGTAGGTGTCGATGTCGGCCTGTGCAATGTGGTAGCTCTGTAGTTCGCGGGTATCAAGCGTGTGAAGGTCTTCCACTGAGTGACAAGTCAGTTCGGGAAACGTGGGAACGGCTTTGGGCTTGGGACCACGCTCGCCTACAATCAGTTCGTCATCACCAATGTAGATGGTCTTTTTCTTGCAAATCTCATAGAAGTTACGGGCACGCAGCACCGGTGTGGACAGGGTGCCGAAATGCTCTTTGTAGAAAGCGGTCTCAATGAGCGCCCGCTCAATGCTTAACGTGGTTGGGGTGTCGAGACTCTGTTGGCGCAGCCGTTTGATGCGGTCGTTCATGCCGCCAAGATTCTCAGGATGTTTGATGCTGTAGTTCATCTGAATAATAGTTTCTTATTTAAGTAAGGAATGTTCCAGTGTCTTACCGCTCTTTGCGGCATAGACTTCTTCGATGGTCATTGGCTTTTTGATGGTGCCCAGCAGACGTGCTCCAGTAGGCGTCATGACATAGTTCAACTCGTTGCGCAGACCAGTGAAGTTGCGCCACGCCTTGAGCTTGTCATAGCAAATGAAATCGGTGAACAGATGTTCGGATTCCCATCGGTCCATGAGTTCGGGAATGAAATAAATGCCAGGTTCTATGGTGAAGACAAATCCCGGTTCGAGTGGCCTGGCTAGTCGCAACGACTTGAAACCGAATTGTTTGCTCTTGACTTGTCCTTCGGCATAGCCTACATACTGTTCACCAAGATTCTCCATGTCGTGAACGTCGAGGCCCACCATATGGCCCAGTCCGCAGGGGAAGAACATGGCGTAAGCACCTGTCTGTGCTGCTTCTGCGGGGTCGCCTTTCATAAGCCCCAGTCCTTTCATGCCCTCGGCAATCTTTGTGGCAGCAGCAAGATGGGCTTCACGGAACGGTACACCGGGTTTCAACTGGTCGACGGCAGCCTGGAAACTGGCCAGATGAATCTCATAGACTTCGGCCTGCTGTTCTGTGAACCGTTCGCCGACAGGCATTGAGGAAGACAGGTCGCCAGCATAGTGCATGCGTGTTTCAGCCCCGGCATCTAGCAGAAAGATGTCACCTTCGTTCAGTTCATGAATGAAGCCGTGATTGTGAAGCACTTGCCCCTGCACGGTGGCAATGGTTGGAAATGCCAGTGCGTTGCCATGACGGCAAGCTACTTCTTCAACGGCAGCAGCCACTTCCGACTCATGGATGCCAGGCCTCACTGTGCGGTAGGCAGCCAGGTGCATCTCTGTACTCAAGTCTACCGACTCTTCAATAAAGCCAATCTCCTCGTCGCTTTTGTGGTTGCGCTGGTCCACGATGGCTTTAATGAACGGTATGGAGGCTTGTGCCGTCTGTGCAGCGGGTTCGATGCCAAGCAGTTCCCACAGCCATACGCTGTGGTCGCCGCGATAAGGGGGAAGGAAATGAATGGGCTGGCCTTTGGCACGTGCTTTGTCCAGATAGCCTTTCAGGTCTGTTAGGGGAAGGGTATCTCTGATACCAGCAGCTTGACTTTTTTCAGCAATGCTTGGCTGAAGTCCTGTCCACACAATGTCATCGATGGTCAGGTCGTTGCCGAACACCACTTCGCGGTCAGCATCAATGTCGATAACGGCGGCCAGACCGGCATAGTCGAGTCCGAAGAAATAGAGAAAGGTGCTGTCCTGACGGAACTGGTAGGTGTTGTCGGCATAGTTCATGCCTGTCTCGTCGTTGCCAAGAAACAACAACAGTCCGCTGCCCAACGCTCTCTTCAGCTGGGCACGGCGACGGATATACGTGTCTTTTTTGAAAGTCATGGTTTCGTGTATTGGTTTACTTTAGCATGTTTGCTGATCTGCAATTGGGTCTTTGGGAAGAACTCGGCAATCAGGTTGTACAAGTCAGGATCGAACACCTGTAACTCTTCCCTTGTGTTGCACCAGTTGTGTTTGCCGTCGGTGTGGGGCATCTCAGCATTGACGTTAAACCAGTCTTGCACGCCTTCTGCAAAATATTCCATCCTGTCCGTTTCCCTGTACGTACCGGCTAGGATGCCCCTTGCCTTAGCCTGTTCATATAGTTTCTGCAATCGGTCGTCGAAGGTGCTGTCTACCTGGATGATGCCAATGCAGTGAATGGCATGTGCAAACTCATGGATGAGAATATCTTCTGCATGATACTTGTCTATTTGGTAGGCCAGTATGTTCTCTTCGGCACAGCTGGTGAGCGGCTCTTCGATGGTACCACCCAGTCCACGGGCTCTCAGATCCCAGTTCAGGGCTGTGTCATTAATCAGATAGTGGTGCTCTGGCAGGTCTGTGGTTCCTTCGTAGCGGGCCATGATGGCCACCCGTGCATTGGCTTTCTTCATGGCTTCGATGATTTCAGGTGCCAGCATGCTAGTCATGGCATAGAGCGTGCGGTGGGCTGCTACGAAACAGGAGTCGGGCACACGCCATGATGAAATGAGCGGGAGTCCGTTCACATCAACGTATTTGCTGTAGAATTTGTCTAAGTGGAGTGAATCGGGTGGAGAACTGACAACGCATGGCGGAACCGTGAGTTCCTCCTCACCTTCCGTTTGGGATGTCGTAGCTTTTTGACAGGCAGTCAACAGTAGAAATGTGGCTGCAATGCAGATGATTTTCTGGAACATGAAAGTCGTTTTTAGTTGTATTTCAGTGAAAAGAATAAACATTTTGCTATTTCAACTTTGCAAAGATACACCTTTTTATATAAAATAACAATTAAAATGCCCTCGAATTTCGGTCGTCTCACTTTTTTTCTCTAATTTTGCGGCTAAGAACCTATATCAATTTTAAATTTTATACAAAACTATGGCATTTTTGACTAACGAGAAACTGGTCATTGTCGGCGCAGCTGGCATGATTGGTTCAAACATGGCTCAGAGCGCCCTGATGATGGGCCTCACCAACAACCTGTGTCTTTATGATGTGTTCTCACCCGAAGGTGTGGCTGAGGAAATGCGTCAGAGCGGCTTCGACGAGGCAACAATCACTGCCACCACCGATGCCGAAGAGGCTTTCCGTGATGCCAAGTACATCATTTCGTCAGGTGGTGCTCCGCGTAAGGAGGGAATGACACGTGAGGATCTGCTGGCTGGCAACTGCAAGATTGCTGAGGAACTGGGCATGAACATCAAGAAGTACTGTCCTGATGTGAAGCACGTGGTGATTATCTTCAACCCTGCTGACCTCACTGGTCTGGTCACTCTGCTTTACAGTGGTCTGAAACCTGGGCAGGTGACAACCCTTGCAGGTCTTGACACCACTCGTTTGCAGAGCGCACTAGCCAAGAAGTTTGGTGTGCTGCAGAGTGAGATCAAGGGCTGTGCCACTTACGGTGGTCATGGTGAGCAGATGGCTGTCTTTGGCAGTCATGTCACGATTAAGGGCCGTAAACTGACCGACATTATTGGCACTGCCGAGTTCCCTGCTGAGGAATGGGAGCAGATGAAGACTGACGTAACCAAGGGTGGTGCTGCCATCATCAAACTGCGTGGCCGTTCTTCGTTCCAGAGCCCTTCTTATCTGAGTGTTGAGATGATTCGTGCCGCAATGGGTGGTGAGCCGTTCCGCTTCCCCGTGGGTACTTATGTGAAGACCGACAAGTATGACCACATTATGATGGCCATGAACACCAAGTTTGACAAGAATGGTGTTACTTTCGAGGTTCCCCAGGGCACTGCTGAGGAGAATGCCAAGCTGGATGCCAGCTATGAGCATCTGTGCAAGATGCGCGACGAGCTGGTGACGTTGGGCATTGTTCCTGAAATAAGCAAGTGGAACGAAATCAACCCCAACCTCTAATTATCGCGTAAACCTTCTGACGGAGGCAGAACTGTAAGGTTGGTTCTGCCTCCATTTTAAATAATCGCTTTTTGTATGTTGGACAAAAAACGAATTGTTTTACACCTTATTATATATATGGGGGCAGTCCTGTTGTTGGCGGGCTGCTCACGAAGAGGCGCGCGGGCTCATTATGAGCAGGCCCAGGCTTTTTCAGACCAACAGCTGACGGCCGATGCCATGCGTGCCTACCAACAGGCAATTGAGGCTGGCGACGATAAGGACTATGTGGCTTTGGCCACCAACAAGTTGGGCCACCTCTATATGAAGCAGGGCGACATGCAGAAAGCATCCGACTGCTTCGACAAAAGCTATGCACTGGCCGAACAGCTGGGCGATACGGTTCAGATGGTGATGAGCCGCCGCGATGCCGGAAGGCTGGTGCGTGCCACGGGTAACGTAGATGCAGCATTGGCCTGTTTTGCCAAGGCCGACGAGCTCATCAATCAGGCTGGTGCCGACTCGCTTCGTGGCTATGTTTATCCCGAATATATCTCTTTATTGATGCAGGAAGGACAGGTGGATCAGGTGCGCCAACTCATTGGCAGACTTTCTGTGGACTGCACTTCTGGACCTTCTTGCTTGGTAATGGCCAGAGCCTATGAGGCATTGGGCATTACAGATTCTGCACGTTTCTATTTCCGCAGGACAATGGAGACCAACCATGTTGAGGCCAGAGCTTCGGCAGCCATGTTCCTGGCCGAGCTGGCCAGTGAACAGCAGGACTGGGCTGAGGCTTACGAACTTTCGATGGAGTGTGCTGTGCTGGTCGATTCGTCCAAGCACCAGATGCAGCAGGAAAACGGCCATCTGATTGCTTCGCTGGCCAACCAACTCAGTGTAGAGCGCGAGAACCGCCGACTACAACTGACCGTAGCACTGGTTGTGTTGGTGGCCATTGTGGTAGTGGCAGCACTTCTGTTTTATGTTCGCAGGCGGATAGAACACATGAAGCGGGCTCAGGAGGAACGACAGCGACAGCGCCGTCATGAAGCCCGTTCACAGCAGGAGATGCTGGTTGAAGAATTTCGTAACACATCCCTCTATCGCCGTTTGCTGGCTGACGAGTCGATTGACGATGAGGGTTGGGACAAGATAGCATCCTTCCTGGATGAGCATGCCGATCATTTCACGGAACAGCTTCTGCGACTTTATCCCAAGATGAAACCACAGGAGATGCAGGTGTGCCAGTTGCTGAAGCTGGAGCTGACCAATCAGCAGATTGCCAATCTTCTATGCCGCACCCAGCAGGCCATTACCAACCTGCGCAAGCGACTGTTCCAGAAAATGTTTGACCGTGAAGGCACGGCTGAGGAACTGAACCGGTTCCTGCGACTCTTCCCGCAGGTGGAGAAACCATAGACTATAACCAAGACGTCCGGCAGACCGCCTGTTGAAAAAGGACGTGGTGAAGCAGAAGTGAAGCGGTTGTGAAGCAGATGTGAAGTGAGAAATGCTGCAAGTGAGCCTTTTCTTTGTATCTTTGCATCGGATAAAAACTTAAAACGTATGAAAAGACTATTTAATCTCTGGATTCTCTTAGGGCTTGCAGTCTTGCATGTCCAGGCCGACGATGCCGACTCACTGCTGATGCAATGCCAGGTCAATTTCGAGCGTTTCTCACAGCAGTTCCCCCAGGAACGTGTCTACTTGCACTTTGACAACACCTCTTATTATAAGAACGAGGACATCTGGTACAAGGCATACGTGGTGCGAGGCGACAATCTTCACCACACAGACCTGAGCCGCATACTCTACGTGGAGCTGCTGAACCCCATCGGTTATCCTGTTGAAACCCAGAAACTGGTCATTGAGAACGGTCAGGCCCATGGCTCGTTCCACCTGAAGGACACACTGAATGCCGGATTCTACGAGGTGCGTGCCTATACGGCCTGGATGCTGAACTTCTGTACCGGCGATCCACATGGCTGGGACCGGCTGCGCGGAAGAGATTCCAAGCGTCATTACGGTGAGCGCCTGCAGCGCTATCTGGAAGGCAATGCCGGTGTCTTTTCGCGTGTGTTCCCCATCTACGAACAGGTGGACAGCGGCCAGTATTCGCGTCGGCGTATTCCCCACCCGTCGAAGGCTACAGCCTCAATGGTCGATCCTGTCAAGGACCGTTTGAAGATTGATTTCTATCCCGAAGGCGGCAACATCGTCCGCGACATTCCCACACGCATAGCTTTCCAGGCCCACAATGCCGATGGGCGCACGCTCAACGTGGCCGGTGCGCTGATACGCCGTGGCGACAGCATTGGCTATTTCAAGACCGACTATGCCGGACGTGGTGCCTTCTCGGTCACAGCCGATTCGCTCGACACCGAGGTGCTGACCGACGGTTTACAACTGAAAGTGACCTACCATGGCCATGACTACCGTTTCAATCTGCCCCAGCCGAAAAAGAAAGGCTATTCGCTCAGCGTCTTCAACCGTGGCAGCCAGCTCAAAACGATGGTGGCTCGCAACACCTCGACTGAAGGAATGGAGGTGGGACTCAGTGTCACTTCACGTGGCAAGACACTCTACTTCGACGTGCTCGACCTGCAAAGCCAGTTACAGACTGAGGTGATTATTGACAGCCGTTCGCTCCAGACGGGTGTCAACGTGGTGACGCTTTTCACGACCAAGGGACAGGTGCTTGCCCAGCGCCTGGTGTTTGTCAACAACCATGACATGAACGGCTACCGCCTGAAGACCACGCTTCCAGCCGACACGCTGAACCCGTATGAACAGGTGGACCTGCTTTGCCAGCTCGTTGACACGGCAGGACGGCCCGTGCAGGCAAAGCACGACTTTTCAATTGCCGTGACCGACAACGACACCCGCGAGGAAACCTATTCCGACGCCACAGTGCTTTCCTACTTGCTGCTGGCATCGGAGGTGAAGGGCTTCATTCCCCATCCTGAGTATTTCTTTGAGAAGGACGACCCGGAACACAGGGGCGCACTCGACGTGCTGCTCATGGTGCAGGGCTGGACGCGCTACGACTATGAACAGATGATGAGCGGCAGCGACTTTGAACCCATGCTGGCCATAGAGCGCGGACTGACCTTTGCAGGCCGTTTGTGGGACGACAAGAGCTACGAGTCGCGTCGTTTCTGGAAACTGCAGAACAAGAAGCCCACCTGGATCTACTCCGAACTGTATATCGACGGCGACACTGTGACGACCAACCCATCCATACAGCTTACCATCAGTCCTGGCGGCATCTTCCATGAAAATGAAGTGAAACCGCAACTCATCCTGACGGGCGAAGCCAAGGTGGACTCGACAGGCTGCTTCCGCCTGAACATGATTCCGTTCTACGGCAAGGGCCGCATGGCCATGGTCATCAACAAGGAAAGCATCGAAGCCCTGGGACTGGAGGACGGTGGCATCGCGGCCCATAACTTCCGCTGGAACACCATACGCCGCCCCCGTTACCTGTTGGGCAAGCGCATTGAGCCGCTCAACCAGTATTCGCCCCTGCCCAAGAACTACGATTATTACGAGACGGCTGCACTGGCCGACCCTATAGACCGCGACATGTTCCGTTACGGGTTCATGGCTGTTCCCAAGGAGAGCAGCAGCAACCGGATGATCTACTATGATGCCGTGAGCCGCACCTATGTGCTGCCCGAAGTGCAGAAGAAAACACGCCGCCGCTGGAGCGACTTCCGCGATGTAGACCCTGTGTGCGTGATGGACGTAAGGGACATGATGGCCTGGCTGTCGAACATCTTCGGCGACATCAGTGACTTCAAGTACCGCGAGAACGACCCATACGCCGGTGCGCCTCAAAACACGTCTTACGATGATATTAATATGATGATGCTGGAAGATGCCCGTGAGATGGATCGTGAGTTCAATACCTCCCAATATTCCAGCATAGCTCTTCGAAGCATTGCTTCGGAAGCCAATTATAATGAGCGCGCCTTGGATGTCAAACCCCACTATGCCCGTTTGGCCGAACTGCTCTATGTGTTTGGCCTCGATGGCATGAATTGTACATACGTGGATGTGGACAGTGTTGGAAACTACAAGACTTACACCACGGCAACGGGCAGTAAGGAAATGCTGCCAGTGAACATGCACTTCTTCCCCGTGAACGAGAACTTCGAGACAATGCAGCTCTATGCCGACCCCGACAACCGCCGACTGACCCATCAGGCCGGCCGCTACCATGAGACGGTGTTCTCCTACAGCCTGGAGCTTGCTACGAACAACGACCATCCGCTGACGTCGATCTTCAACTTCACAACGGGCAACACCTACTCCAACGACCATCCGCTGCCCGACTTCCTAGGCTTCCGTATCAACTTCCAGGGCCTCACGGAGCCAGCCGAGTTCTTCCATCCTGACTATGACTGGGAGCCCGAACCTGAGGAGACCGACTACCGGCGCACCGTTTACTGGAATCCGCAGATGAGTACCGATGCCGACGGCAGTGCCCACATCACGTTCTTCAACAATGGCTTCAGCCGCCGTCTGGCCGTTTCGGCCGAGGGAATCACGGCAAGCGGACAACCTATCACGACGCAACGATGAAACAGCTGACGATCGTCATACTCCTGTTGTGGGCATCGGTCGGGCCTGTAGGGGCGCAGACCGTGAGCTGGCAGACCGCCATCAACGACTCGGTGTTCCTCAACGTGTCGCTGAGCTATTCTGCCAGTCCCAAGCCCGAGGTCAGGCTGCAAAAGGCTTACATCACCCGACGGGGCAGTCTGCACCGCGAACCGGTGAAGCCCAGCCGCCTGCACTACGACTTCGGGAAAGGTGCTGCCACATCGTTTCAGTTCTCTATGAACTTCACCTACCAGAAGCACCGCTACCGCGCTCAGGGCCGCTATGTGGCCGGTGGCGACGACGGCACGAAGAGCCAACTGCGCTGTGTGCCCATGCGGCTGAGCGATAAGACACTGATTGAAAGTGAATACCAAGACTATCCGCGATGAAACAACTGTCAACTCTTCTCTTCCTGCTGCTTGCTCTGGCAGCACGTGGCCAGCAAGGCACGTTCGAAGCCATTGTGGTCGATGCCCGCAACGGCCAGCCCCTGCCATTTGCCAGTATATATATAAATAAGGTGTCGTCGACCATCAGCAACGCCGAGGGCCGCTTTCTTATCAATGCTGACTCTGCCGACGTGCTCAATATCTCTTACGTGGGCTACAAGCCGCAGCGTGTCAGGGCCGCCTGTCTTGGCGGAAGGGTAGGGCTTGAGGCTATGGAGATGGGACTGCAGGAGGTTACCGTGAACCCCATCGGCCCCATCATACGCAAGACCACCAAGGAGACACTGCGACAGTTGCAGAAGTTCAAGAAGAAGACATCAAGCTTCTTCTACCGTCAGATTGCCTTTGCCGACACCACATGCTATGAGTTTGCCGAAGCCTTCCTTACCGGCCGGTCGGCAGCCTGGCTTCGCGATCTGGAACTGATTACGGGCCGTTTTGCCGGTATTCAGGACGACAGCGTGAACCATTTCTCTTTCTATGGCAACTTCTATACCTTTTCTGAGATAGAGGTGGCATCGAAGTCGAGGGAGTTGCCCGGCTTTGTGGATGTGCTTCCGCTTTCGCGCAACTATTTGCATTACTACGACGTGGACTATGAGGTGATTCGCGACAGCAATGAGAACCGCCTCTTTGCCATCCATTTCACGCCCAAGCCCGAGATTCGCCAGAGCATTCTCGACGTGACGCTCTACATTGACGAGCAAACCTGCTGTCTGCGCAAGATGGAGGGCGTGGGCCGCAACACCCGCATCCTTCACCGTGAATTGGCTATGAAAGACAGCGTGCCTGTGGTCGTGGCAGGGGTCTTCCCCACGGAGTTCAGCTTCGTGGTCAACATGACCGAGGAGCGTGGCTTCCTTGAGGTGCAGTCGGTCTTCGTCGACGAGAGCCATGTGTTTGCCGACAAGCAGATAGTCACACGTTCCATTCTCTTCAATGTGGGCGACCGCAAGCTGGGCCATGGCGAGGAGATGAAGTTCTACGGCAACCTGCACAAGAACATCCGTCAACAGGGCTACGACGCCACGTTCTGGCACAACAACGAGACGGTGCTGCGCACCCCCGTTGAGCAGCAGGTCATGGAAATATTCGAGCGTGAGAATCTCTTCGGTGTATTCAAATAGAAGAATCGTACCCTGTTAAAACGAAAGGTCTATTGTTTTCTAAATATTTGTATTTCAGTCGATTACAACAGAGGCTCAGTTGTTCTGCAACTGAGCCTCAATTATGTTGCAACTGAGGCTCAGTTAATCATCAACTGAGCCTCAGCTATCAGGCGAAAATAATTCGCCCCGATAATTTGCACATTTCGGGAAAAAACACTACCTTTGTGACTCGAAATTTAACAAAAACGATTTTAGCAATGAACGACAACAAACAGCAGCAGGGACTGCAGATAGAACTGCCACCCGAAGTGGCCCAGGGCGAATATGCCAACTTTGCCATCATCACCCATAGCAGCAGTGATTTCATCATAGACTTCGCCCGCGCATTGCCTGGACTGCCCAAGGCCAACGTGAAGAGCCGCGTAATCCTGGCACCTGAGCATGCCAAGCGGCTCATGCTGGCACTTGAAGAGAACATAGGGCGCTATGAGCGCACTTTCGGCCCGATTAAACTGCCCAACCAGCCCCAGCCCGGTAGCACGATTGCACCCTTTAATGTGGGCGGAGGAGAGGCTTGACCAATATGTGCAGGAGCAAGGAACAAGTGCTCTTTGCTCCTGCGTTTTTCTATTTTACTGTTTAATTTAAGAAAATGAACGTTATTTTTTCTTAAATCAAGCAGGCTCCTGTGGGTTTCTACTTATATATATTAGGTCAGTTCGGGGAAAATATGTACCTTTGCAGCCCGAAACGGCTCATTGTGGCCGTACGATAACTCGTTGAATACAAACAAAATAACATATAAACAAAAAAAGTAAAATTAATTATGCCTACAATTTCACAATTGGTTCGCAAAGGCAGAAAGGTGATCGTAGACAAGTCGAAGTCACCCGCGCTGGACAA